>JANOHI010000253.1:0-3995 GCA_031406385.1 Acidimicrobiia bacterium
GACGAGGAGGCCAAGACCGGCCAGGTCCTCGCCGTTGATCCCGTGACCGACAAGCGCGTCGTCCTCTACGACAACCTCGACAAGCCCACCGGGGTCGCGTGGCTCAACGGGTTCGTCTGGATCATGGAACGGCGGCGACTCGTTCGTGGCGAATGGCGCGGGGCCGGCACCACCCCGAGTCCACTGACCGTGATGGTCGACGATCTGCCCTTCAACGGACGGAGCGAAGGAACGCTTACCGTCACCCCGGACAACCGCATCCTCTACGAGACGACCGGCAACATCGTGGACGGCGCAGTCGTCGACGGGAGCGGCACGCTGTGGGTCTTCGACCCGCTCACGAAGACCTCCTCAAAGGTGGCGACCGGCCTGAAGAATGCGTACGCCCAAGTCTTCCTCCCCGACGGACGGCTCCTGACGACGGAGATCGGCGACAACATCGACGCCGCGCCGGTAGAAGAAGTGAACGTGCTGCCCTACTCGGGGCCGTCGAGTCGGTCCGTCGACGCCGGATGGCCCACGTGTCCCGGGGAGAAGGAGTGCCAGGGCGTGGTCACACCAATCGCCACGTTCGACCGCAACACCACCCCGACCGGGATCGCCATCGACGGAACATCCGCATACGTCTCCCTCCTGGTAACCGGTGAAATCCATCGTCTCCCGCTGACCGACGCCGGAACCGGCCGGGTGAAGACCACCGTGATCGCTTCGGGCTTCGAGGGCCCGCACACGATCCTGGCGCGTCCCGACGCCACGTTGTGGATCAGCGAACACTTCGCCGATCGCATCGTCGCATTGAACGTCACCCAGCCGTGACCGACGGGGCGATGGGGCCTCTGCCGCCCGCTAGGTCGCTCGATGCTGGCATTACCCTTCGCACCGCGGCCGGCGCATGGGGGGTGGTGGCGATGCAAACGTTCGGCGGACCAGCCGGACAGATCGCCGTTATGCACCGTGAGATCGTGGAGGAACGGCGATGGGTCGGCGAGGAACGCTTCCTTCACGCCCTGTCGTACTGCACGCTGCTTCCGGGACCCGAGGCACAGCAGCTGGCCACCTATCTCGGTTGGCTCCTCAACGGAACGGGGGGCGGAATCATTGCCGGCGCACTGTTTGTCCTGCCCGGCTACATCGCCATCATGGCGCTGTCGCTCCTGTATGCCGGCTTCGGCGACACCCTTCTGGTCGACGCGGTCTTCGCTGGGGTGGCACCCGCCGTGCTCGCAATCGTGGCCCAGGCAGTTCGGCGAATCAGCGCTCGGGCGCTCGTCAGTCCGTTCCTCATCGCATTGGCGATCGGTTCGTTCGTCGCTCTCGCAGCCTTTGCCGTCCCGTTCCCGTTCGTCGTGTTCGGCGCTGCGTTCATCGGGCTCCTCACCGGGCGAATGTGGCCAGCCCTCTTTGCGTCGCGAGTGCCGGCGTCGAGAGCGAACACCAAACCAACGAGCGAGAGCTCTCGCCCTCCGTGGATCGCTGACACCGCTCTGGCCCACGCCGCGCCGAGCACGTCACGCAGCGCGAAGACGTTCGCGGTCTGCGCGATTGCGTGGGTCGCCCCGGTCATACTGCTGGCCGCGCTCTTCGGCTCGTCGTCGATCTTCGTCACCCAGGCTCGCTTCTTCGGCGGATCGGCTCTTGTCACCTTCGGCGGTGCGTACGCGGTCTTGAGCTACGTGGCGCAAAAGGCGGTGAACACATACCAGTGGCTGCTGCCCGGCGAGATGATCAAGGGGCTGGCCATGGCCGAGACCACACCAGGGCCACTCATCCAGGTCGTCCAGTTCGTGGCATTTCTCGGCGCGTATCGCAACCCCGGATCGCTCAATCCATGGGTCGCGGCGATCGTTGCCTCCACGCTCGTCACCTGGGTCACCTACGTGCCGAGCTTCTTTTTCGTGTTCGTCGGTGCACCCTATGTGGAGCGGCTCCGAGGAAACCGGCGAGTCACCAACGCCCTCACGGCCATCACGGCCGCCGTGGTCGGAGTGATCGCCAACCTCGCCGTGTACTTCGCTATCCACACCATCTTTTCGGACGTCAGGGAGCGCTCACCCGGTCCCTTGCGATTCAGTCTTCCAACGTGGTCATCGTTCAGTCCGGCCGCCGCAGCCGTCTGCGCGCTTGCCTTTGTGCTCGTTTTTCGTCTTCGATGGAGCGTCTTGCGTGTGCTCGGTGTCTGCGCCGTCGTCGGAGGCGCAATCCATCTCGGCACTGCGTGAACGCGGAGGAACGGGAGCCAAACCGAAAGGAACTGCGAAGAATCAGGCAGCCGCCGCACCGACGACCGGCTGACCGCTCCTGCCCGCCTCGTTGCCCCATCTCACCAGACACAGCGCAAAGGCGAGCGCGGCGAGTCCGGGGACGACCAGAAGCGCCGAGGTGAGTCCGATGCGATCGGCCATGACCCCAACGGCAAACGGTCCGAGTGTGATGGCGATGCCCGACGCCACCGAGGCCAACGAACTCACGGCGACCGTGTCGACGACACCCGCCTGCTCTGCGTTGACGAACAACCGCTCGACCCCGAGTGAGTACATCGGTCCGAAGCTGAATGACGTCAACGCAACCGCCAACAGGCGAAGCCACGGAACGGGTACGGCAAGGATGCAAAGCGCCCAGATGACGCCACCGACGAGGCAGGACGCCTCCAGCCGATTTCTCAGCGCGACGATCAGCCGCGGGGTGAGCGCGCGCGAGGTCATCATCCCGATCGCCCAGGCGGCGCCGCCTATAGGTGCAGCAGCCTTCGAGAATCCACCCTGCTCTCGCAAGAACACGACCAGCCACGAGGCGAGGGAGAACTCCACGCCCACCTCGAGCACTTGCAGCGCGAATCGCCGCCGCACCCCGCCCAACCGGAGAAGGACCACGACATCGCGCCACGACGTCGTCCGTGCGAGCGAGGAAGGTTCCCGGGTGCGGCGGAGTTCTGGGAGCGAAAGCATCACCACGGCGCCGAGGAGCACCGCTGGCAAGGCTGCCGTCGGAACCCGCCATGACGATCCGAGGGACGGGGCGACGGAGATCAGCAGGGGGAACGAGAGACCACCGAACGCCGGGGCGACGTTCAGACGGGTGAAGATCGCGTTGCGCTCGTCACCGAACGAGTCGGCCACCATGCCGGGAATCGCGGTGACCACAGCGGCCCCCCCGAGCCCAATCAGCGCACCACCGCTGAGGCTTTGAGCGACGACATGGGCCGATCCGAAAAGAAGCGCACCCAGACCAACGGCGGCCGTGCCGGCCAGGAGCATGCGCAGATTTCCGAACCACACCATCACCCGAGACCCGAAAAGGCCCAAGAGCAATAGTGCCCACCCGAAGAACGAACCGTGGAGCGACGTGACGGTGTCGCTCATCGGCACACTGCGACGCAACTCCGGGAGCGCAACGGTGACCGACAGCCCGCAGGCCAACAGTGCATACGACACGCTCAACAGAACGAGCAACTGTCGACGATGGGCGGGGGGCACGACGCTCAAGTCTTCCATTCGAAACCGCGGGGTCCTGTGGATTCCGGCGCAGTTCGGTCAACACGGCCATCCCGTCGATCCGGGCCCAGTTGCTACCAACAGACAGCCAAATGCTGTGGATCGTCGACCTCTACGCCGTGGTGTTCGCCGGATTACTCCTTCCCGCCGGCGCGCTCGGCGACAAATTCGGTCGTCGCGGTGCACTCCAGTTCGGACTTGCCGTGTTCGCTGGAGCTTCCGTTCTAGCGGCCACGGCCGGTTCGCCGAATCAGCTCCTCGTGTGGCGAGGCGTGATGGGAGTGGGTGCAGCGTTCATCATGCCGTCAACGCTTTCGCTGCTGACAAGCGTGTTCCCCCCTCCACGCGAGACAAGGCCGGAGTCGGGTCCGCAGTCAACGACACCACCCGCGAAGTCGGCGGCGCGATCGGGATCGCCGTGCTCGGATCGATCCTGAGCTCGCACTACCGCAACGGGATGCAATCGTCGATCTCCCAGCTTCCGCCAGACGCAGCGCGGGTTGC
>JANOHI010000258.1:0-7941 GCA_031406385.1 Acidimicrobiia bacterium
ATCGGGATGACCCGGCGGTCCTCGATGAAATCGAGCAGGTCGTCCCAGGCATCCTCGTCCAGGCGGGGTAGCTGCACGGCCATCGGGAGTACGTTGCCGAAACGCGCCACGCTCGTGCTTGTCGAACCCAATGGCCATACCGATGTCGGAGAGGCCGGATCGGATGGAGCTGTAGGCGCTGAACAGCGCCGAGCCTCCGGTGGCGCAGCCGTTGGCCACGTTGATGAACTGCAGTCCGGTGAGACCAAGCTTCGACACCATCGTGTCGGGCGCACCGGCCGCCATGCTGCCACCAAATGCGAATTGCATGTCCTCCCACTTCGCCCCGGAGTCGGCCATGGCGCGTCGAACGGCGACGACACCCTGGTCCATGCCCGACACACCATCGGTGCGTCCGAACTCGTGCATGCCGATGCCGACGATCGCCACTTCAGTGCTGTTGCTCATGTTCAGGATTCCTTCGTTCTCGTGGTGCGTTTGGGTGCGTCTGGGTGCGTTCAGGTGCGTTCGGATGTGCGGTGTGCGTTAGTTGCCGGTGGGGGCGAACGCGAAGGTGACGAGGTCGTTGCCGTCGGCGTCGACGCCGATGGTCTCGAGGACCATGCCCATCTCCATGCCGATGTGCAGCTTCGACGGATCGGCTTCGGTGAGGCGGGTCTCGACCTTCACCTGACCGGGAAGCTCGACGTAGCCCACGCCGAAGGGCACGAATGTGGCGAGGTCGGCGTTTCCCCGATACGGCGGGGACTTCGGCGGGAAGCCCTGGATGGTGAAGGTCCACAGGACACCCTTGTCGGCGAGGAGCGTCGGCTCGATGTTCGTGCCCGAACACTTCTGGCAGCTCTTCTGGGCCGGGAACGCAAAGGTTCCGCAGTCGGTACAGCGGCTGCCCTTGAGGCGAGGGCCGTCGGCCGTTTCCTCCAGCACACCTTCAGCAACCGAGACACGAGTGGGCATGGCAAAAACCTCCGGAGGGTGACAGCGGCAGTGATGCTAGGAAGAAACTAACTACAAGATCAATTTCACTCACCCGGGAGTCACTATGACAACAGCTGGCTGCAGCCCCGAATCCGCGCTGGCCGCGAATGGGATGCCAAGGAACGGGTCCACCGGGCGTTCCACGAAGTGCCGATTCACCGAAGGTCGCTCGAGCTCACCGACCCTGCGGTGTCCAACGCGCTAGAGCACTGACGGAGCGGGCGGCGGGCCGAGGAGGTCGGCGAGGACCCGCCGGATCGCCAGCGTCGGCGCGTCGGCACGTGTGTGGACCTCTGCCGTGACATCGAGCGGCAGACCCGTTGGCGTGATCCGTTCGAGAACGACACGGTCCTCGTCGCCGACCAACTCCTGAAACGCCGTGGTCTCGGCTGCCGAGCAACGCCCGTCGACGATGTCATCGCGCCAGTTGATCGCCCACAGGATCGTCTGACCGGGAGCAACCGGCTGATGGAGGAACGCCGTCGTGATGATCGTGTCCTCCTCGGGATACTCGAGTCGAAGGATCACCGAGAACGGGGCCACGAAGCGCAGCACCATCCGACGTTCGCCGGTCTCCGCGCCTCGAAGCCTCTTCGATAGGTGATCGTGGATCACGGAGAATCCCGTCGAGTCCCGTCGCACGTCGAGGTGCCCGATGAGTTGGTCAGCCGGGTCAGCGAAGCTCGTGGCGTGGACGAACGGGAGGTGGCCGAGGTCGCAGAAGTTGTCGGCCATCCGCCCTGCGTCCGTCCTCCATGACCACGGCTCTGAAGGAACCCGGACGAAGTGTTCGTCGTCGTCTTCGGGGACCTCCGGAAGCGGCGCGACCGGAGCGGCCGGCGCGAACCACCACAGGCCGAGATGGCGCGTCACTGAACCGGTTGCTGTCGGGATGGCACGGCCGAACAGGCGGGCTTCGTCAGGGCATGGACCCGACGCGTGGGCGATCGGATGCCAGAACGGTGCGAGCCGGAGGTCGCCGTTGTCGAGCAGGTCCCCGCCGGTCACGGGACGCGCGGTTGCGCAGTCTGACCGACCATCGTCGCCAAGAGACGTCGGTACTCCGTGGTCATACGATCAGCGCGCGTATGAACCTCGGACGTCACGTCCGTCGGTATCTCGGGGCGGATACCTTCGAGAATCGGCCGGTCCTCGTTCGTGACAGCGCGATCCATGGCAATGATCGAGGCCCAACGCTCATCGTCGGGAGCGTCGTTGCGACCGGCGACCTGCCAGAACAGCGACCGATGGTCATCGATCGGCGATGCCCCTTTGAACAGGATGTGCTCCACGCCGTTGGCGTAGCGGAGCACCGCAGTGAACGCCAGGGGTTGCACAAGGTCCACGAGCGTGTCGCGTTCGGCGAAGTCGGCGTCGATGCCGAGGTTGCGCTTCTGCTGCTCGTTCACCTTGCTGACGTAGCGAAGGTGGAAGGCGAGACCGTGCTCGTGACGCTCGACGGTGAATCCCGAGAGGCCCGGCTGGCCCGGGTCACCGATGGTTCCCCGATGGACGAAAGCGACATGGGAAATGTCGAGCGAGTTGTCGACCACGCGTGGCGCCGAAGCCGCCCACTCCTCGACGAACTCGACCCGCCACTCGTAGCCCGCATCATGGCCATGGGGTGGCGTCGGAGCCGGCGCCACGGGCTCATCAATGCACAGCCACACCAAGCCGAACGACTCCTCGCATGCCACGGTCGCGAGTCGCGCCTTCGGCGGTATCGGAAGGTCGGGGTCGAGCTGTGGGACGCGGGTTGCTCGACCGTCGGGTCCGTACTCCCAACCGTGATACGGACAGACGATCGCCGCCTCGGTGCACCATCCCATGGAGAGCCGCGCGCCTCGATGCGGGCATTCGTCGAGGGCGGCCGAGACCGGGCCTCCGGCGGAGCGCCACACCACGAATCCGGTGCCGAACAATTCGACACGGTGCGGTGTGTTGGTGATCTCGGACGATCGTGCGACGGGATGGAAGAACCCACGCAGGCCGGTCATGTCGCTCACGAGCACCCAACCATCGTAGGGAAGCATCCGCGTCCGTTGGATGAACAGCGCGTTACCGAACGGTCCCTCGCCTCAGTCGGGCGGTGACGCGAGCGTCGACGAGCGATGCCTCGACCACGTCGCTGCCGTCCTCGTCCTGCACGAAGGCGAGGATGGCTGAGGCGTCAAGGACGTTCACTCGCGCTCGTCCGCTGCAGCCGCGGCGCGACGTTCGCCGAGCAGTTCACCGACGAGGTCAAGCCCAGCCAGCTCCTCCTTGACCCGCGCCTACCACAAGGTGTGTCCCATTAATGGCACAACGATACCACTGGGTCGCGCCGGTGGGATTGAAGCGACGGGAGTTCCGACCTCGTCAGGAACCTCGCCCCTCGCCCCTCGCCCCTCGCCCACGATCAGCACACTCCCCGCCCTGGCACTCGCCAGCCGATCACCCTCACAAGAGGCCGGGGGTGTGCGGGCTCCCCAGTCTGGCAATCGAACGGTATCGAGCGCGGATCAACTGATCACGTGATGGCGAGAAGCGTTCGACGAACGTTTTGCATGGCGTTCGCCGGCGCGCGATCGAGGCGCTCGAGCAGATTGTCGATCGCGACGCTTCGAATCAGGTCGACGGCAAACACCGCGTCGTCAATGGGCACTCGCCACGGATAGTTGACCGGGTCGGTGGACTCACCGAAAACCTCGGGCACGACAAGCGAGCGGCCCGACACTCGGTGAAACCTCTCAGTCGAAACCACCAGCACCCGAACCCGAACCTCGGCATTCAGATCAGCACGATAGATGTCACCGGACTGGATCACCCGAGACGATCCAAAGCCGCATCGATCGCTGCTTCATGCTCACGCCGTCGGCGCAGTTCTTCTTCTGAGAGCGACGCTCGCCACGCCGCTGCGGACTCGGCCTGAGCCCAGAAACGGTCCGTCTCAAGTGCGTCGAGCGCTTCGATGATCGTCTCCTCGTAGGTTTCGCCACCGAGATCGCGAATGCGATCTCGGGTCGCCACGCTGAGCTTGATCGTCGTGGAGGGTCCCGATTTCGATGCCATATACCAGCAGTATACCCGATTACCTGCGCGACGGTCTCGATCCAACACGACCGGACTGACTGTCACAGATCTGGACGGCGACCACGTCGTCGTCGACCACGATCCGATAGACGTTCGTTTGCACCCCGGCCGCACTCCCCATCTCGAGGCCAGCTGATCCGCACCACTATCGACCCGAGCCGCGCGCCCTCCAGCGCGCTGCCGTAGAGGCCGGGAGTGTGCGGGGCGAGCCTTTACGCTGCGAGGTGGTTGGTATCTCAGTCGCCCCCGGAGCGACTGAGATACCAACCTCGGCATGGCACCCCAGCGACCTGGCCACTCCACTCCGAAGCCAATACGAGCGTCCGGACCGCCGTGACACAACCCGAGGTGCAGGAGCCCGGTCAATCGTCGGCAAAGTTATCGCCGGGAGTTCCAAACGGTCCCGCTGCTCCGTCGGATGCCTCGGCTCACCATGCGTCGTTGCCCGGATCGATCGTCGAGCCCGGGGTGACGATCGCATCAATGGCCCCGATCACGGACGCCGACAGGCGCACGTCACGAGCGCCGATCAGCTCCTCATACTGGGCCATCGTGCGCGGCCCGAGCAGCACGATCGAAACCGCCGGCTGGGCCCGAACCCATGCCAGGGCGAGGTGGGCGAGCGGCAGATCAACCGACGCCGCAAGCTGACCGAGGGCGATCGACGCCGCCGTCTTCACCGGATCATCTGACCGGACGAAGGTTCCGGCTCGAGCGGCGCGCGAGTTCGGTGGAGGAACGCGGTCGGCTCCGTATTTCCCGGTGAGCCATCCCCCGTTGAGCGGGCTCCATGCGATCACATCAATCCGCAGTTCCTCGCACACCGGGAACACGTCACGCTCGCGCGACCGCACGAACAACGAGTACGGCGCCTGCTCGTAGGCGAATCCGCCGCCCGCTCCCGCTGCGTGGCGGAGGGCCTCCGCTCGGAAACACGACGAGCCGATCTTGGTGATCAGGCCCTCATCGACAAGTTCCTCAAGTGCACCGAGCGTCTCCTCCAACGCGACGGTGGGGTCGGGCCGATGGCACTGCTCGAGGTCGAGGTGATCGACGCCCAACCGCCGGAGGCTGGCGGTGACCGCAGGTCGGATCCGTTCGGGGGCGAGCCCGCGGTCGGCCGGATCATCCGACATCGGTAGCCCGATCTTCGAGGCGAGCACGATCTCGCTGCGCCGAGCCTGCACGACCGGAGCGATGAGCTCCTCGACCGAGCCCCGCCCGTAGACGTCGGCGGTGTCGATGAAGGTCACTCCATCGTCGATGGCCTTGTTCAGAATCTGGAGGGACTCGCCCGGATCAGATGTCGGACCGGCGAAGGCCATGGTTCCGAGTCCGAACACCGCGTCGGAGCTCACGGTGCAACCTCCAGACAGCGGGCGAGGATACGTCGGACGGCCAACGCGAAACGATCAGCGCGCGTATGAAGCTCGACGGTCGGGTCGGTGGGAAGGGAACGGGGCAACCGGGTCTGGAGGGCAAGGTCTTCGTCGAGGACGGCCTGTTCGAAGGCAAGGGCATCGGCCATGCCGACATCGTCGGGGACAAGATCTTGGCGGCCGCCGCGGGCCAACACCGTATAGAGCCGACAGCGTTCGTCCGTCTCGGGCTGCACGGCGAAGAGCAAGACCGTCACGAGCCCCGTGGACAGGTGCTCGAGGCGAAGAGTTGCGGTGAACGGGGCGAAGTAGCGATAGGTCATCAGCCGGCGTTGGATGAGTTGCCGCTCACCTCGCTCCACGCCCGGGTCCTCACGGTTGGCGAAGTCGTGCTCGCCCATGCACGTTGCCCCCCATTTGTCCTCCACAACCTCGAGTCCGTCGACGACGGCGGGCTCGTCGCCCCCGAACGTCGCCGCGTGCAGGAACGGGAAGTGCGCGATGTCGCAGAAGTTGTCGATCATCGGCCCCGCACCGACGCCGACGGAGGCCGGCACGAGCGCACCGATTCGCATGTGGGGTCCGCCGAGCTCGTGAGTCTCCGGCAGCTCGGCGAACGTCGCGGCGGGGGCGAGCCATACGATCCCGGCACGCTCCACCACCGCGAACGGGGTTCCGATCCGGGCGCGTGGGGGGAGCGTGGCATCCGGACCGAGCGCCGGGATCGCCGTGCAATGGCCGTCCTCGGAGAATCGCCACCCGTGGTATCCGCACTGCCACTCGTCGCCGCAGGCTCCACCGAGGCTTCCGGCGGATAGCGGCGCGAACCGATGCGGGCAGCGGTCCCGGGCGGCCATCACGGTGCCGTCGGGACGGCGCACCACGGCCCACGGTTCGCCGAGGAGCCATACCTGGTGCGGAGAGCTCGTCACTTCTGCGGATTGGGCGACAGGATGCCAGAACCGTTCGAGGCCGGTCGAGGTGTTGGTCACGAACATGCGGGGCGGATCGTACGCTGCTGGTGTTTCCGCCGGGTTTCGTGGCAGAGGCGCAGGGACGGTGTTACGCCAGAGGGTTGCGCCAACGCACCTCGGGAAACTTCGCAAAGTCGGTATCCGCGGACATCACCTCGAGACCGTGCTCGAGCGAGAGTGCAGCCAGTTGAGCATCGGGCACGAGGTTTCCCGTTATCGAGCGCGTCGCGGCGAGCGACTGCAGTACCCGAGCCGTTCGCTCGGTCGCTGGCGGAATCCATGCGGGCCCTGAGGCCAGCCATGCACCTACGTAAGCCCAAGCCCGTTCGGACGAGAGCGGATCCGTCGTGACACGCGGATGGGTGACGATTCGGACGAACGCGCCGATCGTCTGCCACGGCAGGCCGACCCGACGGTCCCCGTTCAGGACCTCTTCGAGCCAGGCCGAGGCTGCAGCGTGGTCTGAGCTGGCTCGGTCAACCGCGTAGAGAAGAAGGTTGGCGTCAACCAACACAGGCGACCCATTGCGTCGTCATCGCTTCACCGAGGGAACATTCGACGGTGGAGCGACCGACGAGGCCTCATCGAGAAGATCGAGTACGTCGCCGATGTTGCTGACGTCGACCTTGATCCCGACGTTCGCTCCGACGTGACGGTATCGGCGTGTCGCCGGCCGGTTGACCATGCCGAGTCGTATGAGTCGATTGACGGCTTCGCTGATCCCGATGCCTTCTTCCCGTCGAAGGCGTTCGAGTTCGGTGGCAACATCATCGTCCAACGTGAACGTCGTCCTCATGCACCGACCTTAGCATCTTGATGCGCAGCCACCACTCCCGCATCTCCGCGGAAGTTCCTTTGGCACTCCCGTCGAATTGCTCTGACTCAACAGTTTTCTGTGTTTTCCGAACGATCGAGGTATCAGGAAACTCCAACGCAATGCCCTAGTGCATGTTCTCGAAGTTCGGGTGCGTGCGCCCTTCCCAGAAACACCGCACGACGAATGCAGGAATACGCTTCGGTCGCACGCGCCCGAACTGCGATTCACTGCACTAGACCAGCAGTGCGCGCATACCCTCGGCGCATGCGCGCACGTGATCGGCGGGCGTTGGACCGTCGGTGAGGTCGCGGCAGACCTCGAGCGACCATGGCACCGTTGTGCCGAGGTTGCGCAGACACGCCACCAGTTCGACCACGTCGAACTCGCCCGCTCCCGGCGGAACGCGGTTGCGGAGACAGTCATCCTTGTAGTCCGGCAACTGAGCCACACGGGTGCCGTCGTTCATCTGGATGCCGGTCACCCGGTGGGGCGGAATCGCAGCGATCAGCGAGAGATCGTTCGCCCCCCGGGCGTGGTGCCAGATGTCGACGCAGACGCCACCGTTGTCGCGGTCGGCCGCCTCGACGATGCGCATCGCATCAGTGGCGTTCACGATGTTCGTGAACGGGAGGAACTCGAGACCGACGACGAGGCCGTGCTCCGCGGCCCGGTCACAGAGGCCGCCAAAGGACTGTCCGGCATCGGCGAAGGAGCCGTCGAA
>JANOHI010000307.1:0-1670 GCA_031406385.1 Acidimicrobiia bacterium
TCTCCGCACCGACCGATCTGGCTGACTGCACGGTGACGGAGCTCCTCGGCCACTTCGCTGCGGGGACCGCGAGTCCGAGCGAGGCGCTCGCCGCATGTGTGGCCCGGATCGAGAAGATCGACCACCGGATCAACTCGGTGATGCATGTAGCGCTCGACGAGGCCACACGGCAAGCGAAGCAGTCCGACCGACGTTGGAAGATCGGAGACGCCCGCGCGCTCGAGGGTGTGCCCTACGGGCTGAAGGACAACATCTGCACCGACGGCATCGTGACGACCGGTGGTTCGAACGTGCTCGCCGGCCACGTGCCGAGCGCGTCGGCCTTCGCCGTCGGCTGTCTTGACGATGCGGGCGCCGTGATGCTGGCGAAGCTGGCGTCGACGGAGTTCGCCTGCGGTGGTGCGCTGAGCCCGTGGTACGGCGCCGTACACAATGCGTGGGATCTCGACCGATTCTCCGGTTCTTCGTCGAGCGGGCCCGGCGGTGCAGTTGCGGCGCGCCTCGTTCCGTTCGCGCTCGGCACGGACACCCTCGGATCCATCCGCGTGCCCGCTGCATGCACGGGAGTTGTCGGGTGGAAGCCGACGTATGGGGCAGTGTCGCGCCGAGGGGTGATGCCGCTGTCGTGGACGATGGACCACGTGGGTCCACTCGCCCGCTCCGTCGAAGACGCGGCCCGCGTTCTGCAGGTCATCAGTGCCCACGACGCCGGTGACGAGAGCTGCTACCCGGGCGCGCGGCCCGACCTTCTCGCCGCGATCTCATCGCCCGGCGATCTGGCCGACGTTCGAATCGGTGTCGCCCGTTCGTACTATGAGCCGCTCGCCGACTCGATGGTCATCGCCGCAATGGACCGCGTGATCGACATACTCCGATCGCTCGGCGCGTCGGTTGTGGACGTTGAGATCGACCACGTCGAGCATTCCTTCGGTGCCGGTTGGCTCGCCCTGCTGTGCGAGGGAGCGAGCCTCCATGAAGATCTGTGGTCACGTCCCGACGAGTACGACCCTGGTTTGGTGTTCCGCCTGCTCGTCGGAAAGCTTGCTCCGGCGACCGACTACGTACGCGCCCTTCGTATGCGCACATTGATTCAGAACTCCTTCCACTGCACCTTTGATTCGGTCGACGCGATTCTCTTTCCCGGACTCGTCAGCTCCTCACCCCGTTACGACGACTTGTTCTTCGACGTGAACGGCGCCAGGCATCCACTGCAGAAGATGCACGCCCGCTTCACCGGCCCGGGCAATGTGACCGGGCTTCCTGCTCTTTGTCTTCCGTCCGGCATCGGCCGCGATGGCATGCCCATTGCGTTTCAGGTCTACGCGCCCGCGCATCGCGACGACGTGTGCGCACGCATCGGTCATGCGTTCCAGCAGCACACCGATCACCACCTCGCAACGCCGACCGCGCTGGCCGACTTGCTCAACGCGTGAAAGTCGACCACCCGATGACGATCAGCCCCTCGTCGGCGCTTGCCCGTCTCGTTGAAGCCGACGGGTTCGCTGTCCGTCCGGAAGCCATCGACTTCGCGGTGTGGATGGTGCTGGACACTTTTACCGTTGCGCTCGCCGGGTCACAGATGGAATCCGACGTCGTTCGATCTGTCGGCACAACGGTGTCGCGCTTCTCTGTCGAGGGCGCAAGCGCGGCGCTCCCAATCGGCCGTCGAC
>JANOHI010000312.1:0-47929 GCA_031406385.1 Acidimicrobiia bacterium
CGACGTGATCGCCGCCGACGCCCGCGTGCTCGACTCGGACGCGCTCCTGCTCGACGAGTCGACCCTGACGGGCGAGAGCTTCCCCGTGGAGAAGCACCCCGGCGCACTCCCCGCGTCGACCGGCCTGAGCGATCGGACCAATTCCGTGTGGTGCGGCACCCACGTTGCCAGCGGCACGGGAACTGCCGTGATCGCCGCCGTCGGAGGGGACACCGAGTTCGGTCGGGTAGGCACCAGCATCACCCAGGCGCACGTCCCCACATCGTTCGAGTTGGGTCTGCGTCGGTTCGGCTTCCTGCTCATGCGCGTGACAGCGACGCTCGTTGTCGGGATCTTCGTCGTCAACGTCATTCTCGACCGCCCCGTTCTGGAGTCGTTCCTCTTCTCCCTGGCGCTCGCGGTCGGCCTTACCCCACAGCTCCTGCCGACCATCGTGACCGTCACGCTGTCACACGGCGCCCGCCAGATGGCCCGGCAGCAGGTCATCGTGAAGCGACTCGATGCGATCGAGGACATCGGAGCGATCGACGTGCTGTGCACGGACAAGACAGGGACACTCACCGAGGGATCGATCTCGTTCGCCGGGGCCCTCGACCCTGACGGGGAGCCGTCCGACGACGTCCGGCACCTGGGTTGGGTGAACGCTACGAGTCAACGCGGATTCGTCAACCCGATCGACGCGGCGTTGGCAGCGATGAAGACTCCGGACGACGAACCGTTCCGCCTGATCGACGAGCTCTCGTACGACTTCACCCGCCGGATGCTGTCGGTCCTCGTCGAGCAGCACGGCGACACCATGCTCATCGCCAAGGGCGCCTTCGAATCGGTCCTCGGTGCCTGTGACGCTCCCCCCGCGGAGAGAGCAACTCTGCTGGAACGGTTCGAGAAGCTCTCGGCCGAGGGCCTTCGAGTACTCGGCGTGGCCACTCACAACTTCACGAGTGATGCACCATCGGCGTTGACACCGACACACGAGTCCTCGCTCACGTTCCGCGGGTTCCTCTGCTTCACCGACCCACCGAAGCCCGATGCCGCTCCGGCGATCGCAGCGCTTGCCACCCTCGGCGTCGCGACCAAGCTCATCACGGGTGACAACCGCTTCGCCGCCGCCCACATCGCGGCTGCGGTCGGTCTCGATTCGGGCAGGCTCCTCGTAGGCGCGCAGATGAACGCGTTCAGCGATGACGAACTCGACGCCGTCGTCGGCGAAACCGTCGTGTTCGCTGAGATCGATCCGTTGCACAAGGAATCGATCGTCGCCTCGCTCCGGCGGACAGGCTGGACCGTCGGTTACCTCGGCGACGGGATCAACGATGCGCCGTCGCTGCGCAGTGCCGACGTCGGCATATCGGTTGACACCGCCGTCGATATCGCCCGGCACACCGCCAGCATCGTGCTGCTCAACAACGACCTCGGCGTCATCGCCGAGGGCATCCGCCAAGGGCGACGTGTGTTCGCCAACACCATCAAGTACGTCCAGGTCACGATCTCGGCCAACTTCGGCAACATGTTCTCGATGGCTGCTGCCGCCATCGTCCTGCCGTTTCTCCCACTGCTTCCCCGCCAAATCCTGCTCCTCAACTTCCTCTCCGACATCCCGGGCATGACCATCGCGGCCGACCGCGTCGATCCCGAGATGGTCTCCTCCCCGCACGGGTGGGACACGCGCCGCCTCCGCAACTTCATGATTGCCTTCGGACTCATCAGCTCGGCGTTCGACATCATGACCTTCGCGGTACTCCGCCTCGCCTTCGACGCCGGCCCTGACCTGTTCCGGACCGGATGGTTCATCGAATCGACCGCAACAGAGTTGGCAGTGATGCTGGTGCTCCGAACCCGCCGACGCGCGTGGCGCAGCCGGCCCGCCGCAGTGCTCATCGCCGCGTCGGCCGCAGTGGCCGCCATCACCGTCGCCCTCCCCTTCACCGGGTTGGCCGGAGATCTCGGCCTGACCCGGCCCTCGACTGGCGTGTTGGCCGCGCTCGTCGCGATCACGCTGGCGTATATCGGCGCCACTGAGTTCGCCAAGCGCTGGCAGAGCAAGGACCCGACGGTGCCCGGGTCAGGACCATGACGTTGCGGCGTGAGTCCGGCAGGACCGGGCGCCTCAGCGGCACGGTCTCACCCTGAACCACACTCGCACCGCGAGTCGACTGCCGGCTCTGACTCGCCGGCAACTCACGACGAACTGAGCGGCGCATGGACGACCCGACCACCTCACCAATTGCGCCAGGTGACCGTCCGCGGGTCGGCGGACGACCTTCGCCCCTGGGCACGCCGAGATTGGCCTCGTACGGTGAAGCAACCGGCGATCCGGCTCCCCCGATCCGGCTCCCCGGAGTTCAGCCAGGGCACATCAAGAGAAGGACGGTCATCATGGTCACAGTCACGCAGGCGGCGACAGCATTTCTCGCCAACAAGCGGATCGCCGTCACCGGTGTTTCACGCAACGCCACGGGCCATGGGAGCAACACCGTCTACAAGCGGCTCCGCGATCGGGGCTATCAGGTCTTTGCCGTCAACCCGAACGCCGAGGAGGTCGAGGGTGACCGCTGCTACCCCACCCTCACCGCCATTCCGGGTGGCGTCGACGCTGTGGTGATCGCCACAAAGCCCGACGCGGCCGAGGTCACGATGCGGGAATGTGCGGAACTCGGCATCACCCACACCTGGATGCATCGGGCGTTCGGCGAAGGCAGCGTCTGCCGGGAAGCGACCGTCTACGGCCGTGAGCACGGCATCACCGTGATCGACGGCGGATGCCCGCTGATGTTCGAGCCGACGTCTGATGTCGCGCACAAGATCATGCGCTTCGTGCTCACCCGAACTGGCAAGGTTCCCAAGACGGTTTGACCGAACCGACCGGGGAACCGATCCAGTTACCGAGCACGAAGCGCTGCGGCGGCGACAAAGGCGAGTGCGACTACCGGCCAGCGTTCTTGTACACGGCGCTACCTTGACCGGCGTCCACCCATGTTTCGGTGCCGACCATTCTGGCCCGGTCGGCCATCGTGAACATCGCCGCCCCACCCTCCTTGGTTCCGGGTCCGTAGAAGGCAGGCAGATCGTCGGTCTCGTACGCAACGACGATCTGATCGGCGGTCGCCCAGTAGTACTTGGCGGACGTGATCGCACGATTCCCTCTGGCCGCGCGGCAGACCGCGTAGGCAGCGGCGCCGAAATCCTCTCGTGACGCAGTGTCACGACGGTCCCAATGGTTGACGATGACCCATCCCATATTCGACTCCGTTTCCCGGATCCCGTGGGATCCGATACCAGCTGGAAGGCAACCGGATTGCGGCGCAAACACTCGTCGCCTCTGGGGCGACGGTAACGCCGGGCTTCGGTGGCGTCAATCCCGTGGGCAACTCACCACTTCGCGGCCGCGGACCGCTTCACGGCGTCGAGACCTGACCGACGTCTTTGTCGGCGCCACGAACAGTGTTTCGGGGAGACTCGTGACGTGCCCCCCAATGACCGTCCCAGTGAGGAGGGCGCAGCCGACCAGACCGCTATCGAGCGTTTTCGAAAGAGCATGCACATCACCTACGAGATGTGGCACGACGGCATCGGCTACGACCTGGACGCGCTCGGGGCCGCGACGGCGGACGAGCGCGCCGGGATCGAAGCGGTGCTGGTTGGCCGCGGCATCAGCGATTGGCGCGACGTCGAGGCGCTCGTTGCCATCGGTTCCGAGCCAGCGCTCGATGTCGTGCGGTCGGCAGGGATCGGGGGGTCGACCGAGATCCGCCTCGCGGTCGCCCGCATCGCGCCCGAATTGGTGTCCGATCAGGAGCGGGCCGAGACGTTGGTGCTTGCGCTCGAAACAGCGACACTGACGGACGGTTTGTCCGGCGCTATCGACCAAGCAGCCGAGTTCCACCCACCGGCTGTCGTCGACGCGCTGCTGCGGGGCGCACGCGCTCGCGAGGGCCAGGCAGCAGTGCACTTCGCGGCGCTGCTCTTGTTCATCCACGGGATCACCGATGAGCCGTTCGCCTGGTCGGAGCGCCCGTTCTTCCTCCGCTTCCACAGCACCGGCGATGAGCGATGGAAGGTGTTTCAGGAGTTGTGCGACAAGATCGGGATCGACCCGGCATCGTTCGAGGCGTGGAAACAAGGTGTTCGGTGATCACGCGGGCTACGCGCGGCCACGTCCAACGCACTCGAACCCGTCCCCGGTAAGGCGGTCGCGCGTCTCCTGGTTGGTGCCGGCTCCACCTCACCGGGGAAGATCGGCCTTCTTCCGGCGCGCCTTCTTGGGTGGACGGCCCACGGCCAGCACCTCGTCGAACCCGGCACGCAGGCAGGACAGGAAGTCGTCGGCGTCAGGGATGGCGCCGGCGTCGGTGTTGACCCCGATGCAGCAGGACTCGACGTACGACAGCATGGTGATGTTGACGGCCGAGCCGGTGGGGGGCCCGAACGGGTAGTACGCCTCAACCTTGGCCCCGGCGAGGTACATGGGGAACGGCGAACCGGGGATGTTGCTGGCCAGGAAGTCCACGTGCTTCAAGACGGCGCCCACGGCGCTACGGGGCAGCAGGTTCAGCACCCCGGCGATGGTGTTGGAGTGGCGTATCCCCGGCTCGCTGCGCCACGTCGCCACCAACTGGTGCACGGCGCGTACGCGCTCCAGCGGATCGACGATGGCCACGGGCACCTTGAACCGCATCAACGTGATGCGGTTCCCGCCCACCGGGTCGGCGTCCTGGCGAATGCTGATGGGAAGCGTGACCCGCAGCTCCTTCACCGGTGCGCCGTGCAGCTCGTGGTAGCGGCGCAGACCACCGAGGACGCCGGCCAGGAAGCCGTCGTTGAGGGTGCCTCCCGCCATCTTGGCGGCCCGCCGCAGTTCGGCGACGGGCACCTCGAGCGCCTGGAAGCGCCAGGAATGGGTGCGGTCCGTCATGACCGGTGAGAGCGTTTCGGTGACGGGGGCGACGATGCGGGCGACGGAGCCGGCCACGTTCACCGCGTCGCGTGCCGCCGTCAGGGGATGCCACAGCGCGTGCAGCAGCGAGGGAACCGCAGACGCCGCGTGGCGGCCGGTGAAATCCAGCACCTGGTGCAGGTCGTGCCCGATGGCGTCGCGGACCAGGTTGACGGCGCGCGGATGGTCCGCGGCGACGGGCGATGGCGGCTCATCACCGGGGTTGGCGTCCGGACCGAGATCGAACAGGAGCAGGGCCAGCTGCATGGCCCCCACGCCGTCGGTGAGCCCGTGATGGACCTTCATGACGAACGCCGAACCGCCGTCGTCCAGCCCCTCCACGATCGAGAACTCCCACAGCGGCCTGTCCTTGTCGAACCCCGCCATGGCGGTCGTCCGGGCGTACTGGAGCACGGTGTCGAACGTGTGCGGCGCGGGGGCGTCGACACGTCGCAGATGGAACGACAGATCGAAGTCGGGGTCGGAAACCCACTGCGGGGTGGACAGCCGTAGCGGAGGTTCGACGATCCGTTCGCGGAACCGCGGAGCCTGACGGGAGGCGCGGTCGACCCGGGCCTGCAAACGACCCCAGTCGGGCACGCCCGAGAGCTTGACGACGGCGACGACCGTCGACCTGAGCAGCGCGTCGTGCTCCATGTACCAGGAGAACGCATCGGTCTCCCGCAGATGACTGTCGACCCGTTTCACCATCTGTGCCCTTTCGACCCGTGGCTGACATGACCGAAGCTACGGGTCCAACGTTGCCCCGGCCAAGGGCCGAAGGTCACCTTGGCCCGACCGCCCTCGAGGTGATGAAGGGCGGCGCCAGACGTTGATGTGCTGGTCGTGGCAGCCGAAGGCGCTTCGCCAGGGACGACGTGTCCGGTCGTCACGACTCGCGGTAGAGAGTGGAGCGGTTCACTGATCCGCGAGTCATCAGCCAGCGGCGGTCCGTTGAGCTTCGGTCGGCTTGCGGTACAGCACAGCCATGACCGCGGCCGCAAGGAGGGCGACGCCGGTGATCATCATCCACGACCGGCGGTAGCCCGTCATCGTGTCGATCTTTGCTCCCGCGCTCAGGAGTGCCGACGCGATGGCGATGCCGAGTGCCGCCCCGATCTGGCGCACGGTGGTGTTGACCGCCGAACCCATGGCCATTCGGACCGGTGGCAGGAACGCATTTGAACTCGATCCGAGCGTGGAGATCGTCAGACCTACGCCGATTCCGGTGATCATCATCCCCGGCAGGTACGGGAACAGGTAGCTCGGGTCGCCATCGAGGAACGCAAGGTTGAGCAAGATGCCGACAGCGAACACCACGCAGCCGATTGTCACAACGGTGCGATGTCCGTAGCGCTCGGCCCACTTCCCAGCCGGGAATGCAAACGTCGCGGCCATGATGGGGCCGGGAGACACCCCGAGGCCAGCCCTCACCGCCGAATAGCCCCAGACATTCTGCAGGAACTGTATGTTCACGAAGAACATGGCAAAGAACCCGATCGAGAACACCATGGAGGCGAGGTTCCCCGCGGCAAAGAAGCGGAGCTTGGTGAGGCTGAGGTCAAGCACGGAATCCTTCTTCGTGCGGCACCACTGAACGAAGGCGGCAACGAACGCCAGCCCACCGAAGAACGAACCAACGGTGCCCACGGTCGTCCAGCCCCAACGCTCACCTTCGACGATGGCCAGCACAACAAAGCCGACACCACCCATGGAGAGCAGCGCTCCAATGACGTCAGGAGAACCGGTGATCTGCTTCGGTGTCTCGGTGAGGTGCTTGATCGAAAGCCCCACTGCGAGAAGGCCGATCGGGATGTTGATGCCGAACACCCAGTGCCATGACAGCGTGTCCACGAGGATTCCGCCGACTGTGGGGCCGACCGCGGCTGCGATTCCTCCGACCGCTCCCCAGATTCCGATCGCCGCCGATCGCTTCTCGACGGGGAATTCGGGAAGAACGAGTGCGAGCGAGGCGGGGGTGAGGAGAGCCCCGCCAATCGCCTGGATCAGCCGGGCCGCAACGAGCATCTCGGCCGAGGTGCTCAGCGCGCATATCAACGATCCGAAGACGAAGACCAGCGTTCCGGAGATGAAGACTCGTTTGCGCCCGACGCGGTCGGCGATCCTCGATGAGGTGAGCAACGCTGCGGCGTACGCAATGTTGTAACCGCTGAAGCACCATGTGAGCAGCGTCCGTTTCTCAACGCCGTACTCCTCCACGATCGATCTGAACGCGACGTTGAGGATCGACACGTCGAGCGACACCAGGAAGATCGCCACCGACGAAATGGCGAGGACGCGGTACGGGCGGGAGAGCATCAGGCGCCTGCGCGTTCATGGTGTTGCCCGCGGAAGGTCACGACTCTCTCTGACGCTGCGGGCTGACGTTCACCCCTCGGCGACGTTGTCGGCCTTGCCACGCGTAACTCAGCCGTGGCCGGGGATGGTGTTCCACGGTCCGCTGTCGGCCCGCGGCTCCTTCGGGAGTCCGAGGATCTGTTCGCCGACGATGCCCTTCTGCACCTGGCTCGTACCGGCGTAGATCGTGCCGGCGCGGGCGTTGTAGAAGACCCCGACCCAGTTCGCGGTGTCGTTCGGCGAGCCCGGCTGGTCGGTGCGAAACGCCGTCTGCGGAGCTTGTCCCGCCGGCGTCATCGCATCGGCACCAAGGATGTCGACGGAGAGTTCCGTGACCTCCTGGTGATACTGGCTCCAGAAGAGCTTGCCGATCGAAGCGTCCGGCCCGGGCTGCTTGCCCTGAAGAAAGCTCGTCAGCGCCTTGTACCCGAAGTAACGCATGATCTCGACTTTCGTATGTGCGCGTGCCAATCGCTGACGGATGATCGGATCGTGCGTCGCTCCGCGCTCCCTGGCGAGGACGGTGAGCTTGTCGAGCTCGCCGCGGAAGCTGATCGCGTTGACTGCCGCTCCGGCTCCGCGCTCGTTGCCCAGCAGCGTCATGGCCACGGCCCATCCGCCGTTGACTTCACCAAGGATCGCTTCCTTCTCGCAGCGGGCGTCGGTGAAGAAGACCTCGTTGAAGTCGGACTCCCCTGACATCATCTTGATCGGACGAACCTCGACACCGGGCTGGCGCATGTCGACGAGCAGGAACGAAATGCCACGATGCTTCGCCTCGTTCGGAGCGGTGCGAGCGAGGACGAAAATGTGGTTGGCGAGGTGGCCCTGGGTGGTCCAGATCTTCTGGCCGTTGATGACCCACTCGTCACCGTCGAGCACGGCACGACAGCCGAGGTTGCCGAGATCGCTGCCCGCCGCTGGTTCGCTGTAACCCTGACACCACAGGTGTTCGCCACTCAACACCTTGGGGAGGTAGTGCTGCTTCTGCTCCTCGGTGCCCCACTTCAGCATCGTGTTTCCGAGCATGCCGATACCGAAGCCGTCGTTGGGTCCGCCCGTCGGTACACCGGCTCGGGCGAACTCCTCGGCCAGCACGACGGATTCGAGCGGCGAGAGACCGGCGCCGGAGTACTCCTTGGGCCAGTTGAGCGCGAGGTAGCCGTTGGCGCTCAAAGTTGCGCGCCACTTCGTGGTGAAAGCGATCGCGTCGGCGTGGCTCAGGGCGCCGATCCCCCTCCAGTCGGCGGGAAGGCTGGCTCGGAGGAAGCCTCGGATCTGCTCGCGATAGGCGGTGGCTTCGGGCGGGTAGGTGAGCTCCATAGCGTGAGCGTACGAGCGACAACGTCAAGGGTCGAATTCGCACGGCGGGGCGGCGCCGAAGCCGCGGCTGCAGCGGCGGCTGCAGCCGACCCTTCACGGCGTGCTCGGCCTCTCGAAGCGCCGGTGCAGGAGTGCGCGGTTGTAACGCTGCAGCATCACCGGGTACCCGTTCAGGAGCACGTCGAACAGGAGTGTCAGCCCCGCGGCCGTCCACCAACCGCGGGCGGCAGCGTGCCCCGCCACACCGAGCGTGATCACGAAGAGGATCGCATGGCTCGCCTCGGCGTCACGCATCCGCTGATCGAGGTGGGCCACATTCGCTGGAGTCCGTTCCGTCGGCAGGTGCAGGTGCGGATTGAACGCGGCGATCGGACCCCGGCGCAGCAGGTGTTTCACCAGGCGCACACCGAGTAGTTCATACACCCGGCCGTCACGCTCGAAGCTTCGCAACCGGTGATAGCTCGCCGGCAGCCGCGGCGTCACGAGACGGCTTACGGTGCCGAGCCACACCATCGGAAGCCACACGATGATGAACGCGAACCAGGGGCTCTGTAGCCCGACAGTCTTCCACGACCAGGCCAGCAGCGCGACGGTGACCGCGGTCAGGCTGGCCGTGATCAGGGCCTTGCGCACACCGCCATCGTAGGAGCACGTGCCTCTGTCCGCCGGGCTGCGCTGGCCCCTACCGACCTGGCGACGCGACGACACGTCTGAGATGCGAGGCACTCAACCCGTCGGCTAGAGAAGAGCTATGGACTCCGTGCCGCTGCTGACCACCGACCAGATGGCCTCGTTCGTGGCGCGTGGCTTTCTCCGTTTCGAGGCTGCTATTCCCGACGACATCAACGCGCAGGCGATGGACGAGCTACCACGCCTCTTCCGGTCGTGGCTCGACGAGTTCCGCGGGGTGACCCGCGCCGCCGAAGGCGCGACAATCTCGGACGACGAGGCACCACTCCCCCGTTCGGGTACCGCTCTCGACGACGCCTACCCCGTGGACTCGGCGTTCGGCCGGATGGTTCGGGTGCCGATGATCGCCGGGGCTATTGCGTCACTCGTGGGCCCAGGCCCCGTGATCGATCATCATTTCGTCCATATCAAGGGCGCCGGGGACCTCAACGCGCAAGGCCTGCACTGCGACGCCATCATCGATGACGGCATCGCGTTCGACATCCAGCTCTTCTGGTTTCCCCACGACGTCGCGCCCCGCGAAGGTGGTACACGGTACGTTCCGGGGAGCCATCTGCGACGCGTGAACATGGACGATGTGGCGCGGTATCAACACCTGGCCGGCGACCAGTACCACAGCGGGCCGGCCGGGACCGTGGTGATCTTCCATCACGGACTCTGGCACGCCGGTGCCCCGAACCACGGCACCCGGAACCGGGTGATGGGCAAGCTCCGCCTCAACCCAACGGTGCCCCAGGTGCGCCTCTGGGATACCTCCGACGTCGACGCTCGGAACCGCGCCGATGATCACATCTGGGCACGCACCGATCCCGCGCAGGTGGCGAGCGAGCTCCGCCGGAGCGAGGACTGGTACGAGCCGTCGGCCCATCGGTTGGAGACCGTCAAGCGGGCCCATCTTTGGCGATACCTCACCGGCGATCCATCCTTCGACGTCGACTGGTACCTCACGCGGACCGAACGGCGAACTGCGCTTGCGGGCGCGGCGGCAAGGTTATGAACGAGCGTCAGCGCCAGCAGGTGCTGATGCTGTGGCTCGCCGGTCCCGGGCTCGACGGTCGGGTGCTCGGCTGGTCGTTCTTCGACGGCACCGAAGGCAGCGGCCCACAACCCATCGCCGACCCGCCCTACGCCACCGGGACAGCCGCGCTGGTCGCCGGCTGGCGGCTGCTCCAGATGTCGCCGCTCGTTCCGCCGACGCCCGGCCATGAACGCGAGACATCGTTCCTCAAGCATGAGTTCGTCTTCGAACGCCTCGTCGACCTCGATGCGACGGATGCCGTTGGGGGCGTAGATGCTTCGTCCGACGGGGCGACTACGGCGTCGCCGCCGGAGCCACGGAAGACGAACCTGGCGCACTGACCGCCGCCTGCGGGTCGTCGTTGTCATTGGCGGTGTTGCCGCCCTGGATCACCTCGCGAGGTACCCGCCATCCACGGCGAGCACGTGGCCCATGGTGAATGACGCGTCGTCGGAGCAAAGGAACAGGGCGGCCTTGGCGATCTCCTCGACCACACCGAAGCGGCCGATCAGACTGAGGCGGGAGATGACGTCCTTTTCCGACCCACCGGGGCGCCGGGCCATGGCGTTGCGCAGCATCGGGGTATCGATGGCACTGGGAGCGATCGCGTTGATCCGGATTCCGTGCTTCGCGTAGTCGATCGCCGCGCTCTTCGTGAGGCCGACCACGGCGTGTTTCGACGCGGTGTAGGCGGTCTGGTTCTGCTGCGGACGGTAGGAGCTCGTGGACGCGAAGTTGACGATCGCCCCGCCTCTACCCGTCGCCAGCATGGCCAGAAGCTCGTGCTTCATGCAGAGGTAGGTACCCCGGACGTTGATCCGTTGGATGGCGTCGAAGAGCTCATCATCAAGCTCGGCAAGAGATACGGACTCGCCCTCGATCGCGGCAGCGTTGACGGCAGCATCGAGGCCACCGAACCGGTCGACGGCAAGGTGCACCATGGCGGCCACTGCTTCGGCGTCGGACACGTCTGCCTCCACGACGACGCTCGTTCCGCCGATGGCCTCGATCAGCGAGCGCGTCTCGCTCAATCCCGCAACGTTGACATCGCCGAGAACCACCGACGCCCCCTCTCGCGCAAACGCGACGGCGATCCCTCGCCCCATGCCGGATGCCGCTCCCGTAACCAACACGGACGATCCCTCGAACCTCTTCGCCGTTGCGCTCATGGTCGTCAGTTTCCAGCAAGCGCGTCCAACTCACCAATCCCCGCAGCACCGGTCCCTGGACCGGCGGCGCTTCGGCCGCCGGCGAGAGGGTGTGAAAGTGCCAGGGGACCAAAAAATTGATCGGTGGGAACCGAGTGTTCCTCGTACTTGTCAGCCCACTTGGCCAGTAGGAAGAATCGCTAAGCGCGCTATCGAACGCCTATTCTCCGTGGGCGGTCCGCAATCGCGTTCGGGCCTTCCCGAATCAGGAGACAACGATGAGCACGACCGAACTCCCCGCCATCGCGGCCGACGTCGACGTGGAGGGCACGATCCGCTTCGTGACGGACCACACCCCCACGACGTTCCTCTGGAACTACGAACGGTCGCGCCCGCAACTGGTGACGCTCTACAACAAGGCGATGTCGTCACAGTGGTCAAGTGTGACCGAGCTCGACTGGACGACTCCCGTCGACCCCGAGCGGATCATCGACTGGAACGCGCCGATCATGGTCCTGGCGAAGGCGGCCAAAGACCTTCCCGGCTCGCCCTTCAAGTCGTGGGGCGACAAGGAGTTCACCCAGCTCGGCCTCGAATCGTTGAAAGCAACGCTGAGCCAGTTCGTCCACGGCGAACAGGGCGCCATGCTCACGGCAGCGAAGATCACCTCGACAGTGCCTTGGATCGACGCGAAGTACTACGCAGCAACGCAGACGATCGACGAGGCCCGCCACACCGAGGTCTTCCAGCGCTACCTCAGCGAGAAGGTCGGCGAGCAGTACCCCATGGGGCCGTACCTGCAGGACCAGGTCTTCGGTCTGCTGGAGGACAGCCGCTGGGACATGGCCTATCTCGGCATGCAGGTCATCATCGAGAGCCTCGCCCTCGCGGCGTTCGGCGAGATGCTGCGGCGAGTCGACGAACCTCTGCTGCACAAACTGCTCCGCTACGTGCTCGCTGACGAAGCCCGCCACGTCGCCTTCGGGATCCTCAGCCTCGGCGAGTACTACCAGGGGCTCTCCCAAGCCGAACTCAAGGACCGCCAGGAGTTCTTAGCGGAAAACACGCTCCGCAACCGCTCACGATCGACCACACCTGAAATGTGGGACCGTCTCGGCGTCAGCGTCGACAAGGTCGTCCCGTACCTCATGCAGGCCGCGGGAAGCCTCGGGCTCGACCCCGGAGCCGCGTTCCAGAAAGCCTTCTTCTCCAAGCTCGTGCCGAACGTCCGCAAGCTCGGACTCCTCGACGCCAACAACGGCTACCTACGCCGACTCTGGGACGATGCCGGCCTGCTGCAGTACCAGTTCGACGACGACACCGCCACCGACTACGAGCACTACGACGCCGTCGCCCAAGACCGGGCCACCAAGGCAGCCGTCGCTTCCTGATACCGAGGGACGCGGGAGCCGATATCGGCATTCGCATCTCGCAAAGCACTGCTTCGGGCCGATCCTGGTCCACATCTCTGCGGCGAACTGAACTGTGCCGCTAATCCGACACGCGGCCGCCCCGATGTCGGTCGGGTGATGCGAGTAGTCGAGCGAGTCGTGGAAGCCCACAGTTAGGCAGAAACACTGGCCGAGGCTGACGAGCCGGCGACCCGCAGATCGCTGCGTTTTGATCAGGGCGTGGTCACGCGTATCCGTGCGCGCACGGATGCGATCGTCACCTGCGATCCCCCATCCTGACTACATGAAATCTGCTGCCACACCGAGCGACGGTTCGCCAGACACCCGTCGGATGGATGTCCTGGCCCGGCAAAATGCAGTCACCAGCATCACCGGGATCGTTGCCCTCGCCGCCATATGGGGAGCCGCCGAGGCTGCTCGGGCGGCGGATTTCCCGGAACGTCGCACCAAGGCCGTCATCGCCGCCCTGGTGGCGGTCGGAGCATGCGTGCAGATCGTGCTCGGCCTGCTGGTGACCGCGACGTCTACCGGGCGGCGGACGGTTGACGCCACGGTCACCCTGCAGCGGCTTCACCGAACCAACGGTGCGGTGACGCTGCTCGGCGGTGCGTTCGTCACCTATCTGTGTATGACCGGCCCATTCCCCGGGGGACCGACGCTGCACCGAGTTGTCGGCTTCGGTGTGTGCGCGGTGGTGTTGGCGAAGATACCTGTGGTCCTGAACCTGACTCATCGTCGAATTCTGATCACGACACTCGGTCTGCTTCTCGCAACCGGCTTCATCACCGCGTTTCTCACGAACGGACTCGACGTCTTGACCGGGAACAGCTGATGCGCCCCGGGAACATCATTGCCACCACGGTTCTCGCCGTTGTGACCGGCGGGCTCGCTGCCCGTGCCGTCGTCGCCCTCAGCCATGATCGTCCGACACGTCCGGCGGTGACGGCCAACTCGTCAACCATCGAAGTGATCGGGTTCTCCTTTCCCGAGACCGTCACCATCAAGGTCGGCGGCACGCTGACGTGGCGGAACCAAGATGGAGCTGCCCACACGGTCACCTTTGCCGAGTCGCCGACTCCGACCCCCGCCGAGCTCAGCCTCGAACCGGGTGGTTCGGCCACCACCACCTTCACCGGCGTTGGCACCTACCAGTACCGGTGCGAGATCCATCCATCGATGACCGGTCGCATTGAAGTCGTGAACCCGACCCCGGAAGCTGACCCGTATGCGACGGAAACCGACCCACCCGACGACGGAGGCTACAAATGAACTGTTTCCACTGCGAGCGCCCTTCTCATGCCGGCTGCATCTTTTGCGGACGGGCGGTCTGCCGGGACCACATCAAGACCCTGCCCCACCCACTGACCACATTCCGCGATACTTCGGGCCGCCTGATGGCGTTGGTGACACCCGAGGCGGTCCACTGTGGACACTGCGTGCCTCATGGCCGTCCGGTGCACCTCGACGGGATCGACGACGCTCTGCGCGCCGGTGCCCGATGAGTACGGGCCCCCATTCCGACGCCGGATACGACCTCGGGCCGGCGGGGGACGTCCCCGTGGGGAGCGTCCGCGGGTTCGCCATGCCGGGCCGACGCGTCGTGGTCGCCAATATCAACGGCCACTACTCGGCCTTCGACGAACTCTGTCCACATCTGTCGGTGCCGCTCAGTCAGGGATCACTGGCGGGCGATTGTCTGACGTGCGTCGGACATGGCTCCGTCTTCGAACTTCCCAGCGGCGAGGTCAAGAAGTGGATGGGCCGCCGTCCCGGACTGATCTCGTCACTGCTGTCGGGGAAGCCGACCCCCATCAGCAGTTGGCCGGTCGAGGTCGTCGATGGTCGGCTCATCGTTCGAGTGACCTCATGACTGAATGACCGAACGGCCGAATGACATCGCCATCGATCGAAGTGAAACTGCTCCACAAAAGCCCCAAACAAACTACCCACGACAAAGGAAGCACATCATGAACAGCCCCGAACTCCTCGACCAACTCACCGAACGCCTCGCCACCGACAGCGAGTTCCGCGAACTCTTCCGCCGGACACCCGGCAAGGCATCGAACGCAATGGGAATTCCCTACGAAGACTTCCAGGAGATGCTCGCCATGGCCCGCTCGGCCGAGGATGTCGCCCTTGCCGACCGGGATTCCGCCGGAAAGAATACCACCTATGGAACCATCATGAGCGGCATCAAGGGGTTCCTCGGATCCGACAACACCTGCGCCTGCGACTACACGCCGGGCACCTGGGCTGACTACTGCGTGAACTGAACGTGTGCGTGATCCCCGGGTCTCAGTCCGACGAGCGGGCCCATCGTCACATCGAAGAACTCACCCACTCGCTTCTCACGGACGAGTCTCCTCACCTCCTGCTCGAACGCGGACACGCCCACAAGCAGGTCGGGCATCTCAACGCCGCCATCGAGGACCTGACCCGGGTGATTGCGCACCCCGAAGCCGACCGCAGCGAACAAGGACGCGCCCACTACTTTCTTGGAGTCTGCTTCCGCCGGACGGGCAACCTGGACGCTGCGCTGGCGTCTGCTGACATGGCCGTCGGGCTGGATCGTGGCAACGCGAGCGTGATTGGCCATCGTGGCTACATCCGTTCGATGCTCGGCTGGCACGAACTCGCACTGGCCGACTACGCCGAGGCGCTGCGGCTCGCGCCGCACCTCGGGGTGACCTATGCCTTTCGCGGCAATGGCTGGTTCTGGCAACGCGAGTACGAGTTCGCCCTGGCGGATTACGGCACCCTGATCGACAACCATCGTGACGATCTGTTGTTCAAGGTGTTCCATGACCGCGCGGCCGCGCGGCTAATGATCCACGATACGTCCGGAGCCATCGCCGATCTCAATCACGCCGAAGAGCTTCGCCCGAGCGACCCTTGGTATCCGCTGGATTCACGCCCGCTTGCCCTTCGGGCATTCGCTCATCTCGTCGACGGCGACCTCGAGGAATGTGCCGAAGATTTGCACGAAAGCCTGCACCTCGGCTGCAATCCCATCGGGTCAGTCACGGAGGCACTGCTCGGCGCTCGCCTGGGCCGCAAAGACTCCTTACGTACGCTTACGGCTCTGGCCGTCCGCGATCACGTTGCTGGACCGATCGGCGGCGTGCAGATGGTCGCAGACCTGATCGACGACCCGACATCGTTTCTTCCGCAACTCTCGCCCCTCATCGGGTGACGACCATCAGCGCATCGGTCACCGACCTGGAGACATCGTGGCTCACCGCCCTCGAACGGGCGGTGAATCCCGCGCTGGCTGCCCCGCAACTGGCCGAGGGGGTCGAGTTCTTCCCCGCTCCCGAGGGAAATGGATGGGTTGCCCGCAAGCTTCCCGAAGGTCGATACCTGGCGCTGACCGATGAGGAACGATTGGTCCTGCTCGATCTCGACGGACAACGCACCGTGCTGGCACTGGCGAAGCGGTACAACGAGCGCCACGCAAAGATGGGGTACTTCGCGGTGTCGGGCATCCTTGGCATCGCCGCCAACGCCGCCATGCTCGCCGGCGGACCGCCGGATGTGGTTTGGGCGCCGCTGCGCCATCGAATTGCTATGCGGTCGGTCGCCGGACGGATGTCGTGGCTCAATCGGTCGTTGCTCTATCGCAAGGTCGCCGTGAACGGCCTTGGGCCCGCCATCACATCGATGTACCGCTACGTCGGTCGGGTGGCTTTCCACCCGATCGGGGTCGCACTCGTCGTCCTCGTCTCGATGGTCGGTTCCTTCAGATGGCTCGGTGCCGACCATCCCAGGCCGTCGGATCTGACTTGGAAGCAACTGACGTTCGTCGGTCTGTTCGCCTCGTTGTCGCTGATGGTCCACGAACTCGGCCATGCGCTGGCCGTCGCCCACTTCGGCCGCAACGTCAACAGGGCGGGAGTGTTCATCATGTACGGATCGCCCGGCGGCTTCGTGGACACCGGTGACATGTGGCTGGCGACGCGCCGTCAGAGGATCGTCGTGACACTTGCCGGCCCGATCGCCACGCTGATGGTCGGTGCCGTGCTGGCGCTCGTCGCCCCTGAGGGCAACGTTGTGGTGGCCGCCATGGCGACGTCGCAGTACCTGATCCTTGCGGCCAACGCCACACCCCTGCTCAAACTCGACGCGTATTACGTACTTATGGACGCGTTGCGAATTCCGAACCTCCGTGAGCGGTCCCTGTCGTTCATGACCGTACGCCTGAGGCGTCGGATCAAAGATGCATGGCGCGAGGGCAACCTGTTGCCACATCTCGACCGAACCGAAGTGATCCTGGCGGTCTATGGCACAGCAGCACTCGCCTGGCTCGTCCTGATCTCCGTGGCAGGGCTCTTTCTGCTTCCCGAGCGAATCATCGCAATGGCTTCGAACGCCTACGAGATCGGCACCCAACACGCGCTCGGACCGTTGCTCGGAGTCGCAGTCCTCGCCGCCATCGTGCTCATCGCTTTACAGCTTTGGGGCACCCGAAAACGGTTCAGCGAGGTGGGGCGCCTCATTCAATCGGCCTTCGACCGTTCACACGGATGGGCCGCGACTGCTCTGGTGATCGGGATCGGAGTGGTGATCGGAGGCGCCCTACCGCGGATCATACAAACGCGCAGCACCACCTCGGCGACCGGTTGGACTCATGCATTCGCCGTGATTGCGGGAGGTGTCGCCGTCGCCCGGGCCGCACGACTCGTTCCTCGCCTACGCGGATCCAGATGGGCATTGCCAATTGCGTGCCTCGCTCTCGCCAACACGCTGATGATCGCCGCCGAGGCGATTGCCTGGATTTCATCCGCGTCGACTCTGACACGAGGGCTGCACATCGGCGTGCTCGGTATCACGATCCTCGCTGCGGTCCTCGGCGGAAGGACAACGCTGTCGGCACTCAGTGCCGATCTCCGCGCGGCATGGACTCCCGCCCTGCTCGGGGCCCTGTTGGGCGCCCTGCCCATCGGGACATACGCCCTCGGCGGAGTCCTACTCGGAGCGGGGACAACTGCCGCTGTCCGTCTCTTGCTCCAGCCCATCGTGTCGACCAGACAAATCGTCGACATACCCGTCGGCGAAGAACTGACGGACCGTCGTCGCATCGTGCATCTTCGCCGAGCTGTGGCGGCACTCGTCGAGCCGGTGATTGCTCACTACGGCTCCCTGTACGGCCCGGCGCAACGCGTCCAGCTCCTCCATGCCGTGAATGCCGAAGCGGCCAACGCCGGCTGGAAGTGGTGGTTCGTAGAGGACGGCCGTTTCATCGATCGCAACGAGGGACAGCTGTCGGAGTTGGCCAACGTTTGGGGGGCATCGATAGAGCGGATCGTCGATGTCGTCGGCCGCGAATGCGGCCCGCGGGTAGCCCAGGATGCGGTCGCCGAGGCCTACCTCGCCCTGCCCATCCGGCTCGGCTCCCTGGTCGATGAATGGCTCAGTGATGCGTTGGGGCAGTGCGGATGTCTGGTCGGTGGATTCGACGATCCGTCGATTGCGGTTCGCTTGGCCCTCGGCCACCTGGTCAGAGTGCCGCTCCGCGAGATTGGCCAGGCGATTGGTCAAGACGCCATCGAGGCGGCGATCGGTGACGTGAATGCGGTGGCAACCCGAAGCGGCTGGGGGCGGTGGTTTCGGGCCAACGGGCAGATGGTTGACGAGATGACGGTCGGACGCAACGATGCCGCAACGGCACGGGATCTGCTCCACCTTCTCTACGCCCGACTCGCCACTGTGGCCGGTTTACCTCTCACCCTGGCCACAGTGCAGCACGCTCGAGACACCCTCCCCTGGGAGTTGCGCGCCCCGGCGCTCAACTTGCTACCCGAGCAATGGTCACACACCGTCGTTCATCGCCACGTCCGTCAGCGCACCCCGAGGCGCTGGCCGATCCCGAAACCGCGAGAAGCCTGACGCAAGCGATGTGGTTGATTCCTGTCAAGTGGCGCTTCAGACGGCGAGTTGTGGCGAGCCACCTCGGGCGAGATCTGGTCTCCGGCTCGCCCGGGGGCGTACGCTTGCGAACGCGGGCCAACACGGACCGGCGTCCACCAGAACCATGACCGAGGAGCAACCAATGGCTGCGATCGCACCGGACCGATACGTCGGTGACCGCCTTGTCTTCGACGCCGATAGTCACGTCATGGAACTCCCCGACTGGCTCGGCGAATACGCCGACGCGGCGACGCGGGAGAATCTACTCCCGCTGCCGCTGGGGGCCGCCGGTGGCAAGCTCGCCGAGAGCGCGGTTGCCGACGCTGACCGACGCAAACGCGCCGGTGAGCACGGCTCGATCGGCGATGCCCACGCGTTGCTTCAACGCAAAGGGTGGCATGCGGTCGGCGCGTTCGACCCGACGGAGCGCTCGGCCGTGCTCGACGTCCTCGGCTTCGCCGCGCAGCTGGTCTTCCCGACGTTCGGCCCAGCCCAGTTCAGGCCCACATCGTCGACCCGATCGTCGGCTGAGGTCGATCTGCTCTACGGCGGCACGGACGCGTTGAATCGTGCCATGGCGGCGTTTTGCGCCGACGACCGCCGAATGTTGGCCGTCGGTTCGGTGCCGTGGGGCGTGCCCGAGCGCACCATCGACGCAGCCCGACGCGCAATCGCCGAGGGTTGCCGCGCCATCATGGTGCCGACGGAGCTCCCAACCGGCGTTGTCTCGCCGACCCACCCGGACCACAACGGCCTGTGGGAGTTGCTCGAGGCGGAAAACGTCCCGGTGGTGAGCCATATCGGGGGCGGAGGCAGGCCGGTAGCCCGCGGGTTCCACGACAACGACCGACCGGTCACCGACTTCCTCGGTGGAGGCGAGAACGTGAGGTCGAAGGACTATCTGGGCATCCACCAGCGTCCCGAGGTGTTCTGGGGCGCAATGGTGCTCGATGGGATGTTCGAGCTGTTCCCGGGGCTGCGTGGTGCCTCCGTGGAGGAAGGCGCGTTGTGGATGGTCCCGTGGATCCGTCGCCTCGATCTCGCCATGAGTTTCGCGAGGAGTGAGCCGCCACTACGAACGCTCACGAAGGCGCCGAGCGACTACGTCCGCGACCACCTCAGATTCACTCCCTTCCCGTCGGAGCCTGTGGGTTGGATGATCGAGCAGGCGGGCGCCGAACTCCTGTTGTTCTCCTCCGACTATCCGCATCCCGAAGGAACCAAGGATCCGCTCGCCAAGTTCGCCGCCACCATGGGCGGCGTGACGTCGAGCGAGCTCGACCGGTTCTTCTCCGGCAACTTCGCCGACCTCTACCGAGGCGTCGTCCCCGTCTGATCTGCCGTTCCAGTCGGCCTCTTTTGGACTCGAGCCGGGTCGCAGTGACGACCGACGACGCAGACCGTGACAATCGCAACATCTGGGGTGATGCGGGCGGGGATGTTGCCCCTCTCGAGACGTCGAAAAGGGTTACGGTCGGCGAGTGCGTTTTGCGTCACTACGTCCCACGCCTCGGGTAACCGTTGCCGCGGTACTCGCAACGGCGGGCATCGCCCATTTCGCGTTCCCGGCGGAGTTCGACCGGATCGTCCCGAGATGGATGCCCGGTTCTCCACGGACCACGACCTACGCCAGCGGCGCTGTTGAACTGGCGGTGGCCGTTCTCTTAGCCAGTAAGTTGCGACCGAAGCTCGCCGGCTACCTGGCGTTCGCAACGTTCACGGTCGTGTTTCCCGCCAACGTGCAGTCGGCTCTCGACGGAGGCATCAACGGCGCGCCTCCGCCCTTCGACTCAGCGATCGCCGCTTGGCTTCGACTCCCCTTCCAGATGCCATTGCTGTGGCTGGCGTGGCGGACCATCAGGGACGCTCCCTAGAGCCGTCGCAGGATACGGCGAGCACCTGTGGCGAACGCCATCCCCCGAAATGGCAGGATGCCATCCATGGTGATATCTACCGATCGGGCAGGGCGAGTCGTCATTCCGAAGGAGATCGGAGACCGCCTGTCGAACATGGCGTGAACCGAACTGGATACGTCACGAGCCCACGGCGAAGGTAGCGTCCGTTCGTCCATGAATGCCTCAGCAGATGCCTCGTGCTGTTCACCGGACCGCCGCGCCGCGCCGGCGACCTCCTCAGCGTCCGTCGGTGTCGGCGGCTCGGTCGAGCCGAGCAGCATTGCGCCGCCCGCGGCGTTCGTCTCGGTGCCCGGTGGCACCTTCACGATGGGCGACGGCGGACTGCTCGGCTATCCAGCCGACGGGGAGGTCCCGCGGTCCGTCACCGTGGCACCGTTCGAGCTGAGCGCCACCGCCGTGACCACCGACGAGTTCGCTGTCTTCACCGACGCCACCGGTTGGGTGACGGCGGCCGAGCGGTACGGGTGGTCCTTCGTGTTCGGCGGGCTTCTCCCGCACGACTTCCCCGACACTCGCGCGGTGGCAGCTGCTCCGTGGTGGCGCCAGGTGTTCGGCGCGTCGTGGCGACGACCGGAGGGTCCACAGAGTGACCTCCTCGGGCGGGGCGAGCACCCCGTGACCCACATGTCGTGGGACGACGCGACCGCCTACGCGAGATGGGCCGGTGCCCGTCTGGCCACCGAGGCCGAATGGGAATACGCCGCTCTGGCTGCCACGTCGACACCGTGGCCATGGGGCGACGATCTCGAACCCGAAGGACAGCACCGCATGAACGTCTTTCAGGGCACGTTCCCAACGGAGAACACCGGCGCTGACGGGTTCGTCTCGACGTGCCCCGTCACGGCATTCGAGCCGAACCCTTGGGGTCTCCACAACATGTTGGGCAACGTGTGGGAGTGGACGGCCGATGTCTTCACCGCCGACGTGTTCTCGCCCCCCGGTCCCGTCGGGCCGGACACGTTTCGCACCATGAAAGGTGGGTCGTACCTCTGCCATCAGTCGTATTGCCGCCGCTACCGGGCCGCCGCCCGAATGGGTTCATCGGCCGACAGCAGCTCCGGCAACGTCGGGTTCCGTATCGCCCGATGACGGTGCTTGCGACGCCGATGCGGCCAGCCGCGTCATTGCGTGGCGAGGGCCGCGGCGAGCTGCATTGCTAGTTCATCGTCGGGCCGCATGGCCGGAACGGTGGCGATGGTGATCCGATCGATCCGGCCCGCGAATTCATAGGGCCGCGCGTAGGCGTCGGTGACACCCGAGAGGTTGCGACCGATGTCGATGCCGACCGGGGAGATCATCGCCGGGACGAACGCGATGACGCCGCTGGCGACTACCTCGTCGCCGAAGAACAACTCCGTCTGCGCTGGGCCGCCTCGCACCCGGCGCTGTCGGACGGACACCACTGTTGATCCAACGGGGACCGGTCGCGATGACCGGGTGACGGTGTGGGAGGTGAACGCGTTGTGGTCGTAGACGAGGTGGGCATCGGCGTCGAGGTAGATGGCGAGCCCGTTGTTGACCGTTCCGTAGGAGAGCAGGGCGCCGACCTCGCCGGGGGACGCGCGCACGAGATCAAACGTGGCTGTCCACGACCGTGTTCCGAGGGCGGGGGCGCCATCGGGCGGGATGCGGTCGATCGGCGGGTAGTACGTGAACGTATGACGCGCAGCAGGAGTCCCGGGAGTGGGGTGGCCGCCAAAAAGGTTGGCGCGATCGTCCTCGATAGGGAGCACGCCGTAACGACCGGCCTCGATCCAGAACAGCTCGACCAGGTGACGAAGCCGCTCCGACTCAGTGTCGGCGAGGTCGTGGCACTCCGAGAAGTCCTCGTCGAGGTGATAGAGCTCCCAAACGTCGTCGTCGATCGTGGTGCCAGGACGATGGAACGACACGGCCTTCCAGCCATCGGCCCAGATCGCCCGATGACCGCGCATCTCGAAGTACTGCGATGCCTTCATCGTCGGCACCGTCGCCGAGTCGGCGGCATCGGCGGAGAAGGAGTATGCGAGGCTCGTGCCTTCGACGGGCTTCTGCACGACCCCCTTGACCGACGTCGGGGCGGCCAAGCCGAGGAGCTCGTAGATCGTCGGCGCAATGTCGATGACGTGGTGGAACTGACGGCGGATACCGCCCACGGATGCCGCCGGTATGCCCTTCGGCCACCGCACGATGAGCGGATCACGAACACCGCCACCATGGGTGTCCTGCTTGTAGCGCTTCGACGGCGTGTTGCCGACCTGGGCCCATCCGATGGGGTAGTTGTTGTTCGACCGCCGGGTGCCGATCTCGTCGAGCCGCGCAATGCCGTGCTCAACGGTTGGCATCACGCCGTTGAAGTATTGGAATGTGTCACAGACCCCGGTGGTGAAACCTTCCTGCGAGGCACCGTTGTCGCTCATGGCGAACACGATCGTGTTGTCGGCGACGCCCAGGCGTTCGAGTTCGTCGAGGAGACGGCCGATCTGCGCATCGGTGTGCTCGAGCATCGCCGCGAATGCCTCTTGCAGGCGGCACCCGAGACGCTGCTCATCCACGCTGAGGTCGGTCCACGCCTTCACGCCGGTATTGCGCGGTGCCAGTTGTGTGCCGGGAGGGATGACGCCCATTGCGAGCTGGCGTTCGAAGACGCGCTGACGAATGATGTCCCATCCCTCGTCGAAACGGCCGCGCTGACGGGCGAGGTAGTCGACCGGCGCGTGATGTGGAGCGTGCATCGCACCCGGGGCGAGATACAGGAAGAACGGGCGCTCCGGCACAAGAGAATGCTGGTTGCGGATCATCCGCATCGCCTGATCGACGAGATCTTCGGTGAGGTGATACCCCTCATCGGGTGTCGTCGGCGGGTCGATCAGCGCGTTGTCCTGATAGAGCTCGGGATGGAACTGGTCCATCTCACCTTGATGGAACCCGTAGTACCGGTCGAAGCCCCGACCCAGCGGCCAGTCGCCGAACGGTCCGGCCGCCGATGCTTCGCGCATCGGCGCGAGGTGCCACTTGCCGACGGCGAATGTGGAATAGCCGACCGGGCTTAGCACTTCAGCAACGGTTGCTGCCGCCGCGGTGATTCGACCTCGCATGTTCTCGAAGCCGTCGTCGAAGTTCGACAGCGCCCGCATACCAACCGAGTGATGATTTCGACCGGTGAGCAGACACGCTCGGGTGGGTGAGCACAGCGCCGTCGTGTGGAAGTTCGTGTAGCGCAAGCCTTGTGTCGCCAGGCGATCGAAATTCGGCGTGGCGATCACCGACCCGAAGCACGACAGATGGGAGAACCCGAGATCGTCGAGGAGGATCACGACGACGTTCGGCGACCCGGCCGATGGCAGGACGGGGTCGGGCCACATCGGCGTCGAATCACGGCGCGTGCGGCGCACGATCGGTGCCGTCGGCGAGGCGGCGGGCCGGTTGGTGGACGACGGTTCGGTCATACGTGCTCCAGGATTTCGGGAGGGGTACCTACTGATGACGAAGATCGGATGTGCTGCGAGCCAGAGAACCGGTTCACTGGTACCAAGCCCCGGACGGTGGTGGGAGTCGCCACACCACCCTTCGATGCCGAATAGGCAGATCCCCCGTCGACGTCTCTGGTCTAGCCCAACTCGGTCGACCACGACCGAGCACAAGGGCACGAACCCATTACGACGGCGAGATCACCGCAACGCCGTGAAGCGCGCAGGCCCCCGCGAGCCGTTCGTCGTAGGTCACGAGGCCATCGAGGTCGTCACCGAGGTCGAGGGCGGAGGCGAGATGCAGCGCGTCGAGCGACCGCAGGATCTTTGGGTCGAGCTCGGCGGCGCGGGCGAAGGTGCTCGATGGCATGGCGAGCAGGTTGACCGTGAGCAGGAGTTCCTTTGCGGTGACGAGTGCAGCCGCGTCGAACCTACGAATCGCTCGGATTGCCTCAGTGCGGAGAAGCTCACTCGCAAACAGCGACGGTCGATGCTCTCCGATCCAGCCAAGCAGCGCGTCCGTCTCAGGTTCGAGGCTCACGAGCTTCACGAACGCCGAGGTGTCGATGTAGACGTTCATCGGAAGACCAGATCAACGTTCATCTGCGCGCATTTCATCAAGGACACTGCTCAGAGACCGGCGACCGCGTGGTCGTTTCGGAGGTCGAGCGATCTGCTCGATCCCTCTCGATGCCACCCGGATGAGCCCGGCCGATCGAAGCCGTTCGATATGCGACCCTTCGGTAATGGGCACAAGCCGGGCGACCGGCCGCCCTCTGTCGGTGATCTCGATCGACTCACCCATCGCAACTCGCGCCACCACTGCGGACGCGTGCTGTTGGAGGGCGCGAATACCGACCGATGATGTCATGTGCGTCAAGGTAGCACACCCGGCGATCCCGTGCCGCGTGCGGTCAACTCACGGAGTAGAGGTGGAACGTTCCGGGCACACCCTTCAGCTCATGCTCACCGTGATCAGCGAACCCGATGTCACCGCCGACGACGAGGTCGGTCACTGTTCGCGACACGAGAATCTGCCGACCCTTGGCCATCCCGGCGATCCGAGCAGCGATGTGCACGGCGATCCCGCCCACATCGCTCCCACGTACCTCACATTCTCCGGTATGGATCCCGGCACGCACCTCGAGACCGAGAGCCTGAGTGCTCTGATCGATGGCACGAGCCGCGGCGATGGCGCGACCCGGACTGTTGAACGTTGCGAGAGCCCCATCGCCGGTGGTCTTGATGAGCCGTCCATCGAATCGGGCCACGGCTGCGGCAACGGCATGGTCGTGGGCATCGAGAAGCTCGTGCCATCGTCGATCGCCGACCCGTGCCGCTGTCGGCGTCGAATCGACGATGTCGGTGAAGAGCATCGTTGCGAGGATGCGGTCGATGATCGGGGCCGCTCGCACCCCGGTGAGGAACCCGCGAATCTCATCGAGGATTGCGTCGGAGTCGCCCATGAACGGAAGGTGTTCCGTGCCGGGGACCTCGACGTACAAGGCGTCGGGGATGTGCTCGGCGAGGAAGCGACCGTGACCGACGGGAGCGGCTCTGTTCTCGGCACGGTGAATGATCAGCGTCGGTGCCGAGATCAGCGGGAGCACGGGCCGGACATCGGTCCGCCACTCGCGGTCGAGGTAGCGAAGGGCGGCGCCGGGACTAGCGACCTGTCGTTCATACCTTCCGAGCGCAGCGAGCTCGGAAGCATCTTTGACGTTGCTCATCCAACCGAACACGCGGCCCGTTCCCCAGTTCGAGCGCCAGAACTCGATGTACCGGTCCCATTGGTCCTGAGTGAGGCCGAGGGGGAAGTCATCGGCATACTGCAAGCGAGCAAACGTGTTGACGAGCACGAGCGACGAAAGCCGCTCGGGATACTGCGCGGCGAACAGCATCGCCATCTCCCCCGCCGAGTCGAAGCTATGAATCGCCGCCGTCTCGATACCGACAGCGTCCATCACCACTTTGACGTCATTCGCCCATGAGTCGAGCGAATGGGCGAGTTCAGGGAGCGGGTCCGAGAGGCCCGTGCCGATCGCGTCGAAGAGCACGAGACGACCCATCTCCGACAACCGTCGCAGGTACTGCGCCATCGCCGGTTGTTCCCACACCGCTTCGATGTTGGTGTAGAGCGGAGCGACGAAGACGATGTCGGGCGAACCGGACCCGAGTGTTTGGTAGGCAACATGAAGGTCGCCGTGTCGGGCATAGCGCGTGGTGGGCTGCTCCATGATGCGTCGACCCTATGCCGTCAAGAAGTGGTGCAGGCTACCGCGCGAGCTCGACCGACCATCATTTCCGGAATCGAGAACTCCGGCCCGTTCCGGTGGCGGACCCTGAGTCCTGGTCGCGCTGGTTCCGCGCCGATCTGCGCCGCCTCGGCATCCGGACGCGCGTCCAATCTCTCCAGGCCCCACGCACCGGTCCCTCGGCCGGCGGCGCTACGGCCGCCGGCCCGAGGGAGACCGATCACCCCTTCGAGGCGCCTCTTGCCCATGCCAGCGCCTGCAGGTTGATCGGCACGATCTCCTCGACATCCACGACTGGAACGACGTTCACGTCGTTCCAGTAGATGAACTTCGAAACGAACGAAGCGACGACCTTGGGGTCACTCGTCTCGACGAGGACATAGCCGCCGTCGCTGTTCAGGTGTGACACGAACGCGAGGACGGTCAAGCCCTCCTCGGGCTGCCATTTGCCGAAGGCGGTGAGGAGGGCTTCCTGGTTCGCGAAGTTCTGGTCATGAGTGAGACCGACCGTTCGAACGCTGTATTCGACCATGTACTTCATGTGTTCTCCCGTTTCTGGAGCGTCCGAACCGAGGTGGCTGATCGCCCGCCGGGACAGTACCCGATGGGACGTATCTGCAGGAACAGGTCTTGGTCTGTTGGAGGACAGCCGCTGGGACATGGCCTAACGAGCACTCCGACGCCGTCGCCCAGGACCGGGCCACCAAGGCAGCCCTCGCCTCCTGATTCCTCCACAGCGGGAGCCGAGCTCATTCCCCTCACCGAGCCAATGGGGTCCCGCCAGTCACGCCACGAACGATGAGCGAACAGGTGGCGAACGTTTTGCTGCGCTGCCTGTTCAGGTCGACGCCGAACATTGTTGAATGCATATGATCCTGCGGGCTCGCCATCATTCGGATGGCGGTTGACGCAAGGAGAAGCACGACAATGAGCCATCTGCAAATGTCAACAACCAAGGTCATCCCGTCCGCTTGGGACGGTCTGAGCCAGGAACAGAACGACGCCCAATCGATGGCCATCTTCGCGGTCATCGCCAAACACGGTGGCGACGTGAAAGTCACCGCCTACTCTGCGGTCACGGGCTGCCTACTGTCAATCATCGACTATCCGGATGAGCAAGCGGCCAAGCGAAGCGTCGCTGACGTTTGGGCACTACGTACGCTGGAATTCGTCAGCGTCGAAGGACTTTGGGACATTGGGGAGTGGACCGCCATGGTTCGGGCCGCCACGGCCGCAGTCGCCTGAGGTCTGCTGACGCCAGCTGACTCCTCGGCTGCGGACACCAGCGTCACTGTGGCCGCGCTCAACGGATCCCACGCCGCTCACGCCATCTGCCGGGATGCCGTGCGAAAGCACCGCCCGGCATTGGCCGGGTCAGTTCGCTTCGAGACCTTCTCCCTGCTGACCCGCTTACCAGCGAGCCTTCATGCCATCCGTTTTCCCAGGTGCATCATGACCTTCGCTCTCAGCAGCCGAGGAGGGTTGCATCCGAAGCGTGAGCCGAGCCCACACGTGCCGCCAGAGCCGAACGTCCCCTCCCTCGAAGCACAGCGCTGACCGAACTGACCCGACGACTTGGGAGTTTGAGGCCAGCACCTATCGGGTAGTCACCCACGGTCGCACACAACCGAGAGACGCCTGGTTTCGGGCTCGACGACCACCATTGGTTGTCGTCCGTTCGGGTTCGACGCCTCCCGCCAAACGGAGGAACGTCATGAACAAAGCCTCAACAACACTCGCACGAGCCGCCAAGCCGGTGGCCGCCAAGGCAACCACGTCGATGATGCACGCCCTGGTGTACCACGGCGCCGACAGCAAGGCCTGGGAAGAAGTGCCCAAGCCCACCGTGATCGACGACACCGACTCCATCGTTCGCGTCGACGCCACCACGATCTGCGGTTCGGATCTCCACATCCTCAAGGGCGACGTGCCCGAAGTGACCGACGGCCGGATCCTCGGCCATGAGGCCGTCGGCACGGTCGAAGCCGTCGGCGCCGGAGTCAAGAACGTGAAAGTCGGCGACCGGGTCCTCGTCTCGTGCATCACCGCGTGCGGGACCTGCCGGTTCTGTCGCGAAGCCCGCTACGGGCAATGCATCGGTGGCGGCGGATGGATCCTCGGTCACCTCATCGACGGCACCCAGGCCGAATACGTGCGGGTCCCGTTCGCCGATACCTCGACCTATCCGGTCCCTGACGGCGCGTCCGACGAACACATCTTGATGCTGGCCGACATTCTTCCCACCGGCTACGAGATCGGTGTGCTCAACGGCCACGTGCAACCTGGAGACGTCGTCGCCATCGTCGGCGCCGGCCCGATCGGCCTCTCGGCCATCATGGGTGCCCGCCTGTTCAGCCCCAGTCACATCATCTCCATCGACCTTGCCGACAGCCGCCTCGACGCGGCCAAGCGGTTCGGTGCCGATGTGGTCGTCAACAACAGCCGCGAGGACGCCCTCGCCGCGGTGATGGAGCTCACCGGCGGCCTCGGAGCCGACGTCGCCATCGAAGCCGTTGGCACCCCGGCCACGTTCGAACTCGCCACGACGCTCATCCGTCCGTGCGGCCATGTCGCGAACATCGGCGTGCACGGCAAGCCGGCAACCCTGCACCTGGAGACGCTCTGGACCCGCGATGTCACCATCACGACCGGTCTCGTCGACACGTACTCCACCCCGACCCTGTTGCGGCTCACCACCGCCGGACATCTCGACGCCGCCCCGTTCGTCACCCACCACTTCACGATGGACCAGATGATCGAGGCCTACGACACCTTCGCTCGCGCCGCCGACACCGGCGCATTGAAAGTCGTCATCACCCCCGGCGACAAGCGCGCGGCCTGACGGATCCTCGATGGTCAAAGACGGGTCGCGAAGAGCGCGACACCTCGACCGGGTTAAGAACCCGGTTCGGCGAGTTCTACTCTCCCGGCCGCGACGCGTCACGCCCAAACGTGTGTCAACTCTCGACGAGGACCACCAAGGTCTCGGGGCGCACGCCGTCATACTTCATCGCTGCTGCGCCGGCGTCGCTTTCCATGACCGCCTGGAACGCGTCCATGTCGGCAACCTCCATGAAAAGGCCGACGCGATTCGGATTCTCCGGGTCGACGAATGTGCGGATGTTCAGGGCCACCGAGCCAAATACTTCCTTTCGCTTGGGCGATGCCAGCCAATGCGCTACGTCGTCGACTTCATGGGTCGCAATCAGAGTTGGCATGAGTGTCTCCTGTGCTCGGGACCGGAACACTGCCGGCCACCGCGGAAACGTAACAGGGTCCGAGTTGCGGTGCTCGCCAGCCGACTCGAGCATGCGCGCGCGTCACGAAGGAAAAGCGATCAGGTCCTCCGTCGCTCCGCACGAGCCGCACCGGTGGCGACCTCCATGCGGCCCTGGTTCGCCAGGCCCTTCGGCCCTCCCGGCGCAACGTTGACCGGCGTAGACCGACAGGCGATGGACATTGCCTTTGACGCCGACGACATTGCTCCCCTGCACGGCCGGAGCCTCCTCACCACCAACGACTGGAGCGAATCAGAGCTTGATGCCGTGCTCGGCGTGGCATCGGCATTCGAGGCGGCAGACAGGGCGGGGCGCTCGACCGCACTACTGCCCAATGAGCTCGCCTACGCGATGTTCTTCGACAACTCGACGCGCACCAAGTCGGCCTGGGCCGGAGCCGCCGCCCGCCTCGGCATGATGCCGGTGATCGTGGACGGATCCTCGACCCAGGTGTCCCACGGCGAGACGGCAGAGGAGACCGGTGCCATGCTCGGCATGAACGCCCACGCCTTGGGGGTGCGCCACGATCTCGTGCTCGGCGAGGGCAACGCGTTCATGCACGACGTGAAGCGGGGCATCGATCAGTACCTTGCGGCAACCAACGATCACCGGGTCGTCCCCGTGGTGAACCTGCAATGCGACGTTGACCATCCGACGCAGGCCCTGGCCGACCTGATGTGGCTGCGCGAGCACTTCGGCGGCGATGTCCGCGGCAAGAAGATCACTATGTCGTGGGCCTACTCGCCGAGCTACGCCAAACCGCTCTCGGTCCCGCAGGGCATCGTGTCCCTGCTCACCCGTTTCGGAGCCGACGTGACGCTCGCCCATCCCCCCGGCTACGACCTCTCCCCCGAACCGCTCGGCTGGGCCCGTGAGGGTGCCGCGGCCTCGGGCGGCTCGTTCCGGATCGTCCACGACATGGACGCTGCGTTCGCCGGTGCCGACGCCGTGTATCCCAAGTCCTGGGGCCCCCACGCCCTGATGCTCGAGCGTGCTTCGGCCAACAAGCGCGGGGACGGCAACACGATGCGCGAGATCGAGCAACGGGCTCTCGCCGCCAACGCCGAACATCGTGACTGGATCTGCGACGAACGCCGCATGAGCCTCACTGCCGACGCGCTCTATCTCCATTGCCTTCCTGCCGACATCGGGGCGGAGGTCAGTCCCGGTGTGATGGACCGCTTCGCCGTCCACGTGGCCCGCCAAGCCAACAAGAAGGTCTACGTCGTCATGGCGTTGCTCGCCGTCGCCAAGATCCCGGATCTCGCCGCCCGCCTGGCGGCGATGACGAAAGGTGCATGAACATGTCCGACACCCTGCAGTCGACGCTGGACGCCCGCGTGGCCGAGCTCGCCGAGCGATACCGTCCTTTGGCGGTCGCCATCTTGAAAGAGGCCATCCGCATCCCCGCAGACTTCGTGGACCGAGCCGAGGATCGGGGCGGTGACCGCCGTGCGGGCCTGTCGAACCATGAGCATGCACGCCTCACCTTCCTGCGCGACGCGATCATCGATGTCAAAGCGGTGCTCGCCCCGACCGACGTGTGGTTCGACGAGTTCGGCAACCTGGTGTGGACGGTGCAGGACGGCGGTGACGGCGTCCACCCGGACCACAAGAAGGTTATCTACCTCGACGGCCACTCCGACACGGTGCTGGCGCTACGCGAGCAGTGGCACGAGAAGCTGAACGGTGCCCTCGATCCCTACGACGGCCTCATCGATCCCGCCCGGCTCGACCCCGGCGCGCTCCGCCAGGAGTTGGGCTACGTCCCGCCGGAAGCCGATTGGCATCACCTCGTGTTCGGACGGGGTTCGGCGGACCAACTCGCTGGCGTCGTGTCGCAGATCATCGCCACGAAGATCCTGCTCGAGCTGGTGCCCGATGGCTCGTTGCACGGAGCCGTCGTTCGCTCGTACGCCACGGTGGCGGAGGAGGACAACGACGGAGGTGGTCCCCGCTACGTGATGGCCAAGGTGCTCCCCGGAGCTCCCCCGAGCATCGTTCCCGATGTGGTGATCCTCACCGAGGGCACGGGCGATGCGGTGAAAGGCGCGCTCGGGCTGTATCGCGGACAACGAGGGCGGATGCAGATCGAGGTGACGGTCAACGGGCGCTCCTGCCACGGTTCGATGCCCCATCTCGGCCTGAACCCGTTGGAGCACGGCGGCGCAATCCTGACGGAGGCCGCCCTTCATGCCGCCACGGTGGGGTTCGGGGACCATCCGTTCCTCGGCCGGGGCACGCGCACGGCGTCGTGGGCCAAGCTCGACACACCCAGTGACTGCGCCGTGCCCGAGCGTTTCACGTTCCGCTTCGATCGCCGCCTGACCGTCGGCGAGACGCCGGAAGGCGCGGTCGCCGAGATCGAGTCGCTCGATGCTGTCGCCGCCGCCCGCGCCGCTGGTCTCGTCGTGGACGTGAGCGTCCCCCGCTACGACGAGCCCACCGAGACGGGATACCACCCCGACAACGCGCAGATCTACCCGGGGTGGGTCACACCCGAGGATCATCGGGCGATCACCGCCGCGGTTGCGAGCTACCGTGCTGTCGTCAGCGCGCATATCACTGAAGCCGATGGTGGAGCATCGGCCGGCGCCTTGCGCAGCGAACCCCGAGTTGACCGCTGGGTGTTCTCCACCGACGGCGTCGGCTTCCCGGTCCCCGTGGACAGCTCCGCCATCGACGTGCCCGCATCGAAGCAGTGGGTCACGTCGGGTGTCGTCAAACACCCGGCCATGTTCGGGGTGGGGGCCGGCATAGAACAGAACACGCATCGCATCGGTGAGTGCGTCGACGAGCGCGAGCTCCAGCACGCGATCGCCGTGTTGGCCCGGTTCCCGGCGATGTTCGTGTCGCTGTCGGCGTCCTGAACGGACGGGGACCGACACCATGCGAATCGTTGCGGCGCTCGGCGGCAATGCACTCCTGCGTCGGGGGGAACGGCCCGACGCCGATGTGCAGGAGCACAACGTTGCCGTCGCCGTTGCGTCGCTGGCCCCGCTTGCGATGAGCCACGAATTGGTGATCACCCACGGCAACGGCCCGCAGGTCGGCCTCCTGGCACTGGAGTCCGCCGCCGACAAGTCGCTGACGCGGCCCTATCCGCTCGCCGAGCTGGGGGCCGAGACGCAGGGCCTGATCGGTTACTGGCTGCTCCAAGAACTGCAGAACGCCCTGCCCGGGCGCGATGTTGCGGCGCTCATCACCCAGACGGTGGTGGCCGCCGACGATCCCGCGTTCGATTCACCCACGAAGTTCGTCGGGCCCGTGTACCCCACCGAGGCCGAGGCCGCTGACATCGGCCGACGGATGGCGTGGACCATGCGGGCGGACGGGGCGGCGTGGCGACGTGTGGTGGCGTCACCGCGGCCAGGGCGCATCGTGGAGGAGCCGGTCGTACTCAGGTTGCTCGACGCAGGCCTTGTCGTGGTCTGTGCCGGTGGCGGCGGTATCCCCGTGGTGGTCGAAGCCGATGGACGCCTGCGGGGTGTCGATGCGGTGATCGACAAGGACCTCTCGACAGCTCTCCTCGCCGAAAACCTCCGAGCCGACGCGTTGCTCCTGCTCACCGACGTCGACGGGGTGATCGACCGCTGGGGCACCACTGATGCCACGGTGATGCGATCCGTCACCACCAGCGAGCTCCGAGCGAGGCGCTTCCCAGCGGGCTCCATGGGCCCCAAGGTCGATGCGGCCTGTCTGTTCGTGGAGCGCACCGGCAAGCGCGCCGCCATCGGTGCGCTCGGCCAGGCCGAAGCGGTCCTCGCCGGGGCGTCGGGTACCACCGTGCACCCCGGCTGACGTGGGACGCGCTAGGACTTCGGGTAGAAGCCGAGGAGGGCTTTCGATTCGAGGAACTCCATGATGCCGTGCTTGCCGAATTCGCGGCCGTTGCCGGATTGCTTGTAGCCGCCGAAGATCGCGTTGCTGTCGGTTCCGGCACCGTTGAGGTGAACGTTCCCCGACTTGATCTGCCGAGCGACCTTCTTCGCCCGGTCGAGGTCGTTCGACGAGACATACCCGGCGAGGCCGTAGACGGTGTCGTTGGCGATCCGGATGGCCTCGTCCTCGTCCTGGTACCCGAGGATGGAGAGCACCGGCCCGAAGATCTCCTCGCGGGCGATCGTCATGTCGTTGGTGACGTTGGCGAACACGGTCGGCTGCACGAAGTATCCAGAGGTGAGTCCTTCGGGACGGCCGACGCCTCCGGCGACGAGCGTGGCTCCTTCGTCGATGCCCTTCTGGATCAGCCCCTGCACCTTGTCGAACTGCGCCTTCGACGACACCGGGCCGACGGCGGTGCCGGGATCGTTCGGATCTCCGACAGCGATCTTCTCCGCTGCTGCTGCGGCGATCGCGGCTGCTTCTTCCATCCTTGCGGCCGGCACGAGCATGCGGGTACCCGCATTGCACGACTGGCCGGAGTTCATCACGAGCCGGCCGACATCGCGGGTGATCACCTGTTCGAGATCGGCATCATCGAGCACGATGTTGGCCGACTTGCCGCCCAACTCCTGATGTACACGCTTCACCGTCGGTGCGGCATTGCGGGCAACCTCGATACCGGCTCGGGTCGAACCGGTGAAGCTGACCATGTCGACGTCGGGATGCGACGACAGTGCCGCGCCGACCGTGGGGCCGTCGCCGTTGACGAGGTTGAAGACGCCCTTCGGCACTCCCGCGTCGTGCATCACCTCGGCAAAGATCAAGGCATTGAGCGGGGCCATCTCCGAGGGTTTGAGCACCATCGTGCAGCCCGCCGCGATGGCGGGAGCGACCTTCGCGGCGATCTGGTTCAGCGGCCAGTTCCACGGGGTGATCAGTGCGCACACACCGATGGGCTCGTACTCGATCCGACTTGTTCCGATGTCCTCGGAAAATTCGAGCGACTCAAGCGCCTTCGCCGTTGCCATGAGATGGCCGAGGCCGGCGGGTGCCTGCGCCCGTTGGGCGAGCGTGAGCGGTGCTCCCATCTCACTCGAGACCGCCGCACCGATGTCACCGAGGCGCGCCTTGTACGCCTCGACGATCTTGCCGAGGAGAGCCAGCCGTTCCTCCTTGGTGGTCTGCGAGAACGTCTCCGACGCCACCTTCGCGGCGGCGACGGCGCGGTCGACGTCGGCCTGCTCGCCCAACGCGATCGTCGCGACGACCTGTTCCGTCGCCGGATTTACAACGTCGTGGGTGCGGGTGCCGGACGGGTCGGTCCAGGCACCGTCGATGTAGAACTGCCGTAGGTGGAGATCGCTCATGGTTCGCGAGGCTAGGCAGCTCCGGCGGACCAAGACGAATCGCGAATCGTCGTTCGCTATTTCGACGCGACACCGAAGAACAGCGGCGCACCTTTCGGGCGGGTCCGCCCGCAGTTAGGATCGCTACGTCCGCCAGCATCCCCTCACAGATGCTGCGATCGTTTCGAAACAACGAAGGGTGAAACTGATGTTGCCTTCCGCGCAGATCGAGGAAGCCCGGAAATACGCCATCGACATGTTCGCCGAGGCCGGGATCGTGATCACCGACAGGGAGAAGGGAGAGATCGAGGTCTCCGACTTCGGTCTGTCCCAGCTCGACAAGACCGGCCTCCAATTGATCGTGTACGTCAACACCCAGCGCGTGTGCGCCAAAGAGATTGTGCTCAAGCCCGGGCAGACCTGCCCTGAGCACCGCCACGTGTCGGTCGATGGCGGTGAGCTGGGCAAGGAGGAGACCTTCCGCGTCCGCAAGGGGACCGTGTACCTGTACACCGAGGGCCCGGCAGTCGTGTCGCCCAAGTCGAACCCCATCCGCAGGGAGCACTACACGGCCTGGCACGAGATCGTGCTGCGCGAGGGCGAGCAATACACGATGATGCCCGACACCCTGCACTGGTTCACGGGCGGCCCCGAGGGCGCCATTGTGAGCGAGTTCTCGACCCGCAGCACCGACGAGTTCGACATCTTCACCGACCCGGAGATCGGCCGCATCACGATCGTCGCCGACTGAGAGGCGACCTAGCCACGAGTGAGTTCCTGTACTTCGTCGACGGCGACGTCGAGCTCGTCGTCGCCCCCCACTACGGCGGTCGGATCCTCGCCCTGAAGGCTTTTGGTCACGACCTCATACGCACCCCGGGCGACCCGGACGTCATCGCCGACGAGCCGTACTTCTGGGGTTCCTACCCGATGGTTCCCTGGGCCAACCGTGTCCCCGGCGCCACGTTGCACTTCGACGGTCGAGTCATCCAGCTCCCCGCCGACTTCCAGGGCCACGCCATCCACGGTCGCGCTCTGAAAAAGCCCTGGGCGGTGGTCTCCGCCAACCGCATCGAGTTCTTCGAGGACGGCAATGGCAACTACCCGTGGCCTTACGCTGCCTGGCAGGAGTTCGGCGTGACCGGGAACTCCGCCTGGGTGTACATCGGCGTCGCCAACACCGGAACCGAGCGCATGCCGGCCGGCCTGGGCATCCACCCCTGGTGGGTCAGTGACGACAAGCCGCTCGAGGTGCGCCTGCCCGCCGAGCTCGTCTACCCGTCGCGGGACCGCTACCCGGTCGCGGGCGACCCGGTTCCGGTGAGCGGCAACCTCGATCTGCGTGCGCTCGGCGCCCCGGACTGGGATATCGACGAGATCTGGACCGGCCTGACCGAGAACCGCATCGAACTGCACTGGCGCACGTGGGGCCTGACCGCCCACTTCGACTCCACCCCGAACTGCGAGCACGTGGTGCTGGCCACGATCCGCGACATCGAGAACGTCACCGTGAACGCGTGCGCGATCGAGCCGCAGACCCACTGCACCGACGGTCACCGTCGGCGCGAGGCGGGCGAGCGCGGCGGGATCGATATCCTGGAACCGGGCGAGAAGCTCGAGGCGAGCTACACCTTCACCATCACGAAGGACTGACCCTGGGCTGGGTGCCGCCTATCACGCTGCCGGTCCGGCCGGGTCGGTCTCGAAGTAGCCGCGCAGCGTGTGAAGGAAGTGCGCGCCTTGTGCGCCGTCCACCGAGCGGTGGTCGCAGCTGAGGTTGACCGTGAGCTGCGGAACGACCGTCGGGACACTCTTCACGGCCACCACGCGGTCCTGGACGGATGCTGCTGCGAGGATCGCGTTCTGGTCCGGGTCGATGATCGCGTCGAACGAGTCGACGGCGAACATGCCCAGGTTGCTCACGGTGATCGTGGCGGGCGTCTGGTCCACGTTGCTGAGGATGCCCGCCCGGCGGCGACCCGCCGCCGCCGAGACCGCCTCGACGAGCGCCGGAAGGGCCAGCTGGTCGGGGTTCGGGATCGTGACGACGTAGAGCGAGTCCTCACCGGCCACGGCGAGCCCGACGTTGGCACCCGGGAGCGTGCGGTACCTGGGTCCGTCCTCGACCCACAACCGCAGCATGACGGGGTGGTCGCGCAGCGCCCGGGCGACGACACGCAGCAGGAGATGGGTGTAGGTGAGCCCCGTGCCGTAGGCAGCGATCTCGTGCTTCGCTGCAGTCGCGTCGAGGTGCGCTGTGAGCCGGAAGGTGGGGATGCTCTGCGTCGACGTGGTCAGGCGTCGAGCCATCGTGCGCCGAAGCGGGGCCACCGCGGTGAGGTCGCCGGGGTCTGCGGCTGGCGGCGCGCCCGTACCCGGGGCCACCGGCTCGGACACACCGCGCTCGGCGGCCTGTTGCACGTCGGAGCGCTCGATGATCCCGTTCGTCCCCGTCCCGGCAACCGTCGAGAGGTCGACACCGAGGTCTGCGGCGAGCTTGCGCACCGCCGGCGAGACCTGGATACGTGTCCCGGCGGCCCGCACGGGCGCTGACGCTGCAACGGCGGGGACCGCTGGAGCCGCAGCCGCAGTGGCGGGCGCCGAAGCACCAGCGAGGCCCAGCCTCGGAGGGGTGCCGGGCTCGGAAAGGATCGGCGCGCCGGGTGTGCCCACGTAGGCGAGGAGGGACCCAGAGGTCAGCACTTCACCGGGCTGCGCGATGATCTTCAGGACGGTACCCGCTTCGGCGGACTCGACGTCCACCTGGGACTTGTCGGTCTCGACGCTTAGCAGCGGCTCGGCGATGTCGACCGTGTCGCCCTCGTTCTTGTACCACTCGACGATCGACATCTCGTCGGAGGTTTGGCCGAGCGGTGGAAGGCGGATTTCGAAGACCATCGGGTGTTCCTGGTTCCTCTAGGGGGCTTGGGGTCGGGATTACGCCAGCAGGACGCGCAGTTCGTTCTTGATCCGCTCCTGTGTCGGAACGATGGTCTGCTCGAGGATCGGAGCGACCGGCAGCGGGATGTCGTGTGCTGCGACGCGCTTGATGGGCGCTTCGAGCGAGAACAGCCGCTCTTCGGCAACGCGGGCAGCGAGCTCGGCGCCCCATCCGCCGGTGAGGGTGTCCTCGTGCGCAATGAGCAGTCGGCCGGTCTTCTCGACGGACGCGAAGATCGTTTCGGTGTCGAAGGGCTGCAGCGAGATCGGGTCGATGACCTCGATGCTGAAGCCCTCGGCGGCGAGCTCGTCGACGGCGGCGAGGGCGCGGTAAAGCGACAGGTGGGTCGCGACCACCGTCGCATCGGTGCCCTCGCGGAGCACGCGGGCCCGGCCGATCGGCCACACGTAGTCCCCCTCGGGAACGTGCGTGGTGAGGTCGAGGCCACCGGCCTGCTCGCGGCCCTTCGAGCCATAGAGCAGCTTGTGTTCGAAGACGAGCACCGGGTCGCCGTCGCGGATCGCGGCTTTGATGAGACCCTTCGCCACGAAGGCATCCGACGGCGCGACGACCTTCAGGCCGGGCACGTGGATGAAGTAGCTCTCCGGGCACTGGCCATGCTGGGCACCGCGGTTGGCAGTGCCCACCGGGGCGCGCATGACCATCGGCACCGACAGCTTGCCGCCGGACATGTAGCGCATCTTTGCGGCCTGGTTCACGAGTTCGTCCATGCACTCGAATAGGAAATCGGAGTACTGCATGTCGGGCAGTGGACGCATACCCATCATCGCCGCGCCCACCGCGGCACCGGCGATCGCCTTCTCCGAGATCGGGGTGTCGATGATGCGTTCGTGTCCGAACTTCTCCGGCAAGCCAAGGTAGACACCGAAGGCGCCGCCGAAGCCGCCGGGGATGCCGACGTCCTCGCCGATCAGGAAGAGCGACAGGTCGCGCTCCATCTCCTCGGCGATAGCCTCGCGGATCGCCTCGGTGATGGTGAGCTTGCGGTCGCCGTCGGGCTGGACCGGAGCGGGGGGTACCGTGCCGTTGCCGATCGTGATCGGGTCGGCGTAGGCCCCCGTGAACGCCTCGGCGGGGTCGCAGTCGGGCGAGTTGCGCGAGAACTCGACGGCGTCCTCGAGCTCGGCGTTGACCTCCTCGAGCACCTTCGCAAGGTCGTCGTCGGTTCCGAGCCCGGTCGAGGTGATCGACAGGGCGAGCCGATCAATCGCGTCCTTGTTCTTCCACTCGGCCTCTTCGTCCCGGGTGCGGTAGCCGCGCGCGTCACCACGGCTGTGGCCGGCGAAGCGGTAGGTCTTCGCCTCGATGAGGGTCGGACCTTCGCCGCGAAGCGCCCGCTCGCGAGCCTCGGTGACGGCGTTCTTGACCGCGACAACGTCCATGCCGTCGACGATGACGGACGGCATGCCGTAGCCGCCAACACGGTCCGCGACGTTCGCCACGAGGCTCGACTTGTGAAACGCCGTTGACGCGGCGTAGATGTTGTTCTCGCAGAGGTAGACGATCGGGAGCTTTTGAACTGCGGCGAAGTTCAGGCCCTCGTGGAACGCCCCCTCGTTGGTCGCGCCCTCGCCGAAAAAGCACAACGCGACCTGGCCGCTCTTCTGCATCTTGAACGCGAGGCCCATGCCCGACACGACGCTGATGCCGCCGGCGACGATGGCGATCGCCGGGATCATCCCGACGTCGGGATCGCCGAGGTGCATCGAGCCACCCTTGCCGAAGCAGCAGCCGGTCGCCTTGCCGTAGAGCTCTGCCATCGCACCGCGGACGGTGACGCCCTTGGCGAGCGCGTGGCCGTGTGGGCGGTGGGTCGACGTGATCCAGTCCTCCCTCGCAAGGGCCTGACACGCACCGACCGCGACGGCCTCCTGGCCCTGGTACTGGTGCAGCGTGCCCGGGAGCTCCCCCTTGAGGAACAACTGGTACACGCGGTCCTCGAACCGGCGGATGCGCAGCATCTCCCGGTAGAGGTGGAGTACGGCCTCCCTGTCGAGGCCGGTGATGTCGATGGGCTGCACGCCCGTGGTTGCTGTGCTCACTTGGTAACCGCCTTCAAAACCTCATCGGCCTTGCCGGCCGAACCGTAGAGCCGCAGGAGGTCCCTGACGCCCTTTGTGAATGCTGCTTTGCCCGCCTCTTGGAAGTCGGTCGCCTTGTGCGAGCCAACGAGGTCGTGGGGCGATTCATCGCCCGTCCAGGTCTTGGTGCGGGCGACCACGGCCTCCAGGTAGTTCTTCTTCAGTTGCGTTCCGACGTTGAACTTGGCGACGCCGGCAGTGATCGCGGCACGCACCGCCTCGTCAGGGAAGCCGGTGCCGCCGTGCAGCACGAGCGGCGTATTCGGGACCGCCTTGCGGATCGCCTCCAGGGCCGGCAGATCGATCTCCGACTTGTAGGCGGTGAGCAGGTGCACGTTGCCGACCGAGACCGCGAGCGCGTCGATCCCGGTATGGCGGATGTAGTCGGCCGCCTCGTCGGGGTCGGTGCGGAAGGCGTGCTCGTCGGAGATCATGCCGTCGATGTAGTCGGGCAACGAACCGAACTCAGACTCGACTGCGACCCCGTGCGGGTGCGCGTACTCGACGAGCTTCGCGGTGGCCTCCATGGCCTTCTCTTTGGGCCACTTCTGTGAGTCGATCATCACGAACGTGAAGCCTGAGTCGACTCCGCGCTTCGCCTGCTCGAGGGTATGGGTTTCGTTGAGGAGGAAGGACACCGGAACGCGGCAGCCCGTGAGCAGCTCGCGCCCCATGGCTCCGAGCGCCTCGATGCCGCGGCGTCCGTCGAGCCAGTCGTCGCTGAGCATCGTGGCGCCGAAGCCCACGATGATGGGGGCGTTCTCGGCCTCGGCGGCGTCGAGCGCTGCCTCGAACGAGTAGCTGTCCCAGCTCTCAAAGTATCCAATGGCGTAGCCGCCCGCACGGGCTTCGCCCAGCAGTTGGGGCACGGGAACGAGGGGCATCAATTTCCTTGTCGATGGAGGGTGACGAAGTTCAAGCGACGGCCGAGTCGACCAGGGGAACGTCTTCGAGTGCGGCCAAGGCCTCGTCGAGAGTGAACAGCGTGGTCGTGGTTCCGAGTCCGCGGGTTACGGAGGCGCCGACGGCGGCGGCGAACCGCAGGCGCTTCTCGACCGGCCAGTCGTGCACCAGGCCGTAGACGTATCCTGCGACGAAGGCGTCACCGGCTCCGGAGCCGTCGATGAAGTCGACGGGCAGCGGAAGCACCTGCACAGTGCGCTCGGCGTCGACGTAGATCGCACCGTGCGCGCCGCACTTGACGACGACCGAGCGGCAGCCCCAACTGAGCAGGGTGTTGGCCTGCTTCTCGGGGTCGTTTTCGCCGGTGGTGACCCTGCCCTCGTCGTCGTTCGGGGTGAAGCAGTCGACGAAGGGCATGATCGGCTTGATCTTCTCGGCGACGTTCTCGGTGCCCGCCGGGATCACGACATCGAGGATGGTCTGCGTTCCGCCAGCTCGGGCCTTCCGGAACAGCTCAGCGACCTCGTCGGTCTTGAGGCCGGGGAGGCTGAGGAAGCCGCCAATGACGAGCACCTTGACGGTACCCGCGTACGGGAGGGCGTCGCTCGCTCGGTACTCGGCGTTCGCGCCGATGGCGTGGATGTAGCGGCGGTCGTCACCGATCACCGGGAGGATCACGGTCTGGGAGGTGGCGAGTTTCGAGGAGGTGATGACGCCGGAGACGTCGAGGCCGTTCTCCCTGAGGTGACGGCGGACCCAGTCGCCCTGGCCGTCGGCACCGACCATGACCGAGAGCACGGTCGGAACCCCGAATCGGGCGAGGGCCGTGGCGGTGTTGGCCGAGCACCCGCCCACGCTGCTGAGCATGTCGCCAGTGCTGATGAGTTCCCCGGCTTCGGGCAGCGCCTGAAGGGGCGGGACGAAGAGGTCGGCCACGACCTGACCCGCACATGCGACGACTGGCAGACGCTTGCTCTGCGCCGCTTCGTCGCCTCTGGACACTGTCCCACCTTCTCCTTTGGACACGGCCCTCCCTTCTGCTGCGGGGAGCTGTTCTTTACGGTCCTCGTTCGCGATCTTATGGTACCGGGCCGAGCATTTGGTCAATGAGGATCAACCTGCCGGGATGGTGATTAACAGGGAAAGGGTGAGGTTTGAGTCCGCCGGGCACGGTGACGGTCCCGTCATCGACGTCGCCTTCTCGAACCGGTCTGTACACCTACGGTCTCTCGGTGACCGGTAGTGACCCTTGAGAACCACGCAGATGTTCGCAGTCTCATTCTCATAGGCGTACATACGAACTGTTTCGGTGGCGTTGGGCTACTCAGTTGCTTTCGGGTGGCCGACCATGGCGTCCATCAGCCAGACGACCCTGCGATCGTCATCTGTGCGGATGCCAAGCCTTCCACCGGCGGTTACCTCGTACTGCCATTGCTCGATCGTCTGACCGTTCACGACGCGGGTACCGAGGTCACCCCGTAGCGGATGTTGCCGTTCCGACCTCGATCGCGGATCGACGGTCAACCTCTCCCACGCAAGTAGAACTGCCGCAGGTGTGAATCGCTCATGGTTCGCGAGGCTAGGCAGCTGCGGCGGGTAGAGACGAATCGCGATGCCCAGCGGGAGGCGTCCGATCATCTGATAGCCCTACGATTGTCGGGGTGGACGCGGAGTTCTTCAGCCAGGTCCGCGACGCTGTCGAAGGGTTCGTGGCGGTCGTCGGCCCCGAACTGCGGACCACCTCGCACGGTCGGGGTGTGAAGGTGTGGTTCGGCGACGCCACGCGTGAGCATTACGAAGCGCAACTCGTGCGCGTGAGGGACCAGGGCTTTCTGGAGATCGGCTTCCATTCCGAGCATCCCGAGGCAGCGAAGAATGCCGAGGTGCTCACCCGCCTCACCGCGCAGGAGACAACGTGGCGTCGCGAGCTGGGCGAAGACCCGGTGGCGGGCCCGTTCCTCGGCCGTCGAGGGTGGATCCGTGTCTCCGAGTGCTGGGACCCTCCCGCGGCGACGCTCGACACGGCGATCGACGTGGCGGCGCGGCTGGCGGATTTCGTCATCGCGATCGAGCCGCGCCGGCGGATCCAGCCCACGCACTTGGAGGTGTGAACCGCGACCCGGCGGGCCGACTTCACGATCGTGCTGCGGCGGTGAGCCGCAGCACAACGCACACCAGGTCGATCAGGTGCTCTGAACTGCAGGTCTTTGTCGGGCGGGTTGGACGGCTGCAGTCCTCCTCGCGCCGCAGAACCCGTGCCCGGCGCCTACCCGGACCGCCGAGAAGGCCGACCGCACACCGGCCGGGATCAGTCGTGCCGCATAGGCTCGCCTTCCGATGCGACCCCACACCCCGCTCTCCGCAACGTCCACCCCGGCAGTGACGACGTCCGCAGCTGACGAACGAGAACTCCGCCTCCTCGAATGCGCGATCAGTTACCGGATCCTCGGCGCCCACGGTTGGGGGTCCACCGGCGATGGCCATATCTCCGCGCGCGATCCCGAACGGCCCGATTGCTTCTGGATGGCCCGCTACGGCGTCCCCTTCAATCTGGTGACCGTGCGCGACCTCGTACTGGTCGGCCCGACGGGCGACGTGGTCGAAACACCCGGTGGCCTCGACACCGGGATCAACCGGGCGGGCTTCCACATCCACTCCGCCGTGCACGACGCACGACCCGACGTCATCAGCGCGTGCCACACGCACACGGGGTACGGGACTCCCCTCGCGGCTCGCCGACAGCTCATCCGGCCGATCAGCCAGGAATCGTGTGCGTTCTTCGAATGCCACGTGCTCTTCGACGACGAGGAACTCGACGTTCAGAGCACCGAAGGCGGCAAACGCATTGCTGTTGCGCTTGGCTCGCATCGCCACGCCATCCTGGCCAATCATGGACTGCTCACGACGGGAGGATCCGTGGCCGAAGCGGTCGGCTGGTTCGTCACCATGGAGCGCGTCGCCGAGGTGCAGATGAAAGCGGGCGACGACATGCGGCCGATCTCCGATGAGGGCGCACGGGAAGTGGCGCGCACGATCAGCCACCCGATGTCGGGCTGGGCCGCGTTCCAGTGGCTGGCCCGCAAGCACGTGCCGGACCTCGACTCGGTACTGGCAGGTTGACCGCCACCTGTTCGATGGTCGGCACCGTCGACCTGCCCTGCTAGCCGAGGGAACCCGTTCGGGCGGAGCAAGCGAACAGGGCTGAAGCAGCGTATCGAAACCGATTGTTGCGGCAAACCGAAAACGTCGTGGCTCTGGGATACTCGACGACGTGACGGAGCAGCGCAACCCAGTGGAGCCGCCCACGGGGACGGTGACGTTCCTGTTCACCGATGTGGAGGGCAGCACCCGTCTGTGGCAGGAGCATCCGACGGAAACGGGCGCCGCGCACGCGAGTCTGCTCCTCGCTCTTTCCCTCGCCGAGGAACGAGAGGAGGTCGCGCGGAGGCTCGATGCCGCGGCTGGCGCACGTGACGGGTGGCGCAATCGGGCGCGACGCGGTGACCAATGGACCCTGTCGTACGCAGGTCAGCGGGAAGGTCGATCATCATCATTGTTCTCCTTCGAAATAGGCGTTGTCGATAGTCCGGTGGCTACACGCGGCTAGCTTGCCGATCCCTTCGTCCAAGTCGTCAAAGGCTACGAGGTCGTCGTCAATCGGGTAGTGCTCGAACGGATCGGCATCTCTTGGTCGGTCCGGGTGCGCGTCGTTGCGGAGCCGGCGGAGTTCGGGTAGCGCCAGATGATCTTTGACTCGGTCAGCGGCCTCCTTCATGCGGATCACGTCATCAAGTGAAGCTGAAGGAACGAGCACACCTCGAGCCACTTCGAACAACTGCGAGGACCGATCGAGTTCCTGAAAAGTGATCTCGGTCTCGTTGGGACCGATGGCCGATAGCAAGATGTCGATCGGCCCGCTCGACGTCCGCCACTGCGTGTTCACGGCGAGATCGCCGATGACCAGTTCGCGGTCGAGGTCCACCCCCAGCTCGATGAGCGCCGCAACGATGCGGTGCAGATTCTCCTGACTGCGCTGGACCATCATGTCCACGTCTTGGGTGATGTAGTGGATCGCGCCGTGCAGCATTCCCGAGACACCCGATGGCGACGTAGGCCACCCCATGTCGGTTGAAGACCTCGACGATTCGGACCAGGTCGAACGGTGAACCTAGGTCGCCACTCGTCCTGGGAGCTGGCTGGATACGTCGACGCATGGATCGTCGGCGGTCCTGGGCGGCAGTGTCGGATAGAGGGCAGCTGCTCGGCGCCCCGCAGCCGCCGGTTGCACACGCCCTTCGCGAGCCAACACATAGACCGTCACGACGTCGTCGATGGTCAGCGCATCGGCGTCGAACCCTGTCATGGCGGCCACGCCGCGCCGAAACGCACTTTCGCCGACCTCGGCAACGATGTTCTCGACCCTGCTTCGCACAGACGGATCAATCTCAACCAGCATCGTCTCATTCTCTCCGATCCCAAGTCCACTGTCACGCTTCGTTGATGGCCTCGACGAACAAGCGGCGGTGTAAGCACGTCGATGGATGCCGCACCTCGCCGGTAGCGGTGAGCGAGCAGTTCGGGGCTCATGCCGTCGAGCACGAACCCGAGCGCTCCGCTCTCGGTCACGAACCCGCAAACCGATGCTTGGACGCGTGCATTCACGATCACGTCGAGGTCCATGCTCACTCTCGGCAATGGCGAGTCGTGCTCCACCGCGTGCAACAGCACCATCGGGCCACCGACGAGCACCCAGTCCGACGGCACGACCGTGCCGAGGTGGACCAACGCATTCCAGAGGCGGTCCCAGTGACCTGCGAAATCGGGAAGCTCGATCAACGCCCCTCCTCACTCAGAACTCGATCGACAACGAACGTCCTGCGCGTCTTGTTCTTTCGTCGGAGTGTTCGAAAAGGTTGAGCGCGACGATCAACGCCGGAGCGACGCATTCGCCCGGCGCAGCTCAGCGTTCTCACGCTTCAACCGCCTCAACTCGGCGAGTTCGTCGGTCGTCGCACCCGGCGAACTCCCCGGGACCCACCGGGGGTTCGACAATCATTCAGCCTGGCCCGAAACGAACTCGCCGGTCGGCTCTTTTTTGGTCGCCCGCTTGGCCTCGACCTTCGAGAGGTGTCACGGTGGGACTACACCTAGCCGGGATAGCGGATGCCGCGCCACCAACTACGTGATCCTCGCAGAAGGGCCTGTGCAGAGACTCTCCTCCATGTCATGGCTTGGAGGGCTTCGAGCGGCACAGATCTGTGGACACGTACCCTTTGTTGCGATGGCCGACGACGATGATGCGGTGGATGCGCAGATCGGCGCGGCGCTCGAGAGGGCAGGCGAACAGGACTGGAACGCCCTCTGGGCCGCCATGGACGCACTCGCCAGCGAGACGACCTTCGCCACATGGGTCGGCGGGGTGGTCGAGACAACGATCGTCAACGGCAAGGAACGACCGGTGCACCAGGTTCCTTATCCGGTGTACTCGGAGTCGGTGGAGCGCCTGCGACACGTACTTGGCCGCCTTGGCATGTTCGTCCCGTTCGACTGGATGCACTGGGATGGGCTGCGCCGCTACCGGGACGACCCAGCATCACTCTCCACCGCGCCAGTGAGTGATGCCGTACGACTGCTCACGGCGATCCAGCGCTCCGAACGCTTCAGTGACGGCAACATCGAAGGCGCACTCAACGCAGGGGTGATGCAGGCCGCCGTCGAGCGTTTACGGCGGTGGCACAACGACGAGCGGTAGGCGTTCCAGGAAGCGGAGCGGGTTCCGAGGAGCATTGGAGGCATACCCACGGGTGATACCGCATGATCGCAACTCCTTGTTGATCAGGTCGCCCTTTCGCAGGCGATTCCGTCTTTGTCGCGGTCAAGGGTCTTCGGGAGAGTGAAGCGCCCCGGGTTTGGTGGAGGCTCGGGTTATTGAGTCCTCACCGGTTGGTGGGGACGGTTTGAGCGTAGTGGGCGGTTTCGAACGCTGCCGGGGTGGTGAACCCGGGTCCTGGTTCGATCTCGCCATGGAGACGCCGGTTGTTGAACCAGTCGACGTATTCGAGCGTGGCGAACTCGACGTCTTCGAGACCACGCCACGTGCGCCGGTAGATGAGTTCGGATTTGTAGAGCCCGTTGAAGCTCTCGACCATCGCGTTGTCGCAGCTGTCTCCCTTGGATCCGACCGACGCGATGATGGCGTTGTCGGCGAGTCGTTGCGAGTAGCGAACGGCGAGATATTGCACGCCGCGGTCGCTGTGATGGACCAGGTGCGAACGGTCTGCGCCGACGCGGCGACGGTTGAAGATGGCCATCTCCAAGGCGTCGAGAGCGAGATCGGTGCGTAGCGAGCGTGATGCTTGCCAGCCGACGATCATGCGGGAGTACACGTCGATGATGAACGCGACGTAGACCCACCCGGTGAACGTTTTGACGTAGGTCAGATCGGCGACCCACAACCGGTTCGGGGTCGGGGCCTCGAACGTCCGCTTCACGAGATCGGCGGGCCGCTGGAGGCGGTCATCACCGTGGGTCGTGACGACGAACTGGCGGCCTCGGCGGCAGCCCCGCAGGCCCATCTCGGCCATCAGGCGTTCCACGGTGCAACGCGCGACGCGGTGCCCGTCCTTGTTGAGCTGGTCCCAGACCTTGTCGGCACCATAGACCGACAGGTTCGCTTCGTACACGGCCCGGATGAGGGCGCAGAGTTCGCCATCACGCTGCGCTCTTCGACACTGGGGCCGGCGCTTGGCGGCACAGTACGACTGAGGGGCGACCTGCAGCACTGCGCAGATCGGCTCGACCCCCCACCGCAACCCGGCTGTCTCCAGATCACGGTGCTCGTCGATGAACACGATCACTTCTTCGAGTGGCGGTCGAGCTCCGCACCGAAGAAAGACGCAGCGGCCTTCAAGATTTCGTTTGCTCGTTTGAGTTCACGGTTCTCTCGTTCCAAGGCGACGATCCGTTCCCGCTCCACGGTCGATACTCCACCGCGCCGGCCGGTGTCGACCTCGGCTTGGCGGACCCACAGACGCACTGTCTCGGGCTTCGGGCCGAGCTTCTGGG
>JANOHI010000321.1:0-1184 GCA_031406385.1 Acidimicrobiia bacterium
ATGGAGCGGCCTGACATCCGCCAGATGATCATCGAAGAGGTCCTGGAACTCGCCGCCCGCAAGGGCGTCGACGACGTTCATCTCATAGCGGCACTGGCGCTGCACCGCCGCATGACCGAAGACGAACTCCGTCACGCCGTCGGTGACCGGCTCTATGACGCGTTCGCTCCGTCGGGTGCGTTGTACAACCACGATGCCGAGGATCCCGACGCCATGGTGATGCTGGGTGAGACGAAACACGGCGAGCAGGTGCAGTTCTCCAAGCGCGCCGCCGAAAGCGATCTGCTCGTCTATGTCAACATCAACCTCGTCGCCATGAACGGCGGGTGGAAGTCAACAGCGACAGGACTCGCCGGCTACGCCGGAATCCGCCATCACCACAACGTGGATACTCTGCGCGCTTCCAAATCCATCATGGACAAGGACAAGTCGAAGTTCCACGACATCAACTGGCGCATGGGTACCGTCATCCGCGACGCCGGGGTGAAGATCTTCCAGATCGAATCGACGATGAACAACGACACGTTCCCCGGTTCGCTGGCCTTCCTGCAGAAACGTGAATGGGAGTGGACGGCGCGCGACCGCGCCACGTTCGTTGCGGTCTCGAAGTCACTTGACCGCCTCCCGGCGCGGAGCAGGCGGTCGATCTTCCATGCGACGAAGGCGCCCCACAAGATGACCAGTGTGCAGGCCGGCGAAGTCGAAGCGGTCCACGAGGAGACCATCGCCCAGGTGCATCGTCAACAACTCGTGCGGGTCGAAGGCCAGACCGACATCCTCACCATGGGCCTGCCCTACATCGGCCCCTACAACGTGAACTCGATCATGAACCCGATCCTGGTGATGTGCCTCGGACTCGGCTACTTCTTCAACCTGTACCGCAACAAGCCCCTCGTTCGGGAGGGCGGCGTGCTCATCATGAGCCACCCGACCCCGTGGGAGTTCCATCCGGTTCACCACCCGAGCTACATCGACTTCTTCGAGCAGGTGCTGTCGGTCTCAACTGACCCCAAGGTCATCGAACGCGACTTCGAGAAGCAGTTCGCCGAGGACGAGTGGTACCGCCATCTCTACCGAACGAGCTACGCCTACCACGGAGTTCACCCGTTCTACATGTGGTACTGGGGTTCGCATGCGTTGGAGCATCTCGGCCGTGTGATCGTGGTCGGCGGCGACGTGAAGTC
>JANOHI010000346.1:0-5374 GCA_031406385.1 Acidimicrobiia bacterium
GGTGACGGGTGGGCAGGCTGTCAACGTCCCTAAGTTCGATAGCGGTGGCGTGATGCCCGGCCCGATCGGTGAGCACAACCTTGCGCTTGTTGCCGGTGGTGAGACGATCTTGCCGACTCACAAGCCGGGCGCGTCGCCCGGGACGAGGAGCACCGAGATACCCCCGCGGCCGGGGCCACCGGTGCGCACCGCGGTGGTGATCCAGTCGGCACGCATCCCGCTCGTGATGAAGGTCTTGGATCCGTTCACCACGTAGTGGTCCCCGTCTCGGCGCGCCGTGGTCTGAAGGCCGGCGACATCGGAGCCCCCGCTCGGCTCGGTCACGGCCAGTGCCGCGATCTTTCGCCCGGCCAGCACATCGGGGAGGATCTTCTTCTGCTCGTCGGTCCCGTAGTGGGCGACCACGGGCATCGAGATGTACGACGAGATCAGGCCGGCGGACACGCCGCCGGATCCGCCCATGGCCAGCGCCTGCTGGATGATCACCCGCAGGAACGCGTCGGTTCCGATGCCGCCGACTTCCTCCGGGAACCCGGCGCCGAGCATGCCCAGCTCGCCGATCTTCAGATAGAGCTCACGAGGGAACTCCTCTGCCTCGTCCCATTCGTGCGCAAACGGAGCCACTTCCTTCGCGACGAACTGGTCGAGCACGCGCCGGTACTCCACGTGCTCAGGACTGTAGAAGGGGTGCGGGGCCATCGTTGCAGTCTTACCGGTCCATCGGCGGCTGCGCCCCCGGACCTCTGCCCCTACGCTTTACCGGATGGGCGGCGACGGCAGGGACGACGCGGCGTCGGGGCAACGACCACTGCGCATCGCCTCGCCCACCTCGGCCCCGAGCAGTGTCATCACGGCGACGGGTCTGGGCAAGCGGTGGGGGACGAACACCGTTCTCGAGGATGCCAGCTTCCATGTCGGGGCGGGCGTCACCGGTCTGCTCGGAGCGAACGGCGCCGGCAAGACCACCTTCTTCGGCATGGTTCTCGGGTTCCACGAGGGTGACGCCGGCGAACTGCGGGTATTCGGTCTCGACCCCATCCGTGACGGGCCCGAGATCCGCGCCCGCATCGGCTACTCGCCGGAACACGACGCGCTCCCCGTCGACTCACGAGCACACGACTTCGTCCGACACGTCGCCGAACTCCATGGGATTCCCAGTCGGGAGGCGATCGGACGGGCGAGCGATGCGCTGTTCGAAGTCGGTCTCGGGGAGGAACGTTTCCGTCCGATCGGCACGATGTCGACCGGGCAGAAGCAGCGGGTGAAGTTGGCCCAAGCCATTGTCCACGACCCGTCACTCGTGCTGCTCGACGAGCCGACCAACGGACTCGATCCGGTGCAGCGCGAGCAGATGCTGGCGCTGATCCGGCGTTGCGGCACGGTACTCGGACTCAACGTCGTGGTCTCGTCGCACCTCCTCGAGGAGGTCGAGCGCACATGCGAGAACGTGGTGATTCTGGCGAACGGGAGAGCCACGACCGACGCCGTGATGTCCGATCTCCAGGAGAAGGGGAATGAGATCTCCGTCGACCTGGCCAGTCCGGACGGCTCCGCCTGCTGGCTCACCGGTGTGACCGGCGTACTCGCAGAACACGGGATCGACGTCGTCGGGGTGTCCGGATCGGTGGTGCGAGTGGCATACGCCGACGACACCACGTTCGATCGTCTGCGCGACGCGCTGGTGCTCGCCGAAGCGCCGGTCCGGTCGCTCTCCCGGTCGCGCCGCACGCTCGCCGATGCGTTCCTCGAAGCAAGCAGCGACGACGATCCCAAGCCCACCGGGCCGGACAGATGACCACCGGCGCATCGGGTGACACCCGGATCCACGACCGTGGCTATCGCCACTATGACGGGGAGCGAACCGGATCTGCTGGGGCGATGCGCACCACCGTCCGCTACACCTTCGGACGGATCCTCGGCTTGCGTCGTGGGGCTCGGGCCAAAGCGTTGCCTTTCATCGTTGTCGGTGTCGCGTACCTCCCGGCAATCGTGTACATCGGCATCGGTGTCATCGTGCCCAAGCAGATCTCGGCGGCGAGCATCCCGCTGGTCTGGGAGTACTACGGGTTCGTCATCTCGGCCATCCTGCTGTTCATCGCGTTCGCCGCGCCCGAGGCACTGTGCCCCGACCGCCGCTTCCGCGTGATGGGGGTCTACCTGTCCTCGCCGCTTACCCGCACCACGTACCTCCTCGCCAAATTCATCGCCGTCGCGGGCGCGCTGTGCTTTGTCACGCTGCTCCCGCCGCTTCTTATGGTCGTCGGCAGATCGCTGCAGGGACAGGGACCGTCATCGGGAGAGCTCGGCCTCACGATCGTGAGGATCGTCGGTTGCGGAGTGATGCTCGCCGCCTTCTTCGCCCTGCTCGCGCTCGCCGCCTCGTCGCTCACCGACCGCAAGGGCTTCGCCTCGTCGGCAATCGTCCTTGTCTTCATCGTCGGTGGGGCCGTTTCGTCGGCGCTCTTCCGCTCGACGGACAACCACAACGCGATCCTGCTCAATGTGTTCACCGTGCCGTTCGAGTTCCTCCGGCGGGTCTTCGGCAATGTCGGTGATCACCCGTCCGTCCCAACCGTGCTCCTCGGCCTCGTACTCCTCGGTTGGGCGGCGCTGTTCGGTGCGGTAGTCCTCTGGCGCTATCGCAGCCTGGAGGTGACACGTTGAGCGCCGCCGAGTCCGGCAGGGCTGCTGTCACGCCAACGGAAGAACCGACGATCACCTTCGACACCGTGTCCAAGTGGTTCGGAGCGGTCGTCGCCGTGTCCGATGTCAGCTTCTCCGTGTGGCCCGGCGTCACCGCGTTGCTCGGCCCCAACGGTGCCGGGAAGTCGACCGTCATGAGGTTGCTCTGTGGACTTACGACACCGTCCAAGGGCTCGATCACAGTTCTTGGACACCCTCCCCGCGGCGAACCGGAGCTGTACCGCCACATCGGACTCGTTCCTCAGCAGGACAGTGTGTTCGAACCGATCACCGCCCGCGACTTCGTGCGGACCATGGCATCGCTCAGCGGGCTCGAAGCGGCCGAGGAGGCAGCCGCCGGCGCACTCACCGAGGTTGAGCTCGACCCGGCCGACACTCGTCCGCTGCGGATGTACTCCAAGGGCATGCGCCAGCGGGTCAAGATTGCTGCGGCGATCGTCCACCGTCCGCAGCTCGTCGTGCTTGACGAACCGCTCAACGGCCTCGACCCTCGGCAACGCCTTCGCATGATCGAGTTGTTCTCGACCCTCGGAGAACAGGGGCGCACCGTCGTGATCACCAGTCACATCCTTGAGGAGGTCGAACGGTTCGGTTCTCGGGTGATCGTCATCGCCGAGGGCCGCCTTGCCGCCGAGGGCGACTTCCATACCATCCGCACACTCATGGACGACCGACCCCACCAGGTGCGGATCATCGCAACACCGGCGCGGGCCCTGGCGGGCGCCCTCCTCGCCACGGAAGGAGTCGTCGGCGCACGGGTCGACGACCAGGGAGTGATCGTCGACGTGACCGACGTTGCCGCTTTCCGACGAGTCGTGCTTCCCGTCGCCCAATCCGTCAATGCTCGCGTCGAGGCTATCGAGCCTCTCGACGAAGACCTTGAATCGGTATTCCGCTACCTCGTGAGTCGGAGGTGGTGACGCCGATGGTCCGAGAAATCCTCACCCTGGTGCGCATGCAGCAGCGGCTGCTCCTCACCCGCGGCCGGGTGTTGGCGCTGGGATCGCTCGGCGCAGTCGTCGTTCTGCTCGCGGCGATCACGGCCGGAGCTGACGATCCGCCGACCGCGGCGTTCCAACTCATCCGCAGCGTCGGACTCGCCGGGCTCGTGCCGGTTGTCAGCCTGGTCTTCGGGTCGGCCACACTCGGAGATCCGAACGAAGACGGCACGCTCGTCCATCTGTGGCTACGGCCGATTTCCCGCTGGAGCCTGGTGCTCAGTTCGTGGATCACGGCGTCGCTCACCGGGTTCATCTTTGCAACCCTTCCGCTCGTCGTGGCCAGTGCTGTCACACGGGTCGGATCGTCGTTCATTGTCGGTACCGCCCTGAGCTCGGCCTTGGGTGTGCTCGCCTACTCGGCGCTGTTCGTCGCCCTCGGGCTTCGGACCACCCGATCGTTGGCATGGGGTCTCGGCTACATCCTCCTGTGGGAAGGCTCCATCGGCCAGGCCGGCACCGGGTTGTCACGAGTCGCCGTACGGACCTACACCTCGTCGTTGCTCCGCGTGTTTTCAGACGATGCCGATGTCAAGATCAAGTTCGCCACGTCGTCGCTCGGTGCGGTCGTCGGGGCGGCTCTCGCTTCTGCGATTGGCCTGGCGATCGGGCGTCGCCTTCTTTCGGTCATCGACACCGCCTGACCTGGCGGTCAGACGATCTCGGCATCATCGATCCGATTCCGAAGCCAACCGCGGACCGAACGATCGAGAGCGTCCAGACTTTTATACGTACGCATACCGTCATGAACCCGCTCGAGGGAAGTGAGCAGTGACCGGTGCAGCATCGGTTGGAGGTCGTCGAGGCGGCACTGGAAGACCCGAATCGTGAACAGCACCGCCCCCGTTCGGGCAAGCCGGCGCAGCGTCTGACGTTCGGTCCGGACCCACACCCGCTCACCAGCGTTCAACGTGTTCATCGTCGGGTCATCAGCGACGCGGTGGCGTCCGCTCGGCTGATGAAGCTCACCCGAGTCAAGCAGCGACCAGTTCGTACGCATGACCACACGACTGTCGAGCGCGTCGAACACCCGATTCGTCGATCGGCCGATCTGCGACTCATAGCCCGGGACCGGCGCATGGATGGCCCGCATCGGTCGTCCGATCTTGTCGGCGAGGAGCCAGCGAGTCGGAAAGCACAGCACCGCGGCCCCGAGCACGTACCCGGCATCGGCGTCGGCCGTTGGCGGCATCATGATCACCAGATCCTCCGCGACCAACCGGGCCGCGGCCTCCAGCGCAGCTATCCCGTGACCGCCACGGGGGGAAGGGTGTTCGATTGCCCAGGCGATCAGCTCGGCCGCCTCGGTGCACGCCTCCTCCACCCGTTCATCACCCGTCGAGGCGACGCACGCATCATGAGCGACTGCGAGGAGACGACGCTTCTCGGCGAGCTGGGCCTCGAGGTCGCCGTCGCGCACGAGCCACTGGTCCGTTCCGACCGGACGAAGGCCGATCGACCAACGATCGCGTCGAACCGAAGTGAATGGGTCATACGGAAGCACGAAGCGAACGGTAGCGAACCGGCGCCAACCACTCACGCGCAAGTTCGGTTGGGGCGTCGGCGTTTCGCGACGATGGCGTGTCTAGTGCACTGAGTCGCCAACGTGCTCCGCAAGGCCCGCTTCTGGGAGGGGTTGGCAGGACAACCGCTCAATGACCGACAGCGCAAGG
>JANOHI010000363.1:0-27693 GCA_031406385.1 Acidimicrobiia bacterium
CGCCGCCCTCGAACGCCGCTTCCAGCCGATCAAGGTCGAACAGCCGTCGGTGGCCCACACCGTTGAGATCTTGAAGGGTTTGCGCGACCGCTACGAGACTCACCACCGGGTCACCATCACCGACCAGGCCCTTATCGCGGCGGCCAACCTGGCCGACCGCTACATCGCCGATCGGCAACTCCCCGACAAGGCCATCGACCTGATCGATGAAGCCGGCGCTCGCCTGCGAATCAAGCGCATGCAGACTCCGCCGGACTACCGCGAGCTCGAGAACGAAGTCGCCAAGGTCCGTAAGGACAAGGAGGCGGCCATCGAGAACCAGCAGTTCGAAGCCGCCGCCAAGCTTCGCGACCAGGAAAAGGATCTCCTCGAACAGAAGACTGCGAAGGAAGCCGAATGGAAGGCTGCCGGCGTCGATCTTTTCGACGAAGTCGACGAGGAAGCCATCGCCGACGTGCTTGCCATGTGGACCGGCATTCCGGTGTCGAAGCTCACCGAGGCCGAGACCGAGAAGCTCCTGCGTATGGAGGACGAACTCCACAAGCGCGTCATCGGCCAGGAAGATGCCATCACGGCCGTCTCCCGGGCCATCCGCCGCACCCGTGCGGGCATCAAGGATCCTCGTCGTCCGAGCGGTTCGTTCATCTTCTTGGGCCCCACCGGTGTCGGTAAAACTGAACTCGCCCGCACTCTCGCCCAGTTCCTGTTCGGTGACGAGCAGTCGCTGATCCGCCTGGACATGAGCGAGTATCAGGAGAAGCACACCGTCAGCCGTCTCGTCGGTTCGCCTCCCGGCTATGTGGGCTACGACGAAGGTGGCCAGCTCACCGAAGCGGTCCGTCGTCGGCCCTTTTCGGTGGTCCTCTTCGACGAAGTCGAAAAGGCTCACCCCGATGTGTTCAACACGCTCCTGCAGATCCTCGAAGACGGCCGCCTGACCGACTCCCCGGGACGAGCCGTCGACTTCAAGAACACCGTGATCATCATGAGCTCGAACCTCGGCACGGCCGAGTTGCGCAAGGCCACGCTCGGCTTTTCGAAGACCAGCGAAGCCGTGTCGTACGAGCGGATGAAGGGCAAGGTCATGGATGCGCTCAAGGCGCACTTCCGTCCCGAGTTCCTCAACCGAATCGACGACACGATCGTGTTCCATGAGCTCTCCATGAGCGAGGTCGTGCAGATGGTCGATTTCATGGTTCGGCGCCTGGCTGAGCAGCTCACCGTGCAGGGGATCACGATCGAACTCACCGGCGACGCCAAGTTGGAACTGGCCCGCCAGGGGTACGACCCGACCCTCGGCGCCCGTCCGCTTCGCCGTGCTATCCAGCGACTCGTCGAAGATCCTCTGTCGGAGAAGCTCCTTGTCAAGGAGTTCCATAGCGGCCAGTCGATCCTTGTCGACGCGATCGACGGCGGCATCGTGTTCTCCGCCACCGACACGGTCGTTCCCGACGACCTCACGGCATCGGGAGCCGACGAGCCGGTGGCCACCCCCTCCGACTGAACCATCGTCGTCAGGGAAGTTCAGGACAAGGGCCCGCTTCGGCGGGTCCTTCTCGTTCCGCAGTCGTCTCCGGGGCAGTTGGAGCGCTTCGCCGCATCGGGGGCCAGCTACCGTGGCGTCGTGCGTCGCCGCTTCGGACCAGTGCTGTTCCGCGGTCGGCCTTCGGTGCACGCCGCAACGGCGGCTTCTCGCCCCGCGTGGCGAGCATCTCGTTTCGCCCGGTTGCTGGCGTTTGCCGGGATTGCCATCTGCTTGAGTTCGTGTCGCGTCGACATGACCGTCCGTGTGCAGTCCGACGAGTTCGGCGCCGGGCGCATCGGGGTGACGGCAGATCTCGACCGAGATGTTGTGGCCGCAGTGTTCCCGCAACGTGTCGCTGCCGATGGCCTCACGTCGGCACCGGCACCGACCGACGACGGGTCGAACCGTGTGCGCCTCGATGACCTTCGCCGGGCCGGCTGGGAAGGACCGGGCATCGTCCGAAACGCCGATGGTTCCGCTCGATTCGCACTCAGCCACCGCTTCACCGGTGTGGCGCAGGCCAACGAACTCCTCGACCAGCTCTCGGGCCCGAGTGGACCATTCGCCGGCTTACGGCTGACGAGAGACCGCTTACCCTGGTCGACCACCGTCTCGCTTGCCGGACCGGGTGACTTCCGTAGCGGACTCGCGTCCTTCGGTGACGAACAGCTTGCCGCGGTGACCGGCAATGGTGCCTTCGGGCTCCGTGACGCCGAAGTGCTCCGCCAAGCCGGCGGCGGGTCGCTCGACGAAGTGTTCTCGCTCCGCATCGACGCCCGTCTGCTCGACACCGAACGGTCCTGGAAGCTCCCCGCTGGCACCGCATCCCCGGTCCGTCTCTCGGCCAGCACGACGTCGTGGGCGACGATCGCCGGAACCGCAGCAGCACTCGCCGCGCTCGTGGCGTTCGTGGCGCTGCAACTCCGGTCGAGTCGCGCTGGCGATCCTGACGACGATGGCGATGGCGATGACGATCTCGCCGCGAACGCCCAGCCGGTGGCCGCTGCCCCCGTGGTCAACTCGACAGGGCGTGCGTGATGGCGCAACGTCGAAGACTGCTCACCGCGATCGGGGCCGGCTGCGTGATTTGCGCCGTCGCCGTCGGGTTCCAGCTCAACCCGGAGGCAGTCCCGCTGGTCGCCGATGCCCCACGCGAACTGCTCCAAGACCCTTCGTTCGAGCAACCCGCCACGCTCGGTACCTGGAACGTCAGCCCAGCCGTCGGGGCGCCATCGGACGCCGTCTTTCGGGTCGTGGATGCCGCCGATGCCCGAGACCTCCGTCGGGTCGGTCGCCTGTCCCCGGGTTCGATCGGCCAGGAGGTGCTGTTGACTCCGGTGCGCGGCCGCGCCTACCGGTTCTCGGTGTGGATCCGCTCCGCCGTTGCCGGCTCACCTGCGAACGGTTCGCTCGTCGCCCAGACCGCGTGTGCGAGCGACGAAGAGATCGCGTCGACGCCGTTCGTCGCCAGTGCGTCGTGGGCGCAGGTCTCGGCCACGGTGCAGCCTCTGGACGGCGAACGTTGCACGATGCGCGTGAGTGTCCGGACGACGGATGGGACGGTTGATCTCGACGCCGCGAGCTACGTCGATGCTGGTTTGGTCAATCCTTCGTTCGAGCTCGGCCGCGGCAGCGAGTCGTGGACCATCGATGCGGGGGTCTCGGTGACCGCTGGCCGGACGGGGGCGGTCGACGGCCGGCAGTTTCTCGAGGTCGTCGCTTCGGGGCCCGACGCCGGTATCCGCCAGGACACTCCAGTTGACGCTTCGACCCAACCGGTACTGGCCTCGGCGAGCGTACTGGTGCGATCTGCGGGCACGCCGGTCCGAGTTCAGATCACGTACCGGGAACCGTGCAGCGACGTGACCCACCGCGCCGAGGTCACGACGTCTCCGACGTGGCAGCGGGTGAGCGTCCGCCAACCACGCCTTCCCGGAGATACCGTCCCTCGGAGCCTCATCAAGATCGACGGCGTGGCGTGTGCCGGGCAGGTCGGCGTGATCGCCGCAGAACCAGGTTCGTTTGATGTGGACGGCGTGGCGTTGGCGCTGCAGTCGTATTGGCCGCCGGAAGGCGACCCGAGCTATCAGCGAGCTACGAAACGGCGCTCTGGAGTTCTCGACGCCCGCGAGGGTCGAGACCCGGCCGGCTGAGGCCGGAGTCGTGACGGTGCCGCGCCCCTTTGTCGCACCCCTCCCGTACCCTGGCCTGATGCGATTGCCGGAGAGCTCATGACCAAGGCTGGGGCGAAGGCATTTCGAGGGCGGACCGTGTTCCGGTGCTCCGAATGCGGGGGAGAGGCTCCGAAGTGGGCCGGTCGCTGCACGTCGTGTGGCGCCTGGAACACCTTGGTGGAAGAGATCGACACGCCGATCGCGTTGGCCGCGGGGAGTGGCGCCGTTCGCCCGGCCGAGCCGGCCAAGCCCATCGGCGACGTGAGCCTCAACGAGTGGACGGCCAGATCGACCGGGAACACCGAGGTCGATCGAGTGCTCGGCGGCGGGCTGGTGCCTGGCTCGGTCACGGTGCTCGGCGGCGAACCGGGCATCGGCAAGTCCACCTTGCTTCTTCAGCTCCTTGCCTCGATGGCGACCGGTGGCACGCGCACGCTGCTGGTGAGCGGCGAAGAGTCGCTCCAACAGGTGCGACTGCGGGCGGAACGTCTCGGTTCACTGCCACGCGAGCTCTGGCTGGCGTCGACCACCATGCTGCCCGAGGTGCTCGGGCATCTCGCCGAGGTCCGCCCCGCGGTCCTCGTCGTCGACTCGATCCAGACCATGGTCGATCCCCAACTCAGCTCGGCGCCGGGAAGCGTCGCCCAGGTTCGCGAGTGTGCCCATCAGCTCGTACGCGTGGCGAAGGAGCGAGGCGTCGCCATCATCCTGGTCGGTCACGTCACCAAGGAAGGATCGCTGGCCGGCCCCCGTGTGCTTGAGCACATCGTCGACACCGTGCTCTCCTTCGAAGGCGACCGCCACCATGCGCTCCGGCTTCTGCGCGCCGTCAAGCACCGGTTCGGAGCGACCGGGGAGCTCGGTCTCTTCGAGATGGTGGAGGAAGGGTTGGTCGGTGTGGCTGATCCGAGCACGAAGTTCCTCGGCGACCGACGCGCCGGTGTCGCCGGTTCGGTCGTCACGTGCGCCATGGAGGGGGCTCGGCCGTTGCTCGTTGAGACCCAGGCGCTGGTCACCGATTCACCGCTCGCCATGCCCCGCCGAAGTGCTCAGGGTGTCGACGGCGGCAGACTCGCTCTACTCCTCGCCGTGCTCGATCAGCATGCCGGTATCCGGCTGGGGTCATGTGATGTGTTTGCGTCGGCCGCAGGAGGTGTCCGCCTGAGCGAGCCTGCGGCCGACCTGGCGGTTGCCTTGGCGATCGCGTCGGCCAGTGCCGGCGCGCCGATCGACGGTTCCACGATTGCCGTCGGGGAGATCGGTCTCGGAGGTGAGATCCGGTCGGTGGCCCACATCCAACGACGGCTTCAGGAAGCCGCACGACTCGGGTTCACGGCCGCGGTGGTGCCGTCCTCGATGCACGACGCCCCGCCAGGTCTTCGGCTGCACCGAGTCGGGGACGTTGCGTCAGCACTACGTGCACTTAGCATTCCCGTCGTTGCCCGGAAGAGCCGGTCGTCATCGAACGGTGGGCGCAGCGGCGCGGGCGCTGGAGGTGGAACCGACGAATCGTGGTACTCGGCCCCCTGGGGCCGCGGCGGCGGCCGTAACTCGTCCAACGACCGCTACGACGAACTGGCCGACGCCGCCGAACACGAGCCGTTCTGATCAGGCTTGGCGCGGTCGGAGCCCAGATCCAATGTTCGTACGAGCGCCGCTAACCTCGTCGACCTGATGCCTCTCCTCTCGTCCCCGCTGTTGCAGGGAGCCGTGCGCCTCGTGGCACCGGGCCGACCGCTCCGCGAGGGTCTTGACCGAATCCTCCGAGCGAAGACCGGTGCTCTGGTTGTGATCGGTGACGGACCCGATGTTCTGGCGATCTGCTCAGGCGGTTTTCTGCTCGATGCCGAATACTCACCGCAGCGGCTTTCCGAACTCGCCAAGATGGACGGCGCCATCATCCTGTCGGCCGAGGCATCGCGCATTGCCCGGGCCAACGTGCACCTGGTGCCTGATCCGCGCACACCAACGGTCGAGACGGGAACCCGTCACCGCACGGCCGAACGCGTCGCCCGCTCGGTCGATGTCCCGGTGGTTGCTGCGTCTGAGGAAATGTCGGTCATCACGGTCTACCGAGGCGAGCAACGCCGTCAGATCGAGCCGATCAGCGACGTGCTGGATCGTGCCTCGCAGGCCCTTGCCACACTCGAGCGGTATCGCAACCGCCTCGATGCAGTACTCAGTACGCTTACGAATCATGAGCTCGACGGGCACGTCACGAAACGCGAGCTGGCCGTCGCCCTTCAGCGGGTGGAGATGGTCCGTCGTCTCGGCGAGGAGACGCGGGGCTTCACCATTGAGCTGGGCGACGATGGCCGCCTCATCGAGCTCCAACTCGGCGAACTCCTCGCCGGGGTCGACCGTGAGCGGGAGTTTTTGGGCAAGGACTATCGCCTTCCCGGCATCGATCGGCTCGCCGGTTTGTCCACGGAGAACCTTCTCGATCTCGACGAAGTCATCGACGTGATCTGGCATGGCGAACGAACGCCGGCCGGCCCCAAGGGTGTGCTCGTGCCGAAGGGCTACCGGGTGCTCGCCCGCATCCCGCGTCTCAACGACACGGTGATCGCCGACGTGGCCGAGCATTTCGGCGGGCTGCCGAAGCTGGTCGGAGCGAGCGTGGCCGGCCTCACCCAGGTCGACGGAGTGGGTGAGGTTCGGGCTCGCAAGATCCGTGACGGCCTGGCCCGGATTCTCGAAGCGTCGAGCCTCGGCTGAGGTTCGCCGAAGCCGGCCTGCCCGGATCGGGCGTCGCCTGAAGGCTCGGACGGGTCGGGTTCAGGTGGATCGCATCGTGAGCTTGCGGCGATCGACGATCCGGTACGTACGCTCGCGTTGGTCGAGCCAGCCGAGGCGCACGAATGCGGCGATCGCCTTGTTCACGCGCTCTCGTGATGCTCCGATCATTCCAGCGAGCTCCTCCTGGGTGATTGGAAGGGTGAACTCGTCGTTGTCTCCGGCTATCTCGAGCAGCCGTTTTGCGGTGCGTCCCGTGACGTCCAGGAATACCGAGTCGGCCAATGCTTCATCGGCCGCCCGGAGGCGTCGTACGAGAAGACCGAGCACACTCCACAGAGCCTTGGTGTCGCCTTCGAGGTAGGCGCGCATGACGCTGAACGGAACGGAAACAACGTCGGACGTTTCCAGCGCTCGTGCGCCGGCGGAGCGGCCGGTGTCATCGAACAGCGCCATTTCTCCGAACAGGTCGCCTGGGCCCATGAGGGCCAGAACGGACTCACGCCCGTCGGACGACGTATTCGCAATGGCGATACGACCCGAGAGTACGAGGAAGAGCTCGTTGGCGGGATCGGCCTCCTTGAACACGTAGTCACCCCGGTGGTGGGTGGTCTTTCGTGCCGCGGAACCCAGCGTGGACAGCGCTTCGTCGTCAAAACCGGCGAAGAATTCGTTCGATCGGAGAGCGTCGGGATGGACCACGCGTGCCAGGCTACTTCGGACATCCCTCCGATGATGTGACGACAGCCACAAACGGGGCACTTCCGGTCCGCGCGGCACCACCTCGGCGAGGGCGTCTCGGGAACTCGCGTCGTTCCGGTAGACTGGTCAGCCGCAAGTTCTTGTGTACTCGCTGTTCGCGGGCACAAGTGGTCCCCAATCAGGAGCCGCTCCATGACGACGTTTGACGTCGGCGACAAGGTCGTCTACCCGCACCACGGTGCAGCCATCATCGAACGACGGGAGAAGCGCACCATCAATGGTGAGGAGCGCGAGTACCTCGTCTTGAAGGTGGCCTACGGCGATCTGACCCTTTCCGTGCCCGCTGAGAATGTGGAGAAGGTGGGCCTTCGCGATGTCATCAACGACGAAGAGGTGGAGGAAGTGTTCGCGGTGCTCTCGAAGAAGGAGGCCCGTATGCCGACCAACTGGTCGCGTCGCTTCAAGAACCACGTCGAAAAGCTGAAGTCTGGTGATATCTACCAGGTGGCCGAGGTGGTGCGGAACCTCTCGATTCGCGACAAAGACAAGGGCCTTTCCGCCGGCGAGAAGCGCATGCTCGTCAAGGCGCGCCAGATTCTCGTCTCGGAGCTCACCTTTGCGCTGAACGTCGATGAGGAAACGGCGGAGAAGAAGCTCTCCGACGCCCTGGCCTGAGGCCCGACCAACTCCTCGTTCTCGCCGGTGACCGACCATCGTTGGCGGGCCATGAACCGCTCGGCCGAGCGACCTGGGTTGTGGGCAATCGTCGTCGCCGCTGGTTCAGGGGCGCGTTTCGGTAGCGAGATAGCCAAACAGTTTCTGCCGCTCGGTGAGCGCCGCGTTGTCGATCATTCGGTAGCGCTTATGCGGTCGCTGTGCGGAGATCGGGTGGTGCTGGTGGTTGCGCCAGAGCGGATCGACGATCACGGTACCGACGCCATGCGAGTGGTCGTCGGCGGTTCCACGAGGTCGGAGTCGGTCCGGGCCGGACTCGCTGCCGTCGCGTCCGACGCCGCATTTGTGCTGGTCCACGACGCCGCCCGTCCACTGGTTCCTGTCACCGTCGTCGGTCGGTTGCTGGAAGCGCTCGACGCAGGTGCCGACGCCGCGGTGCCCGGGCTCGCTCTCACCGACACCGTCAAGCGTGTTGATCGCGCCGGTCTCGTCCTCGAAACCCCGGATCGTGCGTCGCTGATGGCGGTACAGACACCTCAGGCGTTTCGCGCCGACATCTTGCGTCGTGTGCACGCCGCCGACAGCGAGGCGACCGACGACGCGGCGCTCGTGGAAGCGGCGGGCGGTCGCGTGATGGTCGTGGCCGGCGATCCGTTGGCCCGTAAGGTGACCACCGACGAGGACCTGGTTTGGTTGAGGGCGCAGCTCGTCGCCGGTGCCCCGCAGCGCGAAGAGGAGCGGCCTTGACGGATCTTCCAGATGAGTTTCCCGAACTGCGCGTCGGTCAGGGGTTTGACATCCACCCCTTTTCCGATGACCCGTCTCGGCTGCTGATCCTGGGTGGGATTGTCCTCGAGGGGGCCCGTGGCTTGGTCGGCCATAGCGACGCCGATGCCGTTGCCCATGCCGTCACCGACGCACTCCTCGGCGCCGCCGGACTCGGCGATATCGGGCAGCATTTTCCCGACACCGATCCGGCCTGGAAGGGTGCTGACTCGATGCGCCTGCTGGCCGCCACGGTCGATCTTGTGTGCGCCGATGGCTGGTCGATTATGAATGTCGACACCACCGTCGTGCTGGAGGCACCGAAGCTGGCGCCGGTTCGAGCGGAGATGGCCGAGCAACTCAGTGCGGTGTGCGGGGCTCCCGTCAGCGTCAAGGCGAAGCGCGCCGAAGGCCTCGGCGCATTGGGCCGCCGGGAAGGCATCGCTTGTTTTGCAAGCGCGCTTCTTATTCGCCATCGTCAGTAGCGCAGTCGGGCAGTGGACTTCCGCCCGCTGCGCCACCCGGACATCCGTCGACTGTGGGTCGGCCTGTTCATCTCCCGAATCGGATCGGCGGCCACGTTCATCGCCGTCCCGTTCCATGTCTATGAGCGCACGGGCAACTCGCTGATCGTCGGTTTGCTCGGTCTCGCCGAAGCCGTGCCGTTGGTGTTCAGCGCCCTGCTCGGCGGTGCGCTTGCCGACGCCCTCGATCGTCGACGCCTCATCATTCGGGGCGAGGCGTCACTGCTTGTCTGCGCGCTGCTACTGGCGGCGATTGCGTCGAGCGACCGGATCCCGGTGGCGGCGATCTTCGGGGTTGTCGTCGTGATGTCGGTGATCGACGGGATCCAGCGCCCCGCGCTCGAAGCCTCGTTCGCTCGGATCGTGGATCACGACGAAGTCGGCGCACTCGCCCGTCTCAATCAACTGCGGTGGTCGACCGCGTTCCTGCTCGGCATGCTCGTTGGCGGCGTTCTGATCGACGCCTTCGGTGTCGGTGCCGTGTATCTCGTCGACGCCGCCACGGTGCTGCCCGCACTCCCGCTCTTCCTCCGCGTCGTGGGCACCCCGCCACCTGAGAACGCCGAGCCGATCGGGCTCGCCGCCATTCGTACCGGGCTTCGCTACGCCCGAAGTCGTCGGGAGCTGCTCGGCACCTATGTCGTCGACATCGTGGCGACGTTCTTCGGCATGCCCCTCGCTCTGCTTCCCGCCTTCTCGAAGCAGTTCGGTGATGCCCGTGCATACGCGTTCTTGAGCGCTGCGCCGGTCGTCGGAGCCGGAGTTGCTGCGCTCACGACCGGATGGACGGAGCGCGTGCATCGGCACGGCCGCGCCATTTCGCTTGCCGCGGTGGCGTGGGGGATCGGCATCGTCGCTATGGGCCTGTCGCCTACATTGCCGCTGGCGTTTGGCTGCTTCGTCTTTGCCGGCGCCGCCGACGCCGTGTCCGGCGTGTTCCGTCAAACGATCTGGAACCAGACCATTCCCGACGAGGTCCGGGGCCGGATGGCCGGCATCGAAATGGTCAGCTACTCGATTGGGCCGACGCTCGGCGGAATCGAATCGGGAGTTGCTTCACGACTGTTCGGGACGGTCGGGGGCATCGTCAGTGGTGGCGCCGCGTGCAGCCTCGGGTCGCTGGCCGTGGGTCGCGGACTCCGCGACTTTTGGCTCTACGACGACCGAACAAATGCCTCCGCGATGTCCGAACGAGACCGTCGCAAAGGCACGTCCTGAATCAGTCCTTGCGTTGGCCGACAGGTCGACGTCGTTCGCCGTGACGACGGCATTGGTGATGCTGTTCACTGCGATCTTCGGTGTTCGCGTTGTCGGCACTGTCGACGGCGCCCGCGCAGGTCACGGTGACCGTCGTGGTTCCGGCGGTGGCCAGCACCATCGCTCACACCGGTGATGGCGACGGCCGGGCGTGTGGTGTCGATCTCGATCGGCAGGTTCGCCGTGGGTTGGGCGACGTGAACGTTTCGCCGCGGAGTTTGCCCACGTTCGTGTTGCCTTCGCCGCTGGCCAGGTGGGACGCCAGTAGCGTCGGTGCCATGAATAGCGGAGGACAGCGGCCCGACCGCGCACCCAAACCCGGATCGACACGGGGCGCGCCTGCTCGTGGCGGGGCGTCGGGTGGGTCCTCTCGCTCAGCCGCCCCGAAAGGGACGAGGAGCGGCGGTGCCGCCGGTGCTTCGGCCGGTCCGCGCAGCTCCGGCGCTCCGGCTCCGCGTGGCTCTGCTGCTTCAGCCCCGCGTGGCGGCGCACGCAGCAGCGGAGCGCCCCGCGATGGCGGCCCGGCCCGACCGTCGGGAACCGGTTCGCTCGGCGGGTCCGGGCGTGCTCCGGGGAGCCGTGCTCCCGGGGGCCGTCCGAGGTCCGGGCCTGGTCCCGGCAGCTTTGGTGGGAAACCACCCCGTGGCGCCCGGAGCACCGCAGCGATGGGTGCGCCATTGCGTCCCCGGGCTCCCCGTGGCCTCGGCGGGGATCAGGTCGAAGGGCGACAGGCGGTCCGTGAGCTCCTCCTCGCCGGGCGCCGGCGAGTGCGCGAAGTGTGGATGGCCGACGGGACCGACGACTCGCCGATCCTCGCCGAGATCGAGCAGCTCGCGAGCGAGGGCCGCGTCCCGGTGCGAGTCGTTACCCGCGACCAGTTGTTCTCCGAGGCCCGCACGGAGGCCCCGCAGGGCGTCCTGGCGTTCGCCGACGAGGTCGCCGAGATGGAGTTCGACGACATGCTTCGGCCGAAGGGAGGCCGTCTGCCGTTCCTGCTTTTCGTCGATCAGGTCACGGACCCGCAGAATCTCGGAGCGCTGCTCCGCAGCGCCGATGGTGCCGGCATCACCGGTGTGGTGCTGCCCCGTCACCGCGCTGTGCATGTGACGCCGACGGTCACGAAAGCGGCGGCCGGAGCGGTGGAGCGGGTACCGATGGCACTGGTCGGCGGTCTCCCCACGGCGATGCTCGATGCCAAGAAGGCCGGGGCATGGATCGTCGGGCTCGACGCCGATGGACCCGATGATCTCTATTCGCTCGCCCATCTCGGGGACGAACCGCTGGTCGTCGTCATCGGCGCCGAAGGCTCGGGGCTGTCCAGGCTCGTGCGGGCCCGCTGCGACTCGATTGCCCGCATCCAGCTGCGCGGTGCGCTCCCGTCGCTCAACGCCAGCGTAGCCGGCGCCGTTGCCATGTTCGAAATGGGTCGCCACCGGGCGTGAAGACGGGTTCTACGATTGGTTCACCTCGCCGGGTTAGCTCAGGGGTAGAGCAGCTGTCTTGTAAACAGCAGGTCGTCAGTTCAAATCTGACACTCGGCTCCAGATTCATGGACTCTGAGCAGGGGTTATGTCTCATTCATCGCCGGAGACATGCGACGCGGTTCTCGCCTCGCTCGACCCCCTCATGCTGCCGCCCCGGCACCTCGTAATGGGTTGTCGCCGACAAAACAGATGCGGAGCGGCCTGCACGGTGTAGCAGGCCAGGAACGCTTGGATGGTTTCGCGAGAAAGGCTCGACGATGTCTTGTGTTCTCGTCGGGCTCGTTCGGCGAGTTGCTGTCGCATCTGCTCATCGATGCGGATCTGCAGCACTGGCGAGACGTCTTCGCCGAGTGATGGGCGACCGCGTTTCGTGCGCGCTCGAGCCAGGATCGCGTCGTGTCAGGTTCGGTTGTCTCCGCCTCACGTGCCATGCGCTCGAAGTCGGTTTCGGTGAGGACTTCGCCGTCGGGCATCGTCACGTCACGGTCGGTAACGGTGAATTTCACGGCCTTATTCATCGCTTCTCGTCTGGATCAAGTATCTGGTCGGGAGCCCCTTCTGGTAATCACAAAGGTTAGGAGCGTCGACAAACCCTCTCCGCGCATATCAACTTTGTATCGCTGAGAAGCACCTCGAACAGGAACCAACATGACGAACCGAACTACCTGGACCGAACTCCGCTGACCAAGCAAGGTCAAGCGGCATACGACGACGAAGCGCGGGTCTCGGCGTTCCGCGCTCTCGTGCACCGGGGTCCGGACCGACCCCGGGCTCACCCAGGCCGAACTCGCCGAACGAATGGGCACGACACAATCCGCGATCGCTCGTATGGAAGGAGGCGGAGTCCGACCGACCCTCGAAACGCTTGAGAAGCTCGCCCGCGCAAGTCGGCTCCGATCTCGTTGTCGGCCTCGCCCCCGATATCGCCGACAAACGGATCAAATCGCTTGTTGCCTCCGGTCGTGCCGTGATCCGAGAGGCGAGCTGACGAAGACACGCCTGCCGACCCTTCGCTTCGAGCCGGGTCAACCCGCCGGGGTGTCGATTCGGGGTGGACGGAATGACAAGCTTTGCCATAAGTCGGTAGGATGTTTACATGTCGACCATGAACGTGTCGCTCCCTGATGAGCTCAAGGCCTACGTCGATGATCAGGTCGGAGAGGGCGGTTATGGGTCGACGAGCGAGTACGTGCGTGATCTCATCCGCCGAGACAAGGACCGTCAGCAGCTTCGACGTGCGCTTCTCGATGGTGCTGCGTCGGCTCCGGGTCCGATTGCGGATTTGTCGTACTTCGAGACATTGCGCGGGCGGATTCGAACTGCGGGCTGACTCGAGTGTCCGAGAGGTCCGTTCACCTGCGAGCGGCAGCGGCGGCGGATATCGACGCGGCAGCCGACTACTACGTCGCCGAAGCAGGTGGCGACGTTGCGTTGCGATTCGTTGAGGCGGTCGAGCGGGTTCTCGACCAGATCGCACGCTCCCCGCAGGCGGGGAGTCTCCGCTTCAGCTACGAACTCGATATCCCCGATCTGCGCGCCCGTCCGTTGACCCGGTTCCCGTATCTCGTGTTCTACGTGATCGCCGAAGAGCGCATCGAAGTGTGGCGCGTTCTCCACGTCCGGCGAGACGTGGCATCGGAGATCGCCACCGACGCTGCTTGGTAGCCCGGGAAGGTCCCGGCGATGGCGTCGGGGCCGTCTGTATGGTGAGCCGTCGCTCCGCAAGCCTTGTGAGACACACAGCCAGGTAGCGGACGGCTACCACCGAAACGTTGATGTCGGGCCGTGTTGCATCGGACCGTCATGGTGAGCAGAGACAAGTGCTCCCGCCTCCTTTCGCTCGTTGGGCTGACGCCCGCGGATCGATGAACGTCGATGTATCACGAATGTATCAATCCGCCGCGTACCAACCCGTCCGGCGAGTGATATTCCGTACACGTAGTAAACGCGAAACCGCTGTTCAGCGGACTTAGGAGCACGCAACGACACCAGCCGACACGGGCCAGGTCTCCCTTGTAAACAGCAGGTCGTCAGTTCAAATCTGACACTCGGCTCCAGATTCATGGACTCTGAGCAGGGGTTATGTCTCATCCGGCGCCGGAGACATGCGACGCGGTTCTCGCCTCGCTCGACCCCCTCATGCTGCCGCCCCGGCACTTCGTTATGGGTTGTCGCCGACAAAACAGATGCGGAGCGGCCCGCACGGTGTAGGAGGCCAGGAACGCTTGGATGGTTTCGCGAGAAAGGCTCGACGATGTCGTTTTGGCGACGGGACCGCCCGGCAGTAGTTGCGATCCTCCCTCGACGGTGACGATGCGCTGGTTCCCGCGGTGGTTCTGGATCGTCCCGAGCCCGACCAGCACGAGCCTGACCGGAACCGCGATGGGCAGCAGGACCCTCGTCATGGCCGGAGTGAGGTCGACCCAGAAGTTGCCGATGCCCCGAAGCGGCCCGTCCGTTGCGTGGTACTCCGTGCGCAGGGAGTCTTGCTCGACATGCGTCTACATTGGGAGCTATTGTGGACACATGCAGATTGGTGTCCGCGAACTGAAACAGCGGCTGTCGGAGTTCATCGCACTTGCGGGGTCGGGTCAGACGGTCGAGATCACCGATCGCGGGGTCCCGAAAGCTCTCCTTGTGCCCCTCCCGGTTCGCGATGCCTTCGCCGCGGGAATTGCGGAGGGCTGGCTGCGACCGGGACGGGCAAGTGGTCTTCGAGCACACGTCGGCCGTCCTTCGCCGCACCGGGTGCTCGACGTCCTGGATGACGATCGGGGAGCGGTCGACGAATGACCCTCTACGTCGATAGCAGTGCGCTCCTGAAGCGCTACGTCCACGAGGCCGACTCGTCCGTGGCGGAACGGTTGCTCCAATCCGACCGCGTGCTCGTGACAAGCTGGATCACCCTGATCGAGATTCGGCGGAACCTTGCTCGGCTCCTTTCCGGACCCGACCGGGTCAGTGCCCGCCAGACGTTCGGCGACGACCTTCTCGAGCTTGCCCTCGTCACCTGTGACGAGGCAACGGCGGACGCCGCATCGCGCATCGCCGAGACACTCGGCGTGCGTTCACTCGATGCAATCCACCTTGCGTCGGCCCAGCGGCTGCAGATTCCCGGGCTCGGCTTTCTGACGTTTGATCTCCGCCAAGGCCAGGCCGCCCGTTCGATGGGTTTCACCGTGCTCGGCTGCTGAACCGGGCGAACTACACGGAATCCGTCCGGCACCAGCCGCTGATCGGTAGGCTCCAAGTTTTGGGGCACGCCTGCGGGCGTCACGAAGACAAGAGGGTCACCCATGAGCCAAGGGCGTCAAACCAACGCAGACTCGTCGTACGGCCGGTCGGCAGGCCAGGCGGCGGCGCGTGGTCTCCTTCTGCTCCTCGGTTCGCTCGTTCTTGGCCTGCTGCTCCTCCGAGGGGTCAATGACACGCCGAAGTTGGTGATCAACTCCCCGTCGGTGGCGAGCACCGACACGGAGGCCATGGCCGAGGACAGTGCCGCCGTGACCACCGATGACGCTGGGGCAATCATCAGCACACCGGCCTCGACGCCTGCTGTCACTCGACGCGCACCGGCTCTCGTGAACGTTCTCGTTATCAACGGCTCGGGCAAAAACCGCGCCGCGTCGAGGGTGGCTGACTACCTGAAAACGAATCAGTACAACCTGCGCAAATCCGTCGACGCGAACTCCGCCGCCCTCAGCGCAGTTGTGTACTTCAACGCCGACTTTCAGGTCGAGGCGTCGGACATCGCGACGCTCCTCGGCATCACCGGTTCGATCGGGGCCATGCCCGTGCCACCGCCAATCAAGACCGGCATCACCGTCGCTGATCCGTATGACATCCTCGTCGTCGTTGACCCGGCGATGGCCGATCGGTTCGCCGCCCAGACCGGAAGCGGCAACGCGCCGACGGCAACGGCGGGCCCGGTCGCCGGCGCGTAGCCCGACCGCGTGAGGCCAGCGACGCCCGTCGTCCTGGCGTGTTTCGACAAGTTCCGATTCACCGCCACGGCTTCGGAACTGTGTCGTGTCGTTGCTGACGTCGCCTGGGAACGCAATCTCGACGCGTTGGTGCGGCCCATGGCCGACGGGGGCGAGGGGACGATCGACGCGTTGGCGGCGCACGGGGGGAGCGTTCGGCGATCCATCGTGACGGGCCCGCTCGGTGATCCGGTCGAGGCAGTCTGGCTGGTGCGTGGTCGGACGGCCTTCATCGAAATGGCCCAGGCGTCAGGGCTCGGCCTCGTCGGCGGACCCCAGGGGAATCGCCCCCTCGACGCCTCAACCTACGGAACGGGTCAGCTCATCACCGAGGCTCTCGTGGCCGGGGCGAAGCGCATTGTGGTCACCCTCGGTGGTTCGGCCACGACCGACGGGGGACTGGGCGCGTTGAACGCCATGGCCCCGCTTGCTCGTTTCCGCGGGGTTGAGATCGTCGTTGCGTGCGATGTTGAGACGACCTTCACCGACGCAGCTGTCGACTTCGGTCCCCAGAAGGGCGCATCCGCGGCGCAGGTCGCACTTCTCACTCGCCGTCTCGACCAGCTCGCTGACCGGTACCTGGGAGAGAGTGGCATCGACGTTCGGGCGGTTGCGGGGTCGGGCGCGGCGGGCGGGCTCGCCGGGGCGCTCGTGAGCATCGGGGCGCGCCTGACCTCGGGCTTCTCCTTCGTGGCCGACGAGGTCGGTCTCGCAGACGCGATCGCCGGGTCCGGGGTCGTGTTCACCGGGGAGGGGCGCTGCGACGCCGAGTCGTTCAATGGCAAGGTCGTCGGGGGCGTGTGCGAACTGGCCTGCGAAGCCGGTGTCCCGGTCGTGGTCATCGCCGGCGAGATCGGCGACGATTTTGCCTTGCCGCCATTATGGGACGCGACGAACGTTGAAGCCGTCTCGCTGACGGAGCGCTTCGGGCCGGAGCGGGCGTGGAACGAGCCCCTCAGCTGCGTGCGCGAGGTCGTGGCCGAGCACCTGGGTTGACCGGATGCTCGTTGGCACTCGACGGTGTCGTCTGCCAACGAACTCCCGTCAAGCGAGTACAGTTGGCACTCGAAGGCCGTGAGTGCCAGACCGTTCCCGCCTCTCGGCGGCGTTGTGGTCTGGGTCCCTTGCCGCCCAGATTCCCTCACCCGTACTTCTGAAGGAGACGAATATGGCGAAAATGATCGCCTTCGACGAGACCGCCCGCCGCAGCCTGGAAAAGGGCATGCAGCAACTCGTCGACGCCGTAAAGGTCACGCTTGGCCCGAAGGGTCGCAACGTCGTGCTGGAAAAGAAGTGGGGCGCCCCCACGATCACCAACGACGGTGTCTCGATCGCCAAGGAGATCGACCTCGAAGATCCCTACGAGCGCATCGGCGCCGAATTGGTCAAAGAAGTCGCCAAGAAGACCGACGATGTTGCCGGTGACGGCACCACCACCGCTACCGTCCTGGCCGGGGCGATGGTCCGTGAGGGCCTGCGCAACGTTGCCGCCGGGGCCAACCCGATGAGCCTGAAGAAGGGCATTGAGGCCGCGGTCGCTGCGGCGATCGAGGCGATCAAGGAGATCAGCCAGCCGGTCGACGGCGACCCGGCCAAAATCGCCCAGGTTGCGTCGATCTCAGCCGCCGACTCCGAGATCGGTGCCCTCATTTCCGAGGCCATCGACAAGGTCGGCAAGGACGGTGTCATCACCGTCGAAGAGTCACAGACCTTCGGCATGCAGATGGACCTCGTCGAAGGTATGCGCTTCGACAAGGGCTACACCTCGCCCTACTTCGCCACCGACATGGAGCGCATGGAGGCGGTGCTCGAGGATCCGTTCATCCTCATTGTCAGCACGAAGATCTCCGCTGTCCGCGACATGATTCCGGTCCTCGAGAAGGTCATGCAGACCGGCAAGCCGTTGCTCATTCTCTCCGAGGATGTCGAAGGCGAAGCCCTCGCCACGTTGGTCGTCAACAAGATCCGGGGCACGTTCAAGTCCGTCGCTGTGAAGGCACCGGGCTTCGGCGAGCGCCGCAAGGCCATGCTTCAAGACATCGCCATCCTCACCGGCGGCCAGGTCGTGTCGGAGGAGGTCGGTCTCAAGCTCGAGAACGTCACCCTCGATCTCCTCGGCAAGGCCCGCAAGATCGTCATCACCAAGGACGAGACCACCATCGTCGAAGGCGCCGGTTCGGCCGAAGACGTGAAGGGCCGCATCGCCCAGATCAAGGCCGAGATCGAGAACACCGATTCGGACTACGACCGCGAGAAGCTCCAGGAGCGCCTGGCCAAGCTGTCCGGCGGCGTGGCCGTCATCAAGGTTGGCGCCGCGACCGAAGTTGAGCTCAAGGAGAAGAAGCACCGCATCGAAGACGCGGTCTCGACCACCAAGGCCGCCGTCGAAGAAGGCGTTGTGCCCGGTGGCGGCGTTGCCCTCCTCCGTGCTCAGAAGGCGATTCTCGCAGCTGCTGACAAGCTGTCCGGCGACGAGGCGACGGGCGCTCGGATCGTGGCCAAGGCCGTCGAGGAGCCGATCAAGCAGATCGCTATCAACGCCGGCATGGAAGGCGGCGTCGTGGTGGATCGGGTTCGCTCGATGAAGAAGGCCTCGGAAGGCCTCAATGCGGCGACCGGTGAATACGAGGACCTCGTCAAAGCAGGCGTCATCGACGCCGGCAAGGTGACCCGCTCGGCGTTGCAGAACGCTGCGTCGATCGCTGCGCTGTTCCTCACCACCGAGGCGGTCATTGTCGACAAGCCGGAGAAGGAAGCCGCCGCCCCGATGGGCGGAGGCATGGACGACTACTAGCGCCGCCGGCCGGTTCCGCCGGCTCGTTGCTCCAGAACACGCATTCCGCCGCTGTCTCTTCGGAGTCAGCGGCGGCTTTCGTTTTTCGACGAGGTGCCCGAACATCGGCGTGGTCCTACGCGCGCATAGCGCGGTCCTCGGATTTGGTGCTAGTTCGCGAGACGATGGTCGGCGTGGATGCACGCCGTTTCCGACCGTCGAAACTCCTCCTCCGTGGCTCTGTTGCGGTGATCGCCGGAGTCTCCGTCCTGATGGCTTTCGGGACGATCGGACCTGAAATGCCCGGCGCGGTGGCGGCGACCAAGGCATCGACCACGGTGAAGCGGACCGTGAAGACAACGGTCAAGCGGGTGACGAAGACGACCAGGAAAGCGACCCGGAAGACGGTTCGCCTGGTGCCAACCCAAGTTGCCGGCGTCACCCTCACGGCCCCGCCGCTCACGACGACGACACCGCCTCCGACCACCTTGGCCCCGTCGACGGCGGCGCCCACGACCGTCGTCTCCACGACTGTGGCCCCGACGACGACCCTCCCACCGCCGGTGATTGCGCCGTTCGACGTGATCGCGGTGAACGAGCGTGTTGATGCCGTGGTCGCAACGACGGTGTCGTTCTCCATCGTGATCGCCCAACGCGGGTCATCACATCCGATCGCGCTCAGCCTTGTCGGACTTCCCAACGGGATGGGGGCCACGTTGAGTCCGAATCCGGCGACGGGTCTTGCCGTCCTCCGGATCGCTGTTCCCGCAGACGCAATTGTGGCGGACTATCCGCTGCGTGTCGTCGGGTCCTTTGGCGGTGCTCAGGCATGGGCGAGCATGGTCCTGCGGGTGACCCCGGTTCCGGGGTCGACGACCACATCGAGCACAACGACAACGATCGACACGTCGGGCTTAGCGCCTTCCTTCGGTTTCCGGGTCATCTCGGATGGGAAGACGTTGTTCACCGGCGGACAGGTGCAGTACGAAATCGAGCCGATCTACGACACCGGGTACAACGGCTCGATCGAATACTTCGTCTCCGGGCTTCCCGACGGTGTGTGGTTCGGCTTCTCGGAAAAGGTCACCACGAAGAAGACGGTGCTCTGGCTCAGTTCGACGGTGGCGATGCGTTCGGGTCGATACTCGTTCACGATCACCGGCGCGTCGAAGGGACTGAAGAAGTCCGGCGACGTCGTGCTCGTCATCGGCTGAAAAGACGGTAGGTCTCCCGTGCCGTGCTCGGAAAGATGCGTCGGGTCGTCGACGGGGCCGATGAGCATGACGTCGGATCGTCCATTCGCATACCGTGGAGCCCATGTCCCTTCCGGTGAGCGGCGGCCTTCGTCCGCGTGTCCGTTTCGTGTCCGCCGGTCTTGTTGTCGCCGTGGTGGTCGGGTTCACGGCGTTGCCTTCGGCTGACGCGGCGACGAAGAAGCGCACCGTAAGGCGCACCGTCGTGCCGAAGAAGGTCATTCCAAAGGTCATCCCGCTCCCTCCGACCACGTCGCTGGCGCCTCAGTCGCTGCCACCGACCACCGCAGCGGTGTCGACCTCCGCGCCGCCGACCACCGTGGCGGTCGCCGCACTGACGGTCACAAGCAACGTGCCTCGGCGCCTGACTCTCATCGGAGGCAGCGCAACCTACGTGCTGACGGCAACGTCGCGCTCCGCTGACCCGACCACGTTCAGCGTTAGCGGTCTGGCGGCGGGAGTGCGGGCGGTTCTTTCGTCGAACCCCACTGCGTCAACGACGACGATGACCTTGACCACGACGGTCGGCGTTACTCCCGGCGGTTACCTACCGTTTCTGGTGACCGCTGTAGGCGGCGGCGCTTCAGCCAACTTGGCCCTGGAACTCGTGGTCGACACGACGACGGCGGCGGCGACCACCGCGGTTGCACCCGGCGCCGTGCAGACCTTCTCGCCGACGACCGAGGTGCTCCTTGCCGGTCCGATCGTCCCCGGGGGTGCGACGTTCGTGGCCTATCGGGTGAACCTCAACCGCCCCGCTGGTGTCTCGGGCGTGGCGACCGTGAGCCCGGCCACGCTGCCGACAGGGCTCGCGCTCGGGATCTCCCAGACGTCGGTCACGGGTTCGTCGTTCGACGTGAGCTTCTCGGCGTCGGCGGGAGCTGGATCGGGTTTCTACCAGCCGACGGTCAACGTCGTTCTGGGCGGCTACGCAGTGGTCATTGCGTTTCCCGTTCAGGTCAACGTGGCGGTTTGATTCGGCGAGTCAGCTCCGGCGTTTTCGCAACCAGCGTCGCGTGGTGGCGACGATGGCTGTTCCCGCTGCCGTAAGCGCGCCGACGAACGCCACCTCGCTCAGCTGACTCTGCTCCGCCACTGGCCGGACCCGTTCGGTGGGGGTGGCACTGCTCGCCATCCCTATAGCGCCGGAGAACGTTTCGCTCGGCGGTTCTGTCGTGATCACTCTCGTTTGCCGTGATGCTGGAACGTTGGCGCTGCTCGTTCGGGTGGCGCTGTCCGATGAACCAGAAACGTTGTCTCCGAGGGTGGACGGTGTTTCGAAGAAGCCCGTTTGGCGGAAGACGGGTGGCTCAACGCCTTGCTCGTCTGACGTGTCCGTCAGGTCGGTCGCGCTCAGCACCTCCACGTCGCCGAGTCCCGCAGGTGTGGGAGTGTCCGATTGCTGCACGGTGAAGAGCGTCGAGCGCAGGCCGAGCGCCGCGTCGAATCGGGGCCCGGCGATCGTCAACGCGGCGCCGTCTCCGCGGACGGTGAGCTCGACGGCGCGTCCCGATGGGCCGACTCGGGTCACCTCCACGTGCGACGCGCTGCCGCGATAGCCGACCCGTCGGCCGACCTCGTCGATCGGCATCGTCACGACCCACGATTTGAGATCCCCGGTGGGGTACGTCCCGGACTGGAGATAGGGGAATTCTCCCGATCCCCCGAACGCCTCGGCCGGGGTCGCGATCGTTCCTCCTCCGCTCGCCGAATAGAAGGTGATGGCGAGCTTGCCTTTGGCGTAGGTGACGACCTTGCCCCTCGTCGTCGTCACGGCTTCGTCCATGGCCGGGTATTCCGCCCGCACCCCCACGTAGACCTGACACCGTTGCGTCGGGCAGACCTCTCCAGCCGACGCCATGGTGCGGAACGCGTACGTTCGTGCCGCGATGGCTTGGGCCTGGAGTGCAGCAGGAGGCCACCTCGGATCGAGGACCTCACCCATTCCCCGGAGGTACTGCTCGACATCGAGCTCGTTGACCACGCGAACGCCGCCCTGGGCAAGGAGCTCGAACGCGCCCCGGTAGCGCCTCCCGGCGTAGGTCACTGTGCCGTTGCCCGTGGCCGCGACGACGAGAGGGTTGCCTCGGACCGTATCGGGGGTCTCGGGTGCGGAGGCCGCTTCCGCGGCCCCAAGGGTTGCGGGGGTTGGCGGCGTGACTGGTTCGGGGGGCGGTTCGGACGACGATGCGACGGGGGCCGGATCGGGTGGCGGTGGCGGTGCCGGATCGGTGACGATGCCCGGAACACCGACAGCTGCGGCGGACGGTTCCACCGAGGATGGCGAAACCGGTGCGATGGTGGCCGGCGGCTCGAGGGCCGGCGTGATCACTGGGATCGAACTCGAGCTGTCGCCCGGCGCCGTCGGCGCTTGGGACCGAAACGAGATCGGCACCATTGCGAGTGCGGGGGCGGCCGACGTGTCGGCACCGGAGTCCGGGGGCGGGTTGATGGTGGCCACGAGCTCGCCGTCGGCCGGTCGAACGGTGACCGTACCGCCGGGCGCAATTGCTCGGCCGGCAATGGTTCCGCCGTCGCTGAGTGTGAGGGTGACGACACCGGCTCCGCCAAGCGGAACCCGCACATTTCCGCCCCGAGTTCCCAGCGCCGTGCCGGGATAGAAATGGCGGAGGATCTCCGCTGAGGTGCGGCCTTGGCGTCCCATCCAGTACGCGCCGTCCTGGGCCATTCCCACGCCGTGACCGAAGCCGCGTCCGATGATTGTCACCCATCGGCCCGCCGACGGCGGTGGCGACGTGACCGTGGGCAGCGCGGTCTCCGCCCGGACGACCGGGTCCCCGGCCACCGGCGCGGCGGCCAGTCCGATCGAGCCGCTGCCAGCAATGGCCAGGACGCCGAACCACCCCCACGCTCGCCCGGCCACATGACAAGTTTCGCGCCGGCGGAGCACCACCGCGGACGAAGTGGTCGGCGCCGGTGTGCCAGGCCGACGGGCACAATGATCGGTGACCCCTACGCTGGAGTTCATGACTGAACCGCTGTCGCCGAAAGTTGGTTGGGGAGTTCTCCACCTGTTCTGGAAGATCACGCCGGCGACGGACGCAGAGGCGGCCACCTCTGCGGTGAAGTCGTGTGCCGCCGACGATCACCAGGTCATCACGTTCGCTGCACTGGGACACAAGGCCGACGTCGGCACGATGGTCGTGGGACCCGATCTGTGGCGTCTTCGCCGGCTTCAGACAGAACTGAGCCAAGCGGGGCTGATGCTCGTCGACTCCTACGTGTCTTTCACCGAGGTATCCGAGTACGCGAAGGGTGCGCCGGAGGCGATGACGCGGCCGCGTCTGTATCCGGGCACGATGCCCCCCGAGGGCATGCGCGCGGTGTGCTTTTACCCGATGTCGAAGCGCCGTGGGGTGGGTGCTGATGACGCCAACTGGTTCACGCTGCCCTTTGATGACCGCAGCCGGCTCATGCACGATCACGGGAAGTCCGGCCGCACGTTCGCCGGCCGGATCTCCCAGTTCGTCACCGGCTCAGCGGGGGTGGATGACTACGAATGGGGAGTCACGCTGTTTGCTCACGACCCGGCGGATCTGAAGGAAGTCGTCTATACGATGCGCTTCGACGAGGCCTCTGCGCTGTATGGAGAGTTCGGGCCGTTCATCTCCGGAATGATTGATACGCCGGAAACGGTGTTCGGCGAACTCACCCGGTCGCGCTGAGGCCGTCGGCGATCCAGACACCGCCCTCGGCCAACAGGACCTGGGCGCTGTCAACGAATCCCTCACCGGGCGTGAGTCGTCCGTTGACACCCGTGAATGTCGTGTACTCCGGCGCCGACTTCGCTTCGAGCAGACGAGCGCGTGCCGCGGCCGGTGCGGCGCTGCGCGGGAGAAGGGTCGGTCCAGCGATGCGAACGATCAGGTGGCCCGCATCGTAGGCAGCAACCGTGGCCCACGACGGCGTGATCGACGCAGCCGACGTGTCCTCGCGGAACGCGACGGCCAGCCGACCGCTTCCGTGCCACGAGCCACGGGAGACGCATCGTGTCCCCTCGGCAAGACCGATAGGTGCTGTGCGACACCCGAGGGAATCGCCGGGAACGACGAGCGAAGGCGGCTCAGCTGATGGAGCTATCCGTAAGCGCGCGTATCGTTCGAACGAAGCGGCTCCGTCGCCGGTCACGACGATAGGGAGCTGTGCGAGTAGCGCCGTGTCCGGCGGCGTGCTCGTCTCGATGAGAGGCCCGCCAGATGGAGCGTCATCGACGGGCGTGAGCTTGGTGGCGATGGCATCGCGCATGGTCACCGATCCGGCCGCCCCGGGGGTGGCGATGATGGCGATGGACGCAACGTTCGGGTTCGCCCTGATGATGAAGCGCGCCGCTTCGTCAGAGAGGCTTGTCGGCGACGGGCCGATGCGAATCGACGACGCGGGCTCCTTTCCTGCTCCCCAGGTGAATGTGAACAGCGCGATCTTGCGACGCCGGGCAAGCGGGGCGAGCACGCCTTCGGTCGATTCGAGGAGACCGCCGGCGATCGCGATCACGTCGTCAGCTCGAACGGCCCGATCGACAGAGCGTGAGAAGTTGCGGGCGCTCTCGTCGAGAACCCGCACTCGGATGTTCATGTCGGCGGGGAGCCTTGCGTCATCGGTGGCATGGAGGATCGCCAGCTCGAGACCCTCGCGGGCCTCGGCGCCGAGGCCCGCGAGGGGTCCGCTGGTGGGCACGACGAGCACGATGGTCGCATTCCGCGTGATGGTCGGTCGGGTCGTCGTCGGCTGCTTGGTGGTGGACGGCGCCGGTGCCACGGTGGTGGACGATGAGTCCGACGACGATGTGCACCCGTTCATCGTCGCCAGGAGAACGGCGAGCACCACGCATGCGACCGTGCCCGGAGAACGAGGTGAGAGGGACCTTCGGATGCGAGGGAGCCTACCGACGTGGGCGAGGCAGTTGCTTGGGATCGACCGTCTTTGTGTCGCGCGGCGTCCCGGCGACGGGTGGCACCGCGCTTCACCAGCCCCAGGTGCCGGACGCGCCCTTGAACGGGCCGACCACCCGGCTGGTGATCCAACCGCCGTAGAAGCCGCCTTCTTGAGCCACCACGATCTCGCCGTTGACTCGACACTCATCCATGCGACCCGGGTAGAGCGCGAGGTGGTCCATGATCGCCTCGTATCCCTTGGTCGGGTTGGCATACGTCCACGCGCAGTCTCGATCCACATAGTCGTCGGCAACAAGGGTGAAGTAGGTGGCCAGTCCCTTCCATTCGCAGAACGTCGGTCGGGTGCCGCTCGGTCGGATGTGGTCGGGAGAAACGTCGGCGAGGGGGAGGTAGTACGCCGGCGGGTGGCTGGTTTCGAGAACCCGGAGCGATCGTCGCGTCGACGCGATGAGCACGCCGCCGAAGACCACTTCGACAAGATCGTCGGACGGTTCAACGCGGGGCGGGCGGGGATAGTCCCAGACGGACTCCTGTCCGGGTCCGGGTTCGATCCTGGGAGGTCGGTGCATGCACCGAGCTTGCCAGCGAAGGTGTGCAAACGTGGACTCGTGAGCGACGACGGACAACCGGGTCGGACTCCGGATGCGATGCTCGCCGAAGCCGGCCTGGCCCTCGGTGAGGCGATTCTCGACGCGCTCGGCTCGTGGGCTGAGATGCAGGCGGTTCGTTTCGGAGGAGCAACGCTCGCGCCGGACGGCCGAATGGCCGGCCAGGAGATGGCAAAGCTTGTTGCGCCCCGCCTTGCCGTTCTACTCGCGGCCGACGTCGACGCGCAGCGGGGAACCCCGCTCACGATCCTTCGCCAGGCCCATCTCCCGCTGACGGAGATGCTTCGTGCGCATGGAGTTGCTGCGGTCGATCGGGATCCGGCCGACGTCGCGGCCCAGCCTGACGATGAGTATGGCGTCGGGCCCCGGGCGTTCTCCGATCTCGGCCCCGAGGTGCACGAGGCGGGTCTGCGGTGGGGCGTCACCAAGGCGTTCGCCCACCGCGCCCGCCATCAGCGCTGAGGGTCTGGCGAGCCTTCGTCGGCGCGTCGTCCCGGTCGGTCCGAGAGGTGGTGGGCGCCGGCGATGGCGTGGGCGAAGGTCTCGATCGCATGGAGCACCGGTCGGAGTCCTGCGCCCTTTTCTGAGAGTTGATAGAAGGTGTGTTCGTCGAACTCGATGTGCTCGACAATGCCTTCGCGTTCAAGCTCGGTCAGCCGCTCCGAGAGGAGCCGGTCGCTGAGACCGGGGATCTGATGGCGGAGGCTGGAGAACCGCGAGGGCCCGTTCGAAAGCACGAGCAGAATTGCCCCGGTCCAGCGCCGTCCGATCAGTTCGATGACGTGATGGAAGTATGGGCAGTACCCGCCGCCGGCCGAGGCGGCGGCGGTCTTTTCGTTGGTACGTTCGTTCCTCGGCGTCGACATGCTCACAACTCCATCGCCCGGCACGGAGTGCCCAGCGTATCCAGCCCAGCCGCGGGCTCCAAGCGTGGGCTGTGCGCCTCTGCCGATGACAGCGAACACGAGTGTCCACGGTCGAACGCACAGCCCATGGATCGCAGCTGAACCTCGGTCCGAACTGCTTACGCTCCGAGAAGGGTGGCGATCTGGGCGTGGGCGCCACGAACGGACTGCTCCGGGTCGAGGGCCAAAGCCGATGCGTCGATGAACTCCACGTCGGTGATCCCGATGAAACCGAGGACGTGACGCAGGTACGGCGACGCAAAGTCCCATGGCGAGCCCAGCTTGACGCCGCCGGCGGTGATGACAACGTACGCCTTCTTGTTCTTGAGAAGGCCTTCGACCTGGCCCGGGCCGACATAGGCGAAGGTGCGTCCGGCCTTGGCGATCTGGTCGATCCATGCTTTGAGGGCGGCCGGGACGGAGAAGTTGTAGATCGGCGCGGCGATCACCAAGACGTCGGCGGCTTCGAGTTGGGCGATGAAGGCCTCGGTGGCGGCGGCGGCGGTTGATTCGCCGGCGATCCAGGCGGCATCGACGAACGGAAGGCCTTCGCTCAGCTCGACGGTGGTGACCTCGATCGGTCCCTTTGCGCCGAGCCCGTCGACGAGCGCCGTGGCGAGCGGCCGGCTGACGGAATCAGCGTGATTGGCTCCGGCGTTGAGGCGAAGAATGCGAGTCATTGGAGTGTGCTCCTTGGTAACAAATACGAAGTGCTAATGAAAGGTAACCAAAGGGTGTCTCCGTTTGTTCCCGGGACGGGAGGTCGTCGTCGGGGTGCCCGCTACCCTATGTTCCATGGCTGTACGAAACGACTGCCGCCACTATTCGTCCCGGTCCACACCGGCGGGCATCATCGAGAAGTGCCGACTTGATATGGCCCAGGTCATTCCCTTCGACTGCCCGGAGAACTGCATCTTCTTCGAACCCCGCGCCATCAGCGGTGTCGGCTGGGCCGTCGAGGACCCCGACGCCGGCGAGTCGTCGTGACGCCGGACCGCGTGACTCGGGCAGAGCTCCTGCGCTGGAGCGAGACCCTTGCCGGGATCGCCCGAACCGGGCTCGGCTTCTCCCAGGTGCAATACGAACGTGAGCGCTACGAGGAGATCCTCCACGTTGCGTCGGACATGCGGGTTGCGGCCGGCCACGACTTGGTTCGTGAGGATCTCCACGGCGAGTGGATGCGCAGCGTCGGCAGCGGCGTGCCTGGTTACGTGACACCGAAGATCGCCGTCGGTGCGGTTGTCGGGAACGACGACGGCGAACTGTTGCTGCTTCAGCGCGCCGACTCCGGTCACTGGCTGTACCCCACGGGGTGGGCTGACATCGGCTACTCCCCGGCCGAGGTGGCGGTCACCGCAAGCGGAAACTCGCCACGTCGAACGCCACCCAATTGGCTTGAATGTGCGAGCCCGATCC
>JANOHI010000381.1:0-3831 GCA_031406385.1 Acidimicrobiia bacterium
GCTTCACTGCTCGCAACACCTGTCTCGCTCTCGATACCCATCTCGTTTGTCCCGCTCACTGGATCGGCTGGTGCAAGGTGACCAGCTTGGTACCGTCGGGAAAGGTTGCTTCGACCTGCACTTCGTCGACCATCTCGGCGATGCCCTCCATCACGTCGTCGCGGGTGAGCACGTGCCTTCCGTTGTCCATGAGGTCGACCACGGTTCGCCCGTCGCGAGCCGCCTCGTAGACCCAGCAGGTGAGCACGGCGACAGCCTCGGGGTAGTTCAGCTTCAGACCGCGTTGACGTCGCCGCTCGGCGACGTCGGCGGCAACATGGATCAGCAGTCGATCCTTCTCGTGAGGCGCCAGGTGCATGCCCGCCAACCCTACGCACAGCGGATTTCGGCAGTGTTTCGGCGACTGTCTCACCGTGCGCGCTCGTGGCCGCGGCGAGTTGGCGCCTCGTTGTCAACTTTGCGACGTCGTCAACTCGACAACATGACGCCGACCACCCATGCGATTCCTCTGTTTGAGAGGCGGCCAACGGCCTACGATCAGCACACCACGCACAACGACTGGAGACCGTGATGGCCGAGCTCGCCGCAGTTGCCCCACCGTTCGTCGAGATGGCGCACCGGATCGTATGGGCGGTAGCGGCCACGACGAATACCAGTGGGCAACCGTCCACGCGGGTGCTCCACCCCATCTGGGAGTGGGATGGAACCGACCTCACCGGGTGGATCGCCACATCCCCCGAGTCGTTGAAGGCACGGCACCTCGACGCCGTGCCTGCGCTCTCGCTGACCTACTGGGACGCCACCCAGGACACCTGCACGGCCGACTGCCATGCGACGTGGGATGCCACGCCCGAGTTGCGACGCCAAGGATGGGACCGCTTCGCCAACGGACCGGCGCCGGTCGGATACTTGCCTTCCCTCATTCCCGGTTGGACCGACCCCGACGTTGCGTCGTTCGGAATACTGCGACTCCGCCCCTATCGTCTGCGGCTGATGCCCGGCTCGCTGATGATGAAGGGAGTCGGCGAGCTTCTGACTTGGGCGCGCTAGGTACGGCTAGCTCGGGCGGACAAGGGCGGCGAGTGACTTCGGGGCGACGAGGCAGAACGCCTCGGTGACGATCTCGGCGACCTCGTTCCAGTCGGTCGTCGGCACATCGAGACGGACACCGATCCATCCGCGGTGACCCACGTAAGGCGGACGGAAGTAGCGCTCCGGTGCGTCGGAGATCCATTCGGCCTGCGCTCCCATCGGCGCGGCGGCCCAGAACCCGAGCACGCCGTCGCCGTGGTGGTCGTCGACGGACGTCACGAAGGTCTTCTTCTCCCGGATGAAGAACGTCGGCTCGCCGTGACTCAGCCGCTCGCTTGTCTCGGGGAACGCCAGGCACAACTCCCGGAGCCGGTCGATCGGCGACGCGGCCTCGGGCTTCTTGCGTGAGGTCACCATCCCCGCAGTCTGACAAACACCGAGCTCTCTTGGCGTGGGCGGGCGGCGACACGAAGTCTGATCGGCGACGTCGTCGGTGCGGGCCAACCGTCGCGAGGCGCCGGGCGCCGGGCGGTCAGACGTTCACATTGACGGTGTGCCAGCCCGTGGCGCCGTCGGGGGCGACGTCGGCACGCTCTTCGGTCTGCGTCTGCCCTTTGGCGTTGGTGGCACGCACCCGGATGATGTGGCTGCCCCGCTCAGCATTCCATTCGAGCTTCCACTGACGCCACGTGTCGATGCCGCCGTCGACGGCGAGTGTCGCCTCACGCCACGGCGCGTCGTCGATCTGCACCTCGACCTTGGCGATGCCGGTGTGCTGATCCCACGCCACGCCGGCGATCGCGTTCTTGCCCTCGACCGGTTGGTTGTTGAGCCCGATGACGTCGATGCGTGAGCCCGTCTTGATGGGGCCGAGCGCCGACCAGCCGCGCGGGACCCAGTAGCCCTGCTTCTCCTCGAACGTGGTCACCTCGATCGACGAGAGCCACTTCACCGCAGAGACGTATCCGTAGATGCCCGGGATGACGAGACGAGCGGGAAAACCATGCTTGAACGGCAGCGGTTCACCGTTCATGGCCACGGCAATCAGCGCCTCTCGCCCGTCCATGGCGATCTTCGTGGGAAAGCCGGCAGTGAACCCGTCGGTCGACGTGACGAAGAGCTGATCGGCCGCGATCGTGTCGATCTCGGCTTCACGAAGAACGTCGGCGAGGCGAACGCCGGTCCAGCGGGCATTGCCGATGAGCTCGCCGCCGATCTCGTTGGACACGCACATCAGGGTGCAGTCGTGCTCGACGAGGGGACGGTTGAGCAGATCGTTGTACGTCAGCGTGAGCGGGTTCTTCACCCGTCCCTTGATCGTCATCTTCCACTTCTCGGCGTTGATGCGAGGCACGACGAGTGCGGTGTCGATCCGGTAGAAGTTCGACGTCGGGGTCTGCCATGGCGTCATCCCGACCACATCGACGGTGGTCTTCGGATTCACCGCACCGAGCGTCTCGGTCGCCTTCGGGGTGGTGAGCGTGGCCCGCACGGCCACGGCCTCGGGGTCGCCCTGCAGACGGCGCCCGATCGTTGTCGCCAACACCGCGACGCCCGCAGTGGCCGCGCCCATGGTGGCGAACTGCCGCCGGTCGACCATCGAGACAGCGCGCCCGGTCGGGAGCGTGTCGATCGGGCCTTGGGTGGCCGCTGGGTGATTGTGCTCCGCGTTCCGGCCGACAAGCAGCCATAGCGCGCCGATGGTCGTCGCTCCGGCCGTCACGATCGGCCAGATGTCGAGATTCTCGGGCAGACGCCCGGAGAGCGCAAAGGCGATGCCGATCGCGCTGACGACGCCGACCGCAACGGCGGCGGCTACGAATCGACGTGCCGCGAGCTGACCGACCAGAAGTGCACCGATGGCCAGGATCACGACGATGGTGCCGAGCAGAACAGCTTTGTCGTTCGTGCCGAAGCGGTCGATGGCAAAGGTCTTCAACCACTGCGGGGCACCGTCGATGACGCGATCACCAACCCGGCGAACCGGCGCGCCCGCGCCGATCATGCCGGCGACGAACTCGCCGACGCCAAGGCCGCACGCCGAGGCAAGGAGCCCGCCGAGAGCGGCGCGTCGAGCGGAAATGGGAGCGGAAGTCACGAGAAGATCCTGACCGGGTTGGGCACCTAGTCCATCGACACTCTCTCAGCATCCCTTCAACCGGTCGGAGACGATGGTGCCGGCTCGCTGGCACGCAGATCGGGGGCACCGACGCACACATCAACCCACTTCGTCGGTTTCATGCCGAAAATCGGGCGATGTGTGGATGATCGGCGCCGATCTGCGGAGAGGTGCAACCGGGCTGCGCTGACCCGGTTCGTGGTCGGCGCGGCGTTGGCTGGGTCTGCGCGGCGTTGGCCGCGTCTGCGAGACTGCAGGGAGACGGTGAGTCGGCTGGGTAGTCGCGGTTCGGATGTCCGGTTCGCCGGGTGTCCGGGCTGAGGAAGGTCGGGGCTCCATAGGGCAGGGTGCTGGCTAACGGCCAGTCGAGGTGACTCGCAGGAAAGTGCAACAGAAAGCAGACCGCCGATGGCCTGCCGCTCAGGCGGCAGGATCAGGCAAGGGTGAAACGGTGCGGTAAGAGCGCACCAGCGTCCAGGTGACTGGACGGCTCGGTAAACCCCACCCGGAGCAAGGTCGAAACGGAAGAGACGGGCGGCCCGCCCACCGGCACCTCGGTGTTGGCTCTTCCAGGTGGACCGCGCAGATGGATGGCTACCCAAGGCCGCATTTCGGTGCGGCCCGGACAGAACCCCGCCTACAGGCCGACTCACCGTCACCACCAGCCTGTACGGGCGGCG
>JANOHI010000385.1:0-1050 GCA_031406385.1 Acidimicrobiia bacterium
CCGATGCCGACGACGATAGGCGCCAACCGATGCACGACACGGAAGGACTCCAACATGAACTACACCGAACACCAACCAAGCGGTGAACATACCCCCCGAATTGGCGGTCGATCCCACCGGAAGTTGTCGGTCAACATCACACCGGTGGAGCGGGCCGGCCGGATCATCATTGGTTTGGCCGCAATCATCGCTGGCGTGGTGCTCCTCACCTCAGCAACATCGGCAATCGCGGTGATCCTCGAGGTCCTCCTCGCCGTCGCCGGTCTCGACCTCGTCGTCACTGGCGCTCTCGGACACTGTCCGCTGTACCAACGTCTCGGCCATGTCCCATCCTCGCTGCGAGGTCGAAATGGCTGACACTCCATCACGCCCGATTCAACAGCCACCCCCGCCGGGCGGCAGGCGACCCCGTCGCGGCGGGCACGGTTGGATGATGATGGCTTGCTGCGTCCCCATGCTCGTCATCGCCGTCGCCCTCTTCGCGTCCGGAGCAGTCGGGATCGGGTCCATCGGCTTTGCGGTGGCCTGCACCGCAATGATGGCGCTCATGATGGGCGGCATGAACCACGGAGGCAACGACCACTCCGACATGAACCACTCCGACATGAGCCAGGACTCCCATCGCACGGTGCGTCGCCGTGACGGCTCCGACGACACTGCGCGCCGCGGCAACGCACCGGAGCATGCCGAGCATCGTTCCCCGAACGACCCGCCAATTCGCTGATCCATGAACGCCGGCCGCGACATGCCGACGGGACGTTCAGGACGGAAGCCACGGGATCGCTTGGCATTCGCAGGCATCGTTAGGTGTCGTTCGGGCTCGCTGCGGTCATCGCTGCGCAGAAAACCGGACAGCTGAGCGCTGCCGTTGCTCCGTACTCGGCCGCAGCTTCATTCCGTAGATGAACCGGATGGCATCGCCACGCGCCGAGTCGATGATTGAAAACGTCATCAACAAATACCTGGAGGGAGGGCGCAGTGATGCGGCACACAACACCGAGAGTGTCGAACCGCAGTATCGCTATGGGTTTCGTCGCGGCCGCGGGCCTG
>JANOHI010000390.1:0-2599 GCA_031406385.1 Acidimicrobiia bacterium
CCTTGCGCGCTGCCGAGATGAAGCCCAGCAAGAGCGATCCGCCGATTTGCACGATGCCGCCCCAGATCAGCAGGCGACCGCTCGTCTTGAACGTCTCCTTGAAGTCGGTGTTCACCGACCGGTCGTTCTTGATCGAATATCCCAGGTCGCCCTGGACAAGATTGCCGAAGAACTTGCCGTACTGGACAATGAGCGGCTTGTCGAGTCCGTACTTCACCCGGATGTTGTTCTCGATACCGGCTCCGAGTGCCTTCTCGCCGGACTTCGCCGTGACGGCGTCGCCGGGCATGGCGACGAGAAGCAGGAACATGATCGTGAGCGCGGCCCACGCGACAAACACCGTGAATGCAAAGCGCTTGAGAAGGTATGAGCCCATGAGTCGAGGTGAACCTAGAACGCGTGACGGGGACCCTCGCGGGCCCCCGTCACCCATCGTCAGGGGTTCGTCACGCCGTGATGACGAACTCGTTGTAGTTGAAGAAGCCCAGCGGCGTGAGCTTCACGTTCTGAACCTTGGTCGAGAACACCGAGTTGCTGGCACGGTTCACGGTCGGCATGATGACAACATCCGTGGTCAGCGCAAGCTTCTCGGCCTCGGCATAGATGTTGCTGGAGGCAGTGACATCGACCGTGGTGCGGGCCTTGTCGACGAGCGACGAGAATGCGTCGCTGTTGTACCGAGGAGTGTTATCGCCGTCGATCGCGGACTTGTGGAGGAGCGAGAACATGAAGTTGTCGTAGAGCGGGAAATCGGCGAACCAGCCAAGACGGATGATCTGTCCTCCGCCCTTACGCATCTTGGTGAAGTACGTGCCGTCGGCGGGGAACGGATCGAGCTTGGCGTCGATCCCAACGTCTTTCAGGTTGCCGACCATGATCGTGGATACCTTGTCCCAGTTCGCACCCTCGTTGTAGCTCAGGCGAATCGGCGATTCGAGCTTGTTGCCGGCGGCCTGCCAGGCGGCAAAGTCCTTCTTGGCGCCGTCCACGTTTCGGGCGACGCCCAGGCCGAGGCCGGTGCGGTAGCCCGGGATCCCTTTCGGGACCACCTGATCGGTCGGCTTGCGCTGGCCCTGGTAGATCTGCTCGGAGATCTGGGCCCGGTCGATCGCCTGGACGATGGCCTTGCGGAGCAGGACGTTCTTCGGGCCGCCCACGATCGGGTCTTCCCAATTGAAGCTCCAGAAATCGGTTCCGAGGACCGTACCGAGACCGGCTTCGCCGTACTTGGCGGCGGCCTCCTTGTAACGGCCAGCCGGAACTGCGGCTGACAGGCCTTGGCCCGATTCGAAGAGATTGTAGGCGGCGTTGACGTCCTTGGTTATCTTGAACTGGATCTCGTCGAGCGTGGCCTTCTTGCCCCAGAACAGCGGGTTGCGAACGAGGGTCACCTGTCCGCCGGCCTGCTTGGAGATGGCTTGCTTCAATTTGTAGGGGCCATTACCGACAAGCGTCGTGCCTTTTTCCTCGGCCTTGGCGTCGGCCGTGGCCATGCTCTTCGGAATCGGCGAAAACACCGAGTGCGAGACGACCGACGGGAAGCCGGAAAACGGGTTCTTCATCGTGACGGTGAGCGTCATCTTCTTGTCATCGGCGACGACGCTGGTGGGCGCCGGGCCTTTGCCTTCGTTCCAGTCCTGGAAGCCATCGATGATGTAGCTGTGGTAGGCCACCTCCGAAGCGAGCTTCGAGTCTGTCGCCCGGATCCAGCCTCGCACGAAGCTCGACGGAAGTACCGGCTCGCCGTTGGAGAACTTCGCCTTGCGGATGGTGAACACCCACGTCTTGCCGTTGTCGGCGGAGGTCCACTTGGTGGCGGCCGAAGGGACAAGGGCGCCGGTCGCGTCGGTGTCGGTCAGCGAGTCGTACATCAGCACGGCGACCTGGGCGCCGGTGAGCGTTGACGTGAGGGCCGGATCGATATGGTCAGGCTCACCGGCGGCGAAGTTCTGCAGGTCGATGAAGACCTGCTTGGGCTTCTTGGTGGCGGCGGTTGCGGTCGGAACGACACCGGCGAGAACGGCGAGGGCCGTGACACCGATCGCAAGAGAATGGCGAGTACGCAAGGGAGAGGTCCTTCGAGTGTTTAGTTGGAAAGGGGATTGTTCCGGACGGGTCCGGAGATGTCTGTGCTGGTCACGCGCAAACGGTACTGACAGAAGGGGCGGGTGTCCCTAGAGCCGGACGGCAAGTGCCACGGTGAGGAAGATCCAGACGAGCGACACGAGGACGGTCATCCGGGTCAGGTTCCGCTCGACAACCGTCGAGCCCGCAGCGGCTGCGCCCATGCCTCCACCGAACATGTCTGACAGACCTCCACCCTTTCCACTGTGCAACAGCACGAGCACGACGAGCGCGATCGAGGAGAGCACATACAGAATGACGAGCGGAAGGGTCAGATACACAGCGGTTCTCCTGGTGAAGGCCGAAAGAATAAGAGTAGCAACCAGGCAGGTCGAGCCCGGGATAGCCGTGTGAACTCTGTGTCAATGCAGACTCGGCCAGTTCACGCCGGTCGCCTACGCACCGCGCAGCTTCGGGTCAGTGGCGTCACGCAGTCCTTCGGCACTGAGCTCACAAAGATCGGTGACGTTCTATG
>JANOHI010000392.1:0-1296 GCA_031406385.1 Acidimicrobiia bacterium
GTCGACGCGTCGTCACCCACTCCTCACCCGACGGCGACCCCAGCGGGCACCAAGACGCCGGCGACAGCCTGACCATCGGTCAGCGGCGTCGGACCCATGCGGCAACGAGCGCGGCAACGAGCTCATCCTGGCCGTAGAGCGCGTGGCCGCCGGTCCGTCGATTCCCCTCGACGAACTTCATCACAACCCTGCCGCGGATCTTCTTGGCCGACTCGGCCAGTTCCTCGGCCGATGCGAAGGCGTCGTGGGCACCGGACACGAACAGTGTCGGGACGGTGATATGCGGGAAATGCCCATCGCGGTCCTCGTTGAAGTGGCCGGGTGGGTGAAGGGGGTACGCGACGAGGATGAGCCCGGCAACGGCCAGACCCTCCGCGACCGCATACGACGCCATGCGACCACCCATCGACCGGCCACCGACGAGAATTCGATCGGTGCCCACCTTGAGGGACTTCGCCATCGCCGTCGTCGCTTCCACCACGGCGTTCACCATCACTGGCGTGCGGTCGGGAATACGGCGACCGGCGAGGCGGTACGGGAAGTCGACGCGCCGCACGGGCAACGCTCGCTCGCCATGGCTGATCCGCTCATCGATCGCAACCATTGCGCTGAACGAGGCATCGGTCCCGGCGCTCGGGAACAGGACAAGGCCCGCCGCTTTGCCCTGTGTTGGGGACGTGGTCGTGGGCATCTGCGAATGATACGCACGACGGAGAACACGTGTTTTGTGGAGGGGGCCTCAGGCGAAGAGCAGTCGGCGTGCCTGCGTCAGCTCGACGATCCGCTGACCGGCGTCATCCCGGTCGCCACCGCGATCGGGGTGCGCCCTCGAAACAGCGTCACGAAACGCCGCCTGGATGAGGTCGCGGGTCGGTGAGTCATTGGGCCCAAAGCCGAGCAGCTTGAGCGCCCACCGGTGGTCGGTGGGCAGCGAGCGCCACCGGGAGAACGCCGCGTCGTCACCGAGAAGATGGGCAACGAAGTCGGCGTCGAGCTTGTGCTCCCACAGCATGGCCTTGCGCATCACCCGGAAGACGTTCGGATGCGTCTCCACCGGAAGCGAGGCGGCGGCGTAGAGCGCGCCGAGAACGGTGACGGCGGGGAGGGTCCGATCCTCCAGATCGAACCAGACGTGCTCCCCCTCGCCAATGAGCGAGTGGACCGAGCGGTCGAGGCCGACGATGTCGCGCTGGAACCGGTGCCGAAGTCGCGGCTGGGAGATACGACGGCCCGCCTCAAGATCGTCGACGAAATCCCAGAGGTCGGGGAGCTCATCGGGTTCGAGGTCGCCGATGT
>JANOHI010000398.1:0-3256 GCA_031406385.1 Acidimicrobiia bacterium
GGGCGAATATGATCTTCGGTGAAATTTTCGTAGCGCGTTAGATGACGATCTACAAACCCCGTCGCGGCGATCCCCGTGCCCGTGTTCACCGAGCACTTCTTCGTTCGACCACCGAAGCTCTCGGACTGCACGGTTGCCATCGTCACCACGGCGGGACTCCACCATCACGGCCAGGATGCGTTCACGGCCCGCGACACCAGCTACCGGATGCTCGACGGTGAGCGGACGGACATCCGGATGGGGCACTGGAGCCCCAACTTCGACCGGGTCGGATTCTCGAACGACTACAACGTGGTGTACCCGATCGATCGCCTTCGCGAGTTCGCCGCTGCGGGCGTCATCGGACGAGTCGCTCCGCGTCATGTGTCGTTCACCGGCAATCAGGACGAGACGATGACGGCACTACGACTCGACAGCGGCCCGGCCGCCGCCGAGGAACTCCGACGCGACGGCGTCGATGTGATCCTCCTCACACCGGTCTGACCGCTCTGCACGCGTACCGTGTGTACGCTCGCCCACGTCTTCGAAGGACTCGGATTCGCCACGATCGCGCTGGCGTCGATCCGGGAGCAGGCCGAGCGGATGTTCGCGCCTCGTACGCTCTTCTGTGACTTTCCTCTCGGCCGCCCGCTCGGTCGGCCTTCGGATGCGGCCCTTCAGGCAAGGGTCCTCCAGGCTGGCCTCGCATTGCTTGACCGTGAGTCTGGGCCGGTGATCGTCGACTTCCCGGAGGTCCTCGTCGACGAGGGCAGCGAGCATATCTCGTGTGCGCTGCCGCCCCGCTTCAACCCCGCCGAGCTTGCCGCGGTCGATGAGGCAACGGCGCTACGGGGTGCCTACGAGCGAACCCTTTCGACCAACGCCGAGCGCACGAACTTCGGCCGCGTTCTTACGCTTGAACAGATTCCTGAGGCGTTTCGGGCACTCGATCGGATCGCCACGGGAACGCCGTGGAAGGAAGCCGGTTTGCCGGCCGATCCGGCCCAGCTGTCGATTGATCTGCGCACGTATTACTGCGAAGCCGCAATTTCCCTTCCCGGATCGACGGTTGACCGCGTGGGGAGCGGGTGGGCACTCGAACGCTGGTTCCTGGAGAAAACTGAAGGTGGAAAGCTCCTCATGCGGGCCCGCGAGGCGATGAAGGCCGGCGGTGCACCGTTCGCCGTGTGGTTCTACATGGCACCGCTCGACCAGACGACCGCGGCGCCACCAGCAGGCTGAGCCCACCGCCCGCGGACCGGAGAGCGACATCATGTACGGCGTGGCGACGTCGTCCTCCGGTCCAACGCGTTGTCGGTCACGTCCACGCGACGACGGCGTCGGCCAGTCCCGCGAAGAGCCGGGAAGCTGACAGGCTGGGACGGTGACCTCGTCCGCCGCTGCTGAACCACTCCCCCGCCTTTCCGTGCTCGACCTCGCCCCGGTGGCGTCGGGCTCCAGCGTCGGCGACGCCTTGCGGAACTCCATCGACCTGTCGCGCCGCCTCGAGGCGTTGGGCTATCACCGGCATTGGGTGGCCGAGCACCATGGCATGCCTGGTGTCGCATCGTCGTCACCAGCCGTGCTGCTCGCCCACCTGGCCATGGCAACCACGACGATTCGACTGGGATCGGGCGGGGTGATGCTGCCCAACCATGCTCCTCTCGCCATCGCCGAGCAGTTCGGCATGCTCGAGGCAATTCACCCGGGCCGGATCGACCTCGGCCTTGGCCGCGCACCGGGCACCGACGGCCTCACTGCGCGCGCTCTACGGGGAGGCCGCCTGCAGGAGTCGGAAGACTTCATTGCCCGACTCGCCGACCTGATCGGGTTCTTCCGCGGTTCTTTCGAACCCAGTCACCCCTACGCGCGCTTATCAGCGGTCCCCGGCGCAGGAAACATGCCGAGCCTGTGGATGCTCGGCAGCAGCGATTGGGGCGCCCAGGTCGCCGGGCAGCTTGGGTGGCCCTTCTCCTTTGCCCATCACTTCGGCATGGGGGGCACGGTGCAAGCACTGGAGCTCTACCGCAACAACTTCCGTCCCTCGGAGTGGCGGCAGACGCCTTTCGCCATGATCGGTGTGCAGGTGCTCTGCGCCCCCTCGTTCGAAGAAGCTCGCTTCCTCGCCGGTGCAAGCGCGCTTGGGTTCCTCCGGCTCCGCCAAGGTCGCCCGGGTCCGATGCCGACGCCAGAGGAGGCCGACGGAGCGGCGCTCACCTCCGAGGAACGGGCATTCCTCGACAGCCGACTGGCCAGCGCAGTGCTCGGCACCCCCGCCGACGTCCGCTCGCAGCTGACCGACCTTGTGGGGCGTTACGGCGTCAACGAGCTGATGGTCACCACTGCGACCCATCGACAAGCAGACCGGGTGAGATCGTTCGAGTTGCTCGCCGATGTCTGGATGCCGTCCGTGCGACCAGACGAATCGACACGATCGTTGGCGTAGCTCTCCCCGGCACCGACCGACGAAACATCAGTCCAACCCTCCAACCGTTCTTGACGGGTCAGATCGCCGTACCGACGATCCGACCGACGACGGCGGTGACGGCCATCGCGGTTATGCCGGCAACAAGCACCCGCAACGTGGGCCGTGGCCACGGCGCGCCGCCCAGGCGCGCACCGGCGACACCGAGAACTCCTAGGGCGAGCACCGTGACCGCGACCACCAGTGCCAGCGCCACGCCTCGCGGGGCGGCGAGGGCGACGATGACCGGGGCGAGTGCCCCACAGGCAAATGCTCCGGCCGACGCGAGCGCGGCCTGAAGGGGACGAGCGGCCCCGTGCTCGCTGAGTCCGAGCTCATCACGGAGGTGCGCTTCGAGCGCACCAGATCGATGCAGATCCTCCGCTACTTGCGCGGCGACGGAAGGGCTCACGCCACGCCCGATGTAGATCGCCGTGAGCTCCGCCAGCTCCGCGTCGGGATCGGTGGCCAACTCACGGCGCTCACGTTCGGTTTCGGCGGCCTCGGCGTCGGCCTGCGCCGACACGGAGACGTATTCGCCCGCCGCCATCGAGAGGGAACCAGCGCAGAGCCCGGCGAATCCGGTGAGGATCACCGTCGACCGGGTCGCGGCGCTGGCGATGATTCCCGTGAGGAGACTCGATGTGGAGATCAGCCCGTCGTTCGCTCCAAGAACGGCGGCACGCAACCACCCGACCCGGTCCAGGTGATGACGTTCAGGCTGATGGATGCTCATCGAAACTCTCGCTTCGTTCTCGTCGATCGACCCCCGAACCATGGCACAGCTTCCATTCCCGCCGGCGCGAATCCCGG
>JANOHI010000400.1:0-34471 GCA_031406385.1 Acidimicrobiia bacterium
GCCCGATTCCTGACGCTGCGGCGGTGATCGCCACTCGTTGCGGCTCTCTACCCTCATGCATTGAGGGAACGTTCGCCGGCGTTGCGCTCACAGCATCTTGCCGTGATGGTCGAGACCCTGCTCGATCCTTGCCGGGCCGCCCATCACAACATCTTGCCGTGATGGTCCAAGCCCTCGGACTGCATCGCCCACAGCGCCCGCATCCGCCGATGTCCCTGCGGATGCGTCGACACCAGATTCGACGCACGGGCCCAGAACCCGATCTTGTGATCGTCGAACGACGCGAAGTAGGCAACGAGATCGACGCGTCGATACATCCGCTTGCCGGCATAGAGCGCCATCATCGACGGCGCACCTTCGGGGGCGTAGTGCATGGCGCACCGATCGGCGCTGTATTCCTGCGCACGGGTCAACGAACGGCCGATCCACAGGTAGTCCGGGATCACGTTGACCACGAAACGCCATATCGCCACGTGGTTGAGCTTCACGTGGCCGAGTTCGTGGGCGAGGATGAACCGCACGCCGTTCACGTCGCCGTGCTCGTACATCAGGTCGAGCAGGTCGGAGTAGATGACCACGAAGCTGCGCCGAACCGTGCACTTCGCGGCGAACGCATTGAGGACACCATTTCCGTTGGCCAGGTACAGCCGGGGCAACTTCTCCATCCCCATCTCCGCGGCCACGTCGCGGTACTGCGCGAAAAGGTCGCCGAATTGGTTCTCCGTTACCTCAACGGCGTCGCCGATCACCTGCCAGTAGTTGAACCTGATCAGCACGGCGAGAACGAAAGGAGCGATGAGAATGAACGGCACAAGTGCCGCCAGCCCCGTCACTTCCTTGTCGGATTGGATCAATGAGACCCAGTAGACGAACGCGCCGATCGAGATGAGCACTGACAGAAGAATCATCGGGATCTCACGGCGATGACGCAAACGCCGGATCCCCACGTCTGGCGCGGCGTGATGCAGCGGACGCGGCGCTGCTAGTGGCTGCAATGGCGTTGTGACGGACCCGACACCTTCGGCCGAAGTCCCCGGACCTGATTGGTCGACAGGTTCCACGGAGGCCTATCGGCCCTCGTACACTGCGGCGCGTTTGCCGAGGAACGCGGCAACACCTTCGCGACCGTCGACGGTGAGCGAGGAAGCAGCAATGGCCCGGGCCTCCATCTCCATCTGCGACTCGAGGCCCTGGTCGGCAGAGTCACGGAGGAGGCGTTTGGCCCCACCCAGCGTCTTCGTCGGTCCGCAAGCCAGCGACGCTGCCAGCGTGGCGACCTCGGCGTGGAGCGCGTCGTCGGCCACGACCCGGGTCAGCAGACCCCAGTCGAGGGCTTCGTCGGCCGTCAGCGTCCGGTTGGTCAGGGTGAGCTCCTGGGCCCGGCGCAGACCAACGGTGCGGGGCAGGAACCACGTCGACGAGCCATCGGGAGTGAGACCGGAACGGGTGTAGGCCATCGTGAACTTTGCGCTCGAGACGGCGATCGCCAGATCGCAGGCGAGCATCGTGGAGAACCCGGCCCCGGCGGCGACCCCATTGATCTTGGCGATGACGGGCGCGTCCATGCGGGACAGGCGCGAGATCGCCGAGTGGAAGTACGTCGTCATCTCCTTCAGCAGGGCGCCCCGGCCGTCACCGGCGGCTTCGAACGTGCTCAGGTCACCGCCCGCGAAGAACGCCTTGCCGTTGCCGGTCAGCACGACACATCGCACGCCCGGGTCCTCGTCGGCACTGATCGTGACCTGGCACAGCTCCCTCGCCATCGCGAGATTCAGCGCGTTGAACTGGGCCGGCCGGTTCAGGGTGATGGTCGCCACGTGGCTGGCCGGATCGACGTCGTAGATGAGGGTTTCGAACTCCATGCCCTCATCATTACCACCGCGCCCTGTCAGCGAGCGAAGCGCCAAGCTGAGCAGCGACCGAGAACCCGATGGGGTTCGGGGTCCGCTCCGCTCGCGGAGCGTCCGACGACAGCTTCCCGTGCATCCAGTTCGATCCCGAAACGAAGGTGTGGGAGCCATCCTGAGCGAATCAGGCCACTAGTTCTGCACTCGATCGGTTTCATACGCCCACATAGCGATTTCGACGCGGTTGCGGGCGCTGAGCTTTGACATCAGGCTGGCGACGTGGGTCTTCGCTGTGCTGAGACTGATGTGGAGTTCCTCGGCGATCTCGGCGTTGGTTCGGCCCTTCGCCACCGTGACCAGGACCTCCTCCTCGCGCTCGGTCAGGCTGTCGATGGGCTGCACGGGAGGCGTCTTGGGACGTTGACCGGAGAATGCGGCGAGGAGTCGGACGGTGACGTTCGGGGCGATCAGTGCATCGCCGTTCGCTGCCGCATGCACCGCCTGGACCAGGAGCGCAGGCCCGGCATCTTTCAGCAGAAACCCGCGAGCGCCGGCCTTCAGGGCGCCGTGTACGTATTCGTCGAGGTCGAAGGTGGTGATGATGACGATCGCCATAGGGTCGACAACCCCGGGACCGGCCAGGATCCTGGTCGCTTCGATGCCGTCCATCTCCGGCATGCGAATGTCGAACAGACACACGTCCGGTCGAAGCTCTTGGGCCATCGCGACCGCTTCACGACCGTTCACCGCTTCGCCGACAACGTCAATGTCGGGTTGTGCCTCGAGAATCATCTTCAGACCGGTGCGAATCAGATGCTGATCGTCGGCGATAAGCACACGTATCGTCACGAAGTCACACCCGTTAGCGGCAGCACAGCCGTCGTCGTCCACCCACGATCCGAGCCCGGACCGGCCTCGAACGTGCCTCCAAGAAGCTTCACCCGCTCGGCCATCCCGATCATTCCGAAACCAGCGGCGGCCCCGGCCCCAAGGGGGCTCGGATCGCCGTCATCGCGGACAACCAGCCGAACACATTCGTCATCGGCGGTCACCGACACATCGATGCGGGTGGCATGGCGAGCGTGTCGGATCGCGTTCGTGACCGATTCCTGGGCGAGCCGATAGAGCGCAGCGCCGAGCGAAGGACGAAGGTCGCCAAGCGCTCCGGAGAGCCGAACGTCCACCGTCGGCGACTGACCAGCACCCCGCGCCAATGCGGTGATGTCGGAGACACTGCGTTGCGGACTGAGTTCAGCGGCCTCTCCCTGACGGAGCGCCCCGACCATCGTGCGCATCTCCGACAGGGTCTTCGTGGCCTCCTCTTCGATGGCGGCAAGCACGTTCGCCGCGGCGACCGGGTTGCTCGAGACAACCGCGCTACCTGCCTGAGCCTGAATGATGATGGCCGAGACATGGTGCGCAACCGTGTCATGAAGTTCTCGGGCCAGCTGCTCGCGTTCGCGCATTTTGATCTGATCGACCTCGCGCACCTTCGCGCTCGTCCGGTAACGCATTGCCGCTCCGACAGCAGCAGGAAACAACAGCACCACGATCACGCCGGCAATATCGCTCAGCGTGTCGACGGCCGAGGGGCCGTTCGGAAGATGTCCGGCCATGATGATGGCCAGGCCGAGGGCGACCTCGCGTCCTGAGCCCCAGCGGGTCAGCGCGTAAGGCACCAGGATCATGGCCGCCGACGTGTACAACAGCCCGGAGTGCGCAGCCCCCAACGGCACGAACGCTTCGCTCGCCGCATGCGCGGCAAACGCCACCGCAGTAACGGCGAGCGGATTTGTGCGACGCCACAGAAGCGCAACGATCGGAACGACGCCGAGCACGAACGCCACCGGCTTCCAGCCGAGGTCGCCACGAAGAACGACTTCGACGATCGAGGCGGGGACGAACGCCCCAACGATCAACCAGTCACGCCAGACCCGCCGAGGAGGGTTCGGCCCGCGCGGCTCGGCCAGCAACTGGCGGACCGATTCGCGCACCACGTGACCAGCATACGGACCGGTCCATCGGCTGGGATCGGCCGAAAGTACGGTCCGTCGCTCAGGCGATCGGCCAGTCGAACTCCGACCGTTCCACCGATGCTTGTTCGACGCCTACCAGTCACGCTACCTCCAGGGTTCCGGCGGACGTCCGTCCGTGGCGCCACACGGGCGACGCAATGCGCATCGCTCCGCCCAGGAGGAAACGCTATGTCTCATGCTCTGTATCGATTCGGCCGATTTGCGGCACGGCGCCCGTGGCGAGTCATCGGCGCGTGGTTGGTCATGGCGATCGTGGTGGTCGGAGCTTCAGCCACGTTCGGGCGCGAGCTGGAGGACTCCTTCGACGCACCCGGTCTCGACTCGAGCAAAGCGCTCGATCTGCTCACGTCGGCGCAGTCTGAAGCGGCGGGCCCAACGGCTCAGGTGGTCCTAACGCCTCGGGCGAGTGGCGAAACGTTCTTCGAATCCGCGAAAGCACGAGCGGCACTTACCGACGTGCAGACCGCGCTCGGCAAGTTGCCCAACGTGCTCGGCACGAGCGATCCCTCCTCAGCTCTGGCCGCAGGGGCCGCGGCGGCGGGCAGCGGATCGATTTCGTCGGACGGACGCATTGCGGTGGTTCGGGTGCAGTATGCGCTGCTCGACGAACTCAGCGTGAACGATCTCGACAACCTCAAGGCAGCAGCCGAGAAGCTCCGAAGGGGTTCACCGCTGGACATCGAGTTGGGTGGCGACCTCTTCTTCTCGTTCGAATCCGATGGCTCCGGATCCGGCGAAATCTTCGGTCTGATCGCCGCAGTCATCATCTTGCTCCTGGCGTTCGGGTCGCTCATTGCGATGGGGCTCCCAATCGGCCTGGCGATCTTCGGACTGGCACTCGGCGTCAGCTCGATGTCGCTCATCACCTACGTGATCGACATCCCGAGTTGGGCGCCGCAGATCGCCAGCATGGTGGGACTTGGCGTCGGCATCGACTACGCGCTGTTCCTCGTCACGCGACACCGCGAGTTTCTCGCCCGCGGGATGACGATCGAAGAGTCGGTCGGCCGGTCGAACGCGACCGCCGGCCAAGCGGTGATCTTCGCCGGCGGCACCGTCATGATCGCGATCCTCGGGCTGGGCGTTGCCGGTATTCCGTTCATGACCGCGGCGGGCGTGGCGATCGCCGTGACAGTGCTCCTCATGGTGACGGCGTCCGTGACCCTCCTGCCGGCATTCCTCGGTCTCGCCGGACACCGGGTCAACGGCTTGCGACTCTCCCGTCGGCGAGCCGCCAAGCCCGCAGGCATCAGTCCCCGTTGGGAACGCTGGGGAGCGCACGTCGCGACCAATGCATGGCGCTATGCCGTCGGCACAACAGTTCTTCTCCTTGCCGTCACCGCACCGGTGCTCTCCCTTCGTCTCGGTTTCCCCGACGAGGGTTCACTTCCGACGAGCAGCACGGAACGTCGCGCCTTCGATCTCGTCGCGAAGGGTTTCGGACCTGGCATCAACGGTCCGCTTCTCGTTGCCGTCGACATCTCCAAGGACGCGACCGTCATCGAACCGCTCCGCTCCGCGATTGCCGCCGACCGTGGTGTCGCTGGCGTGCCTCCGGCCGACGTGAACGCGAAGGCCGGCGTGGCAACGCTCGTCGTCTTCCCGACGTCCGCGCCACAAGACGACACGACCATCGCCACCATCGAACGGCTTCGCGCCGATGTGTTCCCGAGCGTGCTCGGCAGCAGTCCGGCGACCGCTCACATCGGCGGCCAGACGGCGACGTTCTCCGACCTCGGGAACCGGGTCACCGATCGGCTGCCGGCGTTCATCGCCGCCGTGGTCCTGCTCTCGTTCCTTCTCCTGATCCTCGTGTTCCGTTCCGTCGTCGTACCGCTGAAGGCCGCGCTGATGAACCTGCTCAGCATCGGGTCGGCATACGGCGTTTTGGTGATGGTCTTTCAATGGGGATGGGGCAAGGACATCATCGGACTCGAATCCACTATCCCCGTGGTGGCGTTCATCCCGATGTTCATGTTCGCCATCCTCTTCGGGCTCTCCATGGACTATGAGGTGTTCCTACTCTCCCGGGTCCGTGAGGAGTATCTCGTCACCGGCGACAACGACTCCTCGGTGCTCCACGGCATTGCCAGCACCGCCAAGGTGATCACGTCGGCTGCTCTCATCATGATCGCGGTGTTCCTCGGCTTCGTGCTCAGCCACGACCCGGTCACCAAGATGATGGGCCTGGGCCTCGCCACAGCAATCTTCGTAGACGCCACGATCGTCCGGATGATCCTCGTGCCGGCCACGATGAAGCTCATGGGGAACGCCAACTGGTGGATTCCAAAGTGGCTCGACCGACTGCTGCCAACGATCGACATCGACGGCGAAGCGGGTCTGTCGGCTCCGGCGATGGAGATGATCCCTACGCCGATCGGGCGCCGGGAGGACGCGTTGATCTAGGCGCGCACTGGGATTCGATAGGTGGGCTTACGGCTTCGGAGCGGGCCCTCTACCGAGGATCTTGAGGAGGCGATCGGGGTAGGAGGTGTAGATGCCATCGACCCCGATGTCGACGAGGTGCTGGAGGGACTTCGTGTCGTTCACGACCCACGTGAGAATGGCGATTCCGTTGGCGTGGGCCCAGTCGAGTGATTCTCGGTCGACGAGCGTTCGACCCCCCATTCGGTAGGGCGGTTGGTCGACGGAGACCGCAGGAACGAAGTTCGGGTCGTTGGTCGCTCGCGCACTCTGCGAGGCATAGACATCGACCATCGTGGCGCTCGTTCGCACGTCGGGGCACACCTTGCGGAACGCCAGGATCTGGCTGTCGCTGTTCGACCCGACGAAGACATCATTCGTTCGGCGGAAGCGGGTGAGCAGCGAGCAGAGGGGCGCGTTCAGGTCGGTCGATTCGTCCTTCAGGTCGAGCGATAGCAAGGCGGTCGGAAACCGCTTCAGGATCGACTCGAGCGACGGGATCCCGATGCCCTTGTTCCGGAACGGGTTGGTCTTTCCCTTGGTGAAGGACCATCCGGCGTCGAGCTTCGAGAGTTCGGCGAAAGTCGACGCCTTGACCGTCCGGGCTGTGCCGGTGATTCGCGTCGTGGTCGGATCGTGGAACGCGATCAGCACACCGTCGCTGCTCTTGCGGACGTCGACGTCGATCACATCCGCCCCCATCGCCATCGTCTTGTCGTAGGCGTACATCGTGTTCTCGGGGTAGAGGCCGTCGCCGCCACCGTGGGGGATGACGAGCGTGCGACCGGTTCGAAACGGGTTCGGAGTGGCGTCGAGGCCTTGGCTGCATTCGCATCGCCTCCCGATGGGGCAGCGAGAACGATGGCCACGCCGAGGGCCGCAGCACGCACTCTCTTGGTGGGTTTCGTGACCACGGGGAGACTGTACGGGCCGAACATGAGAGTTCCACCACAATGGACCTCATGACCGTTGCGCTCCCCCGCACCATCGATTGGCTGGGTGACCACGCCGTCATCATCGACCAGACCAGGCTCCCGGGCACGTTGGTGCTCACCCGGATCGACACCGTGGACGCCATGATCGACGCCATCAAGCGACTCGCCGTGCGGGGAGCTCCGGCCATAGGGGTCGCCGGGGCGCTCGGGGTGGCGATCGCCAGCCTTGCCGCCGACGAGCGAGGCGACGCCGACCGCTCCCGGGTGCACGCCGACGCCGACGCACTCGCCGTCGCACGACCCACCGCCGTGAACCTCTCGTGGGCCGTGGCTCGGATCCGACCGACCATCGACACCGGTTCCGCGGCCGTGGTTACCGCGGCGGTTGAGATCCTCGAAGAAGACGTGCGAACGCAGGAGGCTCTCGGCCGCCGCGGAGCTGCCTTCGTGACGGAGGTGACCGGACTTTCGAAGGTTCGCGTGCACACGCATTGCAACGCCGGCGGACTCGCCTGTGTGAGCTGGGGTACCGCGCTCGGAATCGTACGAGCGCTTCACGAAACGGGCCGCCTCGAATCGGTGATGGCCGATGAAACCCGCCCGCTCCTCCAGGGCGCTCGGCTCACGGCATACGAGCTCGCCGCCATGGGCATCGACTACCGGATCACCCTTGACAGCGCCGGAGCATCCGCGATCCGACTCGGCCTCGTCGACTGCGTGATCATCGGCGCCGACCGCGTTGCCGCCAACGGCGACGTGTGCAACAAGATCGGCTCCTATCCCCTCGCGCTGGCGGCGGCGCGAGCGGGGATCCCGTTCATCGTGGCGGCGCCGGAATCGACCCTTGACCCGGACACGCCGGACGGCAACTCGGTCGAAATCGAGGAACGCTCTCCCGAAGAGGTGCTGTCCTATGCAGGCATACGAACTGCGCCCCACGGTGCACGCGCATGGAACCCGGCTTTCGACGTGACCCCCGCCGACCTCGTGACCGCGATCATCACCGAGCGCCGGATCATCCAACCGGCGAGGGGCGAACAGGTCTTCCCGTGATCGGGACCCGGATGACTCCGGCGGGGACCGATCTCGGCACGTCTGTTGCGCGACAAACCGAGCTCACTACGTTGAACTTGATATCACAACGTCGTTGAATTTTATCGTCAAGCTCCTCTGTTCGGTGTCAAGGAGACCGATGAGGACGGCGATGATGGAGTTGGGCTTGCCGGGCTTGATCAGACTGGCGTTGATGGTGCAGATCTTGTCGGCGCACGAGTAGGTCCCGTCCTTGGGGACCAGATTCATGACTTGTGCAGTTTGTGTCGCACCGAAGCTGTAGTCGAGGGTCACCTTGCCGGTGACCTTCCCTGAGGTCCTGTTCGCTCCTCCCTTGCCGCCGACGAGTTTGAGCTGCGTCGACGCGCGGAACAAATCCCATTCGGTGATGTTTTCGTTGGTACACAGGGCTGAGACCGCCTCCCAGTTATCGGTGGCGGTGACGCCACCCGCGCTCACCACGGCGGTGTGCCTGGCTGTCGCACTATCCAGCTTCGCGATCTTGCAGGTCACCCCGGCCTTCGGAGCCTTTCGTTTCGTGGCGGCGTCGGCAAGCCCTGCGCTCCCAGCCCCAAGGGCGCCGATGGTGAGCACGACGGCGATCGTGCGTTGGATCTTCATGGCTGTTCCCTTCCTCGTCCCGAGCGGACCCCGCCAGCTTGAGCCCAGGAAACCACCGATGCAAGAGGGGAACCCCTCTGGTTCTGGATCGAAAGACCGGCCCGGTAGCCGGTTAGGGCAACACCTGTTCAAGCTCGTGAGGCCGCCGTTGTATCGGTGACACGGTCAGCTGAGGTCCCCAGGCTGCCAGCGGTATCGCACATCGGGTTGTTGCTCCTGGTTATCGCCGTCGGTGTACCCAACCGCCACGAATCCGTGTGCCTCATAGAAAGCCCGTGCCCGGGCGTTCTCCTGGAAGGTCCAGAGATCGCAGCCGCCGTGGAGTCGTTCGCGTGCCGTGGCGAGCAGTGACGAGCCGACGCCCCGGCGGGTCCAGGCCGGGTCGACGTAGAGGTGTTCGATCCATCCCGGCTTCGTGGCGACGTAGCCGATCACCACGCCGGAGGAAACGGCGACGGTGACATCTGATTCAGGAAGCAACTCCTCGCGCACCCAACGACGGACATCCTCGTCCGGATGGGCGAGTCGCACGTTGCCGTCGCGGTAGGCGTAGCGAAATGACCGAAGGAAGACCTCCGCGATGTTTGACGCGTGACCCGCTGCGGCGGGCCGGAGCACGAATCCGCGCAGGGCATCGATCGCTCCGGCAATGCCCGGTTCGCGGTGCTCTTGGAGCTCACCCCACGTGAACCACCTCACGTCGGGACTCTCACCTTCCGGCGGGTTCGGGTCGATGTCGGGTGCCGCCAGCAGAAAGCGGAGATCGAGGTGGTAGTGACCGCGTGGGCCGTCGTGGGTGTCGACGTGGACCAGCATCGGCTCGCCAGCAAAGTGCTCGGCCTGCAGTCCGGTCTCCTCCAGGCATTCGCGCAGGGATGCGTCGGCGGCAGACTCTCCCTCGTCGATGTGGCCGCCGGGCTGCAGCCAGATGCCGAGCCGCTTGTGCCGGTGAAGAATCAACCCCCGTGAACTCACCACGAGGGCCGAGGCCGTCACATGCGTGGTGTCAGCGGCTTCCGAGCACGGATCGTCCAGACGATCGAGCTCGGACAGGAATCGACGCACCGACTCCTGCTCCCGGGAGTCGACGGGCGGGCGTCGCTTGAGCATCGACACAATGAGCGCGCGTAGTTCTTCCTTAGAACTCGGTTTCGTTGCCATCTTGGGCCTGCACCGTAGACCCCGATCGGGCGACACACCATCGCTGCTCAACGGAGCAACGCACGCGATGCAGGGTCATCGGCAACCAGGCCGCGCTCGTTGGTGCCCGGCCCGAGCTTTCGTCCCCGCGAACGGTGACAACCACCAGCACTCGGCACCCGGCGGAGGTCGGTGCTGGACTGCCTCGGGTCAGCCGATCAACACGCGACCGCGTCGAGCGGTCGGCGACGGTAGCCGGCGTGTCGATCCCGCGAACCGCCATGCAGTTGGCTGTGGCCTGCGAGAATTGGCGGGTGCCCCGCGTGATGGAGACGCTCGTCCAGTACGGGCAACCAAGCGATCACCCCGGTCTCGAGTGGGCCTGGGTCGATGCTCAGCTTGCCGAGGCAGGCACGTATTGGGTGTCGATCGGTGCCGACCGACATCCACACCCGCGCCCGGTGTGGGGTGTTTGGGCTGACGAGGTGCTGCACCTCAGCATCGGCAGCCCGAAACTGTTAGCAGCCCAACCCGGCACCCCGGCGACCGTCCACCTCGACAGCGGAACCGATGTCGTCATCCTCGAAGGCATGGTCATGGCGAAGACCAAAGACCCGGCCCTTGTCGCCGTGTACGACACGAAGTACACATGGACCTACGACGTCGACGTCTACGGCCCGCTGACTTCGATCAAGCCTCTTGTCGTTCTCGCATGGCGCAGTGCCGGCTGGGCGGGACGCGACGGCTTCACCGCGACCAACCGGTGGCGCTGGATACCCTGACGCTCGTCCTGCCCAGCCCCAACCGGCCTGGTGTAGCGAAGGCCCCCGCTCACCTCTTGTCGAGCGCACAACCTTGCTCATACCCGGACCACCAACGCCACCCGGGATCCGGTGCGGTGCAGCGGAGATCGCGAGCGCACATAGGGGTTGGCAAACTGGCTTTCCTACGCGCACATATGACATGAAGAGGCCAGTCTTGCTGGGCCGCTTTGAGCTTGGTGACCACGTACAACGCGGAGCAGCAACGTGTGCGGGTTCGAGTCAGAAAATTCTCGAAGATCTTCGTCCTCAGGCTGATTTTCGATCCGGATTGTCACACCCCCTTCGACACAATGGGTGCATGGAATTCGCACTTGCGGACGAGATCATCGGCGACCTGCGCCGCGCGCAACTCGCCGTTGCCGACCAGCGCGCCATCGTTTCGTTTCTGTCCGGCCTGCAACGCTTGCGCGGGTTCATCGACGCCCTCGAAGTCGAAGCAGCCCGCCGACTCCACGAACTCACCCACACCGCTCCGACCGAACTCGCCAAGGCCACCCAACGTCACGCTCGTGCTGGCGAACGGATCTATGAGCGATCCGCCACACTCGCCTCGGTGCCATCACTCGCCGCACCATTGGCCTCCGGCACGCTGCAAGCGGCGCACGTCGACACCGTCACGAAAGTCATGCGAACCATCGATGCGAAGCACGCCGAGGAGTTCGCCGCCGCATTGCCGAACCTTATCGCTGAAGCAGCCGCGGCGAAGGCAACACCCGATGATCTTGCCCGCTCGCTGAACAGGGCCGCTCGCGCGCTCGAGAACGACGACGGCATGAGCCGCTTCACCCAACAACGCCGCGACACTGCTCTGCATACCTGGACCGACAAACGCACCGGCATGTTTCGTCTGTCCGGCCGGTTCGACCCTTTGAGCGGCGTCGTGATTCACGGCCATCTTCAGGCAATGCTCGCGGCGTTGTTCGCCGAACGGGTGCCGTCCACGTGCCCGTCGGACCCAGCCGGAAAGCAAGATCACCTCCGCGCCCTCGCTCTCCTCGCCTTGATCATGCAGCAGCAGTCGGCGGGGCTCACGGTGGTTCCAAACCAGCCCGCCGCAACGCCGGGAACGTCATCAGACGAAGGCGACGGCGAGACAGATCCTTACGACGCCGGCTCCGACGCCAACGGGGACCTCGCCGAATGGTCGGAGTTCTTCCGAGGCGGCCCGAGCAGGTTCGGGCGACCCGAGATTGTCGTGGTCGTCGACGCGCGCGGCGAAACCCTCGCGGCGAACCGCGGCGCACCGGTGGTCGACTGGGGTCTGCCCGTCGAGGTCCCTCCGAGAGCACTCGAAGACCTCTACCTACGGGCCGACGCCCACCCCGTCATTGTCGCCAATGGCGTCGTGCTCCATGCGCCGGGCGAGATGAACCTCGGAAGGACCACCCGCCTTGCGTCCCGGGCACAGCGCCGCGCGTTGCGCGCCCTGTATCCGTCCTGCGCCGTGCCGGGATGTTGCGTGGCATTCGAGTTCACCAAACCACACCACGTTCACTACTGGGAGCACGGAGGCCCCACCGACCTCGACAATCTTGTTTCGTTGTGCAGCAAACACCACCATGCGGCACACGAAGGCGGCTGGAGACTCACCCTCCAACCAAATCGCACACTGACCATCACGTTTCCCGACAGCACCCTCCTCACCACCGGCCCGCCAGTTCGCCTCCGAGCCGCGTAAACGGCCGCCCGGGTCCGAACCGAGGTCCGAACCGAGCACGCAACACCGACACCGTTGACTCGTCGCGCAGGCCGACCTTTGACGAGGGGTCACGCAGTCCCTTGACAACCGAATCGGGTGGCGGCGGAGGCGCAACAGACTCGCCAACGCTTAGTTCCCCGTTCGAAAGGGGAAACCTGAGTCGGATTTCGGCCATGATGCAGCTACCCCAACCCCGAGGGATCCGAATGAAACAGCTCACCGGCGTCGACGTCAGCTTCTTGTTGATGGAGACCAACAACAACTACGGCCACGTGAACGGCCTGAGCATCTACGACCGACCGTCCGACGACTTCGATCCGTTCACCGCCGTGCGCGAGCGGATGCGGATCATGGTCGGCCATCTCGAGCCGCTGCGCCGCAAGGTCGTGGAAGTGCCCATGGCGTTGGATCGGCCCTACTGGGTCGAAGATGCCGACTTCGACCTCGACTACCACGTGCGCCATATCGGCCTGGCGCCGCCGGGAGCAGCGGACCAGTTGACCGAGCAGGTCGCGAGAATCGTCGGCCGCAAGATGGACCGCTCGCGGCCGCTGTGGGAGGTCTACGTCATCGAGGGTCTCGCCGACGGTCGGTGGGCGCTTCTCCAGAAGACGCACCACGCAACCATCGACGGCGCGTCGGGCGTCATCATGCTCAAGATGTTCACCGACGAGTCTCGCGATGCCGAATGGACTCTCGAGCCTCGGGACTGGGTCGGCGAACAGCCTCCGACACAGACCGTGATGCTGCAGCGGGCCGTGATGAACCTGGCCGCCAATCCCATTCGCGGTGCACGGCTATCGCTCAGCATCATCCGCGACTTCGCCGATAGAGCCGGAATCACCAGTCTCAGCGGCCTCGCCACCCGCACTCGCGACACCATCGGTGCTGTCGCCAAACGACCGACGTCGAAGACGGACCAATCATCCCGGGTGAAGTTGCCGATCACCCCTGCCCCTCCGACTCCTTGGAACAAGTCCGTCTCCGCCCACCGTCGCTTCGCCATGCGCTCCACGTCGCTGGAGAATCTGAAGCGGCTCAAGGAGGCGACCGGATGCACGTTGAACGACGTCGTGATGGCGATTTGCGCCGGAGCGCTCCGGGAGTACCTGATCGAACACGATGCACTGCCCGACGCTCCGCTGCGCGCCATGGTCCCGGTGTCGATCCGTACCGGGAACGAGGAAGACCCGTGGACGAACCGGGTCTCCGGCCTCGTCGCCGACCTGCCGACGAACTGTGCCGATCCGCTGGAGCGAGTGGCGCTCTGCCGGGCGGCCATGAATGCGGGGAAGAGCCAGTTCGACCTCCTGCCGGCCGACGCCCTCGGCCAGTCGGCGGACTATGCCTCTCCTCTGGTCGCGGCATCAGCGCTCCGTCTTGTCTCCCGGCTCAGGCTGGCCGATCGAATCAATTCGCCGGTGAACGTCGTCATCTCGAATGTGCCCGGACCGCGCCAGAGCCTGTACTTCGCCGGCGCAAAACTCGATGCCTACATCCCGGTGTCGACCATCGCCGACGGCGTCGGGCTGAACATCACCGTGCACAGCTACGGCGATCGGATGGACTTCGGACTGATCGCGGACCGCGACCTCGTACCGGACCTCTGGCACCTGGTCGATCTCCACATCGACGAAGTCGCGCGACTCTTCGAAGCGACCGGCGCTGAGTGGGCGGTGCCGCAACCGCCGCCTCCCATGCGCAAAGGCGGTGACGGGGTCGAGCCGATCGCCCCGAGCAACCAAGCGGTCGTCGACCGGATCGCCGTCAAGAACACCATCCTGAACGCGCCCTCGGTCAAGGCCAATCGAACGCCGGTCGGGAAGGATACGAAGGCGAAGCCCGCAGTCAAGAAGCCCGCAGTCAAAAAGCCGGCAGTCAAAAAGCCCGCAGTCAAGAAGCCCGTAGTCAAAAAGCCCCCAGTCGAAAAGCCGGCAGGGAAGAAGCCCGCAACGAAAAAATCGACAGGGAAGAAGCCCGCAGCCGAAAAGCCCGCAGTCGAAAAGTCGGCAGGGAAGAAGTCGGCCACCAATAAATCCGCGCCGAAATCGTCGAAGGAGTCGGCCACGAATGCGTGATTGGGAACAAGGTCACTGCCCGGCCGACGACGGTACGGCGTTGCGTTGGTTCCGGAGCGGTGCGGTCGGACCTCCGCTCCTGTTGGTGCACGGCTTCACCGACAACGCGTTGTACTTCAGCGCAGCCGCCGACCGTCTCGCAGGTGATTGGGATGTCGTGGCCTACGACGCCCGCGGCCACGGCGGATCAGGCCGGGCCGGCGATCGATTCGACGATGCCATCCGAGTATCCGATCTCTGCCGCGTGGTCAGCACCCTGGGCCTGGACCGTCCAGCGATGATGGGGCATTCGATGGGTGCGTCCACCATTGCCCTCGCCGTCGCTGCCAACCCGGGACTCGCCCGGACCGTCGTGCTCGAGGACCCGGCGTGGTGGGAGACGCCGATTCCGACGACAGAGGAAGAGGCGGAACAGCAAGATTCGACCCGCCGGGCGGGCAACACTGCGTGGCGCGATTGGCTGGTGTGGATGCAGCAGGCACCGCGCGAGGAGGCGTTGGCGGCGCGGCGATCCGATTCGCCGCTCTGGTCGGAAGACGACGTCGCGCTCTCCCTCGACGCCCGTCTGGAGGTGCAACTCGATCTCTTCGAGCACTTCCCGTCAATCCGCGCGCCGTGGCGCGCCGTGGTCCCGCTGATCGATTGCCCAACTCTGCTCGTCCTCGGCGACAGCGCAGCGGGCGGCATCATCACGCCGGAACTCGCGGCCGAGGCGTCCACGTTGAACCCCCTGATCACCAGCGCGCATATCGCTGGGGCCGGCCACGCGATCCGCTACGACCAGTTCGAGCCGTTCATGGGGGCCGTCGTGGCGTTCCTCGCCCGTCACCACAACTAGTGTCCCGAAGCCGCGATAGCGCACAGACCGATGCGACAATGGTGGGGCATGCATTCGCAACCGAAGATCCCCCGACGTCCCATTCGAACCCTTCTCGCCGCGGCGCTCGTCATCGGCTCCGCGATCGGCATCGCCTCGGCCCCGCAGACCGCCGGTGCGGCGAAAGCACCCAACGGCCTGCCTTGGGCGATCGCCCTCGACTGCGGTACCACAGAGCCGTTCTGGGACATCACGGTCGCGGTCGACGGCATGTGGATACGTGAGTTCGACGGCCCGTGGACCAAGGTCGCGGCCCAGCCCAGCACCCCCAAGAACGCGCTCCGTACCTGGAAGGTGTTCCACCCGGACGGACGCACCGGCCGCTTCACGCTGTTCGACGGGCCGGGCTCCGACGGCATGAGCGACCGGGTGTACAGCTATCGCCTGGCCGTCGACTTCGGCGGCGTCAAGAACGAGGGCGGATGCGACCGGCTGCCCGACGGTTCTCGCCCGGCGCGGGTCGTCAATGTCGCCCAGAACGATGTGCTGTTCGTTCGCTCCGCCCCCGCCGCAACGGCCTCGCCCGTGACCACGGTGCCGCCCGGCGGCATCGTCTGGGTACGGCCGGTGAACGAGAAGGGCGGTTGGGTGCCCATCGCTTCCGTGGTCGCTGCGGAGTCAGGCCCGGGTGCCGTCGTGACAGGTTGGGCCAACGGCAAGTTCCTCGGTCGGCGCCGCTAACGGCGAGGTGGCCGACCCTCCGAAAAGAATTCACCCGGACGTTGTCGAAATGGGCCCTCGTCGTTCGTCACATTGACGTCCATCATCAAACGGTTGGAAGCACCGACCGAGAAAGGCGCCGACATGGCCCGATATGCAGCTCTCATCTACGCCGCCGAGCAGAACGACACCGACACCAATCCCGAGCAGTGGGCGGCGATCATGGCCGAGTACAACACCTTCGGTGAAACTGCCGGCGCCGCTGGAGTTCTCGGTGGCGGTGAAGCGTTGCAGCCCACCACGACAGCGACCACCGTGCACGTGACCGGGGGTGCCAAAGGAGGCGACGTCGTCACCACCGACGGACCGTTCGCCGAGACGAAAGAAGCGCTCGGCGGCTTCTACATCCTCGACTGCAAGGACCTGGACGAAGCACTGCACTGGGCGGCGCAGATCCCCGGGGCCTGGCACGGACGCGTCGAGGTCCGTCCGCTCATCGACTTCTCGCAAGGCTGAGGGTCGCCACGGACGGAGAAGAAACTCCGCTCACGCTCGCCGAGAGCATTCGACGGGAGGGTGGCCGCGTGGTGGCCACCCTCATTCGTCTGACCGGTGATTTCGATGTCGCCGAAGATGCCGTACAGGAAGCGGCGATTGTTGCGCTCGAACAGTGGGGCCTCTCCGGCGTACCCGACAATCCCGGTGCGTGGCTGACGACGGTCGCGCGGCGCAAAGCGCTCGACAGGATCCGGCGGGAGTCGTCGAGAACGGTCCGCGAAAGCGCTGCGGTCCGTCTGCTCGACGAGCCGGCCGGGTCGGGCGACCCGGTGGCGAAACGGCCTGACGAGCTTCGCCTGCTCTTCACCTGCTGCCACCCGGCGCTCAACCGCGACGCCCGCATCGCTCTCACCCTTCGTACCCTATGCGGGCTTACGACGTCGGAGATTGCCCGCGTCCTGCTTTCGCCCGAGCCGACGGTTGGGCAGCGGATCAGCCGGGCGAAGAAGAAGATCCTCAACGCCCGCATTCCCTACCGCGTGCCGGAGGACCATGAGCTGCCCGAACGGCTGCCTGCCGTGCTCAGCGTGCTGTACCTCGTGTTCACGGCCGGCCACCACGCTGCGGATGGCACGCTCGACAGTCGGTTCGGGCTCGCCGACGACGCCATTCGCATCGCCCGACTGGCGTCGGCGTCGTTTCCTGATGAGCCCGAGGTCTGGGGGCTGCTCGCACTGATGCTGGCAACGCATGCCCGACGCGGTGGTCGGGTGGACGACGCCGGCGACGTGGTGCTGCTCGCCGACCAGGACCGAACGCGATGGGATCACCAGGCGATCACGGAGTCGTCACGTCTGGTCGATGTGAACCTTCGAAAACGACGGGTCGGACCGTTCCAGATCCAAGCGGCGATTGCGTCCCTCCACAGTCTTGCGCCGACATTCCAGTCGACCGACTGGCCGCAGATCGCCGAGCTCTACGGCTTCCTCGAACGCCTGCAACCGACCCCGGTTGTCCGTATCAATCGGGCGGTTGCCGTGGCCTTCGCTAACGGACCGCAAGCCGGACTCGATGTCCTCGACGCCCTCGGCGATGACGAACTCGCCGAGGTCCGAGGTTGGCACCTCTACTGGTCGACGCGAGCCGACTTCCACCGCCGCCTCGACGACCACGTCGCGGCTGCAGAGGCCTATCGCCGCGCCCTCGCGTGTCCCACGAACGACAGCGACCGTCGCTTCCTGGAGCGGCGACTCGGCGAGTTGTGAACAAACGGCCGACGATGTTGCGCCGGGTCGCTCTGGGAGCGACCCGGCGCGACAACTCCTGGCGTTGTGAGCCCTACGTGTTGCCGAGCTCCTCGCCGATCTCCGCCACGGAACGGTTGTACGCCGGGTCTTGTTCGAGCGCCTCCATCTCCTGCTGGACGACTCGGAGAATACGGGCGACATATTCGGCGTGCCACCGCTGACGCTCGATCTCCGCTGGGCCATCCGGCGTGTACGTCTCAATGGCACCGCGGTCGAACGAACCGCGCTCGGTCAACAGACGCTCAACCGTGTCGAGCCGCTCACGCAGCACTGCCACCTCGCCGGCGAGCGCCATGGTTATCGCCAGGACTCGTTCCACCGCCGGGTCGTCGTGGAACCATGGGCGTGCTCCGCGGGGCTTTGCCCCCGCAAGCGCTACGGGATCGATGTCGATCATCGGATCGACCGCGTCAATATCTTACGCGCGCATATCATACGGCGGGCTTCCACGCGCCGAAGACGTTCCAGATCGCGGCGCGCCCGTGGTCCTCGGGCTGACCGGTCTGATCGGAGGTCAGCTCCGCGGGAGCAGCAGCGCGGAACGCCACCTGATCGGCCCTAGGAAAGCCGATCTGCTCCATGGCGTCGAACACGTCGATGTCGTGCATCTGCGACCAGAACGGCTCGTTGTTGAACCATGAGTCCCAATCGCGGATGAACTGCTCGAACAGATCCATGTCGTCGGTGTACTGAGGCTGCTCCACATGAAGCGTGAGCCCACCCGGCGCCAGCCAGCTGTGCACCTTGGCGAAGAGGTCGAAGAAGGTGGAGCGGCGCGTCTCGTGCCAGAACATCACGGACTGGATGTAGTCGAACGAGCCGGGACCGAGACCGAGCTCACGGGCCCAGCGACCATCGTCCCAGGTATCGAGCGACTGAGCATCGGCCTGGACGAAGGTGACGTTGTCGATGCCGAGCGACTTCGCCCGGGCATGGCCGTAGCGGAGCATCGGTGCTCCGGTGTCGACGGCGATCACCTCGGCGTCAGGATAGGCCTGGGCGAGCGGGAGGGTGTTGTGGCCGAGCCCGCACCCGAGATCGAGGATGCGCTTCGGCGAGAAGGTCGGCCAGGTGTCTCGAAGGTGGGTGGCGATGGCCTTCCCGCCGCCGTCGAGCAATCGGCCGAGCGACCCGCCGGTGGTCACGAAGATGCCGCAGTCATAATTCGCCGCAGCACTCACATCGTCGGGGCCGAGTTCGGTGTGATAGCTGCCGGGCATGCAGTGGTTGTCGGTCACCTCGAGGTAGTACGGCACCTTCGAAGTCGGATCCAGCCGAAGGGTCGAGGCTCCGTCGTTGAGCACCTTGGCCTTGTCGTTCAGCTCATTGATCTGACGCAGCACCATCGACCGGCCCGCTTGCTGGCGCATCTCCATGTTGGCTCGCCGAATCGAGGACCACGCCTGGAAATAAGGGTCGGCGAGCATCGCCTTGCGAGCGTCGGCACGATCCTTGATCGGATGACCGTGCTCGCGGTTGAACGAAGGCTGCACACGGCGGTCCCAGGCAAGACGGTTCCCCGGTGAAAGCATCGCAACCCGCTTGGTGAGGTTGGCCAGGAAATTGAAACGGGCCATCTCATCGTGGGTCGGTTCCGGCATTACCGCATGGCGGGTGACGTGATGCCACGCCGGTACGTGCGTGGCCGGGGCGTTCGTAGGGGCAGCCGTAGCTTCCATGGTGAACCTCACTTGTTCGATGCAGACTGTTGCACGTTCGTTGACGCACGGCCTCCCGTCTTCGTCGGGGACGGATAGCCGAAGCGACGCAACCCACCGGGGTTGCACGTGCAAGGCTACCGGGCAAGGCTCATGTTTCTCTGAACGTGACAGCGTTCCGCTGAACGGAACCGTTGACCTCGCCTATGACTTCCAACCCACCGCCGTCTCTCCCCATCGACGCCCTCGTCGAACGCATGCGGGCACTCGACGCTATGCCCCTACCGCCCGACGTCGCTTCCCGAACGCACACATTCCTGGTGGATTCGATCGGGGTCGGGCTCGCCGGCACGATCACTCCGGAGAATCGGGCCCTGCTCGAAACGGCGGGCTCGTGGGAAGGGTCAACGACCGGTGCGACGCTGTGGGGTCGGGCTGGGGCGTCCGGGCCGCTCACCGCAGCCATGGTCAACGCGCACGCGATCCACGGGCTGGAGTTCGATTGCGTGCACGAAGGAGCCGTTCTTCATCCGTTCACCGTGGTGCTGCCCGTGCTCGCCGCCCATAGCGAGCGGGTCGCTTCGGCGGGTCGTCCCGTCACCGGCAAAGACTTCCTGCGCGCCCTCGCCATCGGCGTGGAATTCGCCTGCCGTCTCGGCGAGGCCTCGACCACGGGGTTGCGGTTCTTCCGTCCAGCGACCGCTGGCCATCTCGGCGCCACGCTGGCCCTCGGCCTGCTCGATGGCCGTGGCCACGATCAACTTGTGGCTGGGCTGGGCATCGCCTTCGGCCAGACCAGCGGATCGATGCAATCGCACCGCGAAGGATCACCGCTGCTCGCCGTGCAGATGGCCTTCGCCGCCCGCAACGCCCTGTGCAGCCACGACCTCGCAGGTGCGGGTTTCACCGGACCGCGGGCCATGCTGGAGCCGCCGCTCGGGTACTACGGCCTGATCGAAGAAGCGGGAGACGTCGACCGTCTGCTCGCCGACATCGGCGGTGACAGCGCCCGATGGGAGCTCCGCCGTATTTCCCACAAACCGTTCCCTTCCGGTCGAGCTAGCCACGCCGCGCTTTCGACACTGCGCGAACTCCGACGAGTCCACGACCTCACCATCGACGACGTCGAATCGATCGAGCTGACCGTGCCGCCACTCATCCACCATCTCGTCGGCCGCGGGTCAACCACGACGATGACCGCACCTTACGCACGCTTATGCGTTCCCTTCCTCGCCGGCCTCATCCTGCGCGACGGCGATCTCGCGGTTGACGCGCTCACGCCGGACAACCTTGCTGACAACCAGTTGCTGGCGTTCAGCGCGGAACGAGTGCACGTGCACGTCAGCGACCCCGAGATGGACCCGAACGCCTTCGTGCCACAGCGCATTGTCGTGGTGACGAAAACCGGAGAGCGCCACGAGGTCACCGTCGCCGACACCCTCGGATCACCCACGCATGCCCTCACCGCGGAGCAGCATCTCGCCAAGGCCACATCGAATGCCGCAGCGTGCGTTCGCCACGGAGGGATCGCGGTCGATATGTCCGTCGTGGCCGACATCGTCGAAGGCCTCGACCGGTTGGCCGACGTCACCGAACTCTGGGCCGAGCTGAGACCGGACATCGTCTCGGGAGCAACGTCATGAGTGACCGTCGTCCGACCTATTACGAGTACCTCGACACCAAGCGGCTGCTCGCCGAGTATCCCCTCGATTTCGTCGGCCGGTACCGGGTGATGTCAGGCGAGGAGCTCCGCGCGATCCAGAACGAACGGTTCCTGCGTTGCGTTGACACCGCGTGGCGCACGCCGTTCTACCGACGCATCTGGGGAGCAGCGGGCATCGAGCGTCGTGACATCAGGTCCCTCGACGATCTCCCCTCACTGCCCACATACGACAAGAACGACCTGATGGCGTCGGTCGAACGCCACCCCCCCTTCGGTGACTACAGCACGCTCGTCGACACACCACCCGAGCACATACCGCCTGTGGTGCTCCACACCACGAGTGGAACGACCGGGCGGCCACAGCCGCTTCTCTTCGGGCCGTGGTCGCGTGAAGTGCAGAACCTTCTCGTCGGACGCATGTACCAGGCCCAGGGCGTGGACCACACCGACATCGTCCACTCCGTCTACGGACACGGCCTCGTCAATGGCGGCCACTACCTCCGAGAAGCCGTCACCAAGTTCACCACCGCACTCTTCCTCTCCGCCGGCACCGGAAACGAAACGCGTTCCGAGCGCCAGGTCGAAGTGATGCACGAGTTCGGGGTGACCACCCTGATCGGCTTCTCCGACTATCTCCGCAAGCTCGCTCAGACCGCTTCAGAAAAGGGACTCGTAGCCGGGCGCGACCTTGCGGTTCGACGCATCATCGCCCACTTTGGGGCCGAGGATCGCCGCCCCATCGCCGAGGCGTGGGGGTCTACTCCAGAAGCGCCCGTGGAGACCTACGACTGGTACGGGGTGGGCGACACCGGATGCATTGCCGGCGAGATCCCCGGTTCGGACGGGATGATGATCTGGGAGGACGCACACCATGTGGAGATCCTCGACATCGAGACTGCGCTCCCCGTCGCGGCGGGCGATCGTGGCGACCTCGTCGTAACGTGCCTGTTCAAAGACGACTGCTACCCAATCATCCGGTTCAACACCCACGACGTGTTTGCGATGCGCCCCGGCACGGCTTCGAACGGACTCCCGTTTCGACGACTCTCCGGATTTCTCGGACGCAGCGACAACATGGTCAAGCTGAAGGGTATCAACGTGTTCCCTCACGCCTTCGGCGGGATTCTCGATGGACTGGGCGACCCCGATCTCACCGGAGAGTTCGTCTGTGTGCTTACCAATAGCTCGTCGGGCGGTGAGAGCCTCGAAGTGCAGGTGGAACACCGCACGGTAGCGTTGGCCGATGCATCCGCGTACGAAGCGATGTTCGCGCAACGACTGGGCGTTCGGGTCGGCGTGACGCTCGTCGAACCCGGCGCAACGTCCCCCCTGACCGAGGTCGAGCGCCGCCAGAAGCCGGTCCGCCTCATCGACCGGCGAGGCTGAACCGTGGCCGCTGCGCCCGTGTCGCTTCCTCCGTCGGAGGAAGTCCGCGCCGACCTCGACGTTCGCGGTCGCGAACTCGGCGCCGTCATCGAGATCGTCCCCGGGTCAGCCGAACGTTCTGGGTCAGCTGAGCGCGTTGGGTCAGCTGAGCGCGTTGGGTCCGCTGAGCGCGTTGGGTCCGCTGAATCGCATCCACGCAATCGTGCCGACCCAACGCCGGCAGCTGACCCAGGAGGAGGCGGACTCGACGGCGTCGCGGTGGCAGTCAAGGCCAACATCGCCGTTCGCGGCATGGCATGGTCTGCGGGCGTCGGCGCCCGATCGCACCTCGTCTCGGCCGATGATGCCCCGGTCGTACGCTCGCTTCGTGCTGCCGGCGCCGACATCGTGGCGACGCTCAACATGGCCGAGGCCGCCCTCGGTGCCACCACGAACAATGCCTTTTTCGGTATCGGGAGGAACCCATCCGACCTCACCCGCACCTGCGGTGGATCGAGCGGCGGTTCCGGCGCCGTTGTCGGTGGCGGACTCGTCACGCTCGCCCTCGGCACCGACACCATGGGGTCCGTCCGGGTTCCGGCCGCGTATTGCGGGTGCGTCGGATTCAAGCCCTCCAGCGGGCTGCTCCCCACCGCAGGCGTCGTGCCGCTGTCGACGCTGCTCGACTGCGTCGGACCACTCGCCGCCGACGTCGCCACCGCCGTCGCCGCCCTGCGGGTCATGGCTGCCCCGGCCACCGCCGGACCGTGGTCAGCTCACGCATCGCACCGCTTCGAGTGGGACCGTCCGGCCGTTCTCCCCGAACGACTTATCGTTCCGACGGAGGTGCTCACCCACGATCTCGAGCCGGAGGTCGAGGACACCTTCGAGCGGGTCATCGACGCCCTGCGCCACAACGGTGTCGAGATCGTCGAACGCCCGCTCGGCATCGATCTCGCACGGCTCCGACGCCGCGGGTTGGTGCTGTGCGAAGCGGAGGGCGCCGCCATCCATGCCGACCTGCTGGCGGCGGACCCTGAAGGATTCTCTGCGCACGTACGATCCATGTTCGCCTTCGGCAGCTCGAAGTCGGCGACCGATCTCGCGTCGATTCTCCAAGAACTGCTCCAGATCGGCGGGGTGATCGGCGACCTGCTGACCGATGCCGACGGATTCCTCACTCCAACGACCCCGCAGGTCGCATTCGCCGTCGAGGCACCGGTCCCGGCCGATCAGGCTGATTTCACTGCGTTCGCCAACGTCGCCGGCCTTCCCGCGGTTTCGCTTCCGACACCACGCCAGAAGGGCCAGATGCCCGTCGGCATCCAACTCGTCGGGCCACGCCTCGCGGACGATCACCTCGCCGCCCATGCACGCGCCATCGAATCGATGCTCCGGGCGATGCCGTGAGACCCCGTCCGTGCACGCCTCCTGGCCGCCACGACCCCTACTGACACAAGCGATGCACGTCGTCCTCGTAAACCCGGAGATCGCCGGCAACACCGGCAACATCATCCGCCTGTGCGCAAACACCGGTACGTCACTCCATCTCGTGGAGCCGATCGGCTTCTCGCTCGAGGATCGGTTGCTGCAACGCGCCGGTCTCGACTACCACGATCTAGCTGAAGTGCAGCGGCACGAAACGTGGTCGGCCTGCCGGAGCGCCTTGGCCGGGCGAAGGTGGTGGGCCATGACGAGTCGGGCGGTGGACAACTACGCGCACGTACCAATGGGTCCGGACGACGTCCTGGTCTACGGCTGTGAGAGCACCGGGCTACCCGACGACATCCTCGCTCAATTTACTCCGGAGCAACTCGTCCGCATCCCGATGCGGCCGAACAACCGCAGCCTCAACCTTGCGAACTCCGTTGCCATCGTCGTCTACGACGTCTGGCGACGTGCGGACTTCAACGGAGCAGTGTGAGCCGCAGGAAGGGTCGTCGCCGCTCAGACGTCGAGAAATCGGCTCACGGCAAGAGCCGAGCCGATCGCGCCAACCGCGGTGCCGATCACCACGAGAATGATCCCGGTTGTGACCACTTCGCTTCCGGTCACCGAGAACTGCTTGAGCAAGCCGACGGTGGAGTTACGGATCGCTGATTGCGCGGCCGACGTGCCCGCGGCGAGGATCCCGAACGAAACCAACGCGCCGATTGCACCCTGCAACATCCCCTCAACCATGAAGGGCAATCGGATGAACCCGTTCGTCGCGCCGACGAGCTTCATCACTGCTACCTCTCGACGCCTCGAGAAGATCGCCATTCGGATGGTGTTCAAGATCAACACAATCGCCGACACCAACAACGCGCCGGCCACGATGAGGATCACGTTCTGAATCCACCCGGTGACGGTGAGGATCGTCTTGATCGACCGGGCGAACGACACCTCGTACACGCCGGCTCGCTTCTTGAACCGCTTGCCGATCGCCTCGATGTCGGCCGCATCTCGTGGCTTGACCCGCCACTGCTCGGGCGCGAACTTAGCCTCGGGATAGGAGTCGAGGATCTCGGGGGAGTTCCGATAGAGGCGCTGGATGTCGGCGAACGCCTCCTCCTTGGAAACGAAGCGGTACCGCGACAGCTCCGGCATCGCCTTGAGCTCCCGGCCGATGGCGTCGACCTGCGCCTTCGTCGCCTCCGGCTGCATGAACACCGTGATCTCGAAACCCCCACGGAACTGCACCGTGGCGTTGTCGACCGATGATCGGAACAGCAGCGCTGCCCCGGCCAGCGCCAGGGACAACGTGACCGTCAAGAGCGACGCCACCGTCATCAAGACGTTGCGTCGAAGGTTCGTCAGACTTTCGCGAAGGATGTAGCCGATCCGCATTCCGTGCTACTCCAATGTCCCGTAGACACCGCGTGCCTGATCTCGCACCAGGGAACCACGATCCAACTCGACCACACGACGACGCATCGAGTCGACGATCCCCTGATCATGGGTCGCCATCAGTACCGTGGTGCCGGTCCGGTTGATCCGATCGAGCAGGCGCATGATGCCGACACTGGTATTCGGGTCGAGGTTGCCGGTGGGTTCGTCGGCGAGAAGGATCAGCGGACGATTCACGAACGCTCGGGCAATCGACACGCGTTGCTGCTCGCCACCGGACAGCTCGCTCGGGAAGCTGTCTGCCTTCTTCGTCAACCCCACCAATTCGAGAATTTGCGGGACCTGCTGATGGATGACGCTTCGGGGACGGCCGATCACTTCGAGCGCGAATGCGACATTCTCCGTGACGGTCTTGTTCGGCAGCAGTTTGAAATCCTGGAAGATGCACCCGATGTTTCGTCGGAGATAGGGCACCTTCGCCCCGGAAAGCTCGCCGATGTTCTTTCCGGCGACCCAGATCGAGCCCTCCGTGGGCGTCTCTTCCTTCAGGAGCAAACGCATGAAGGTGGACTTCCCAGAGCCCGAGGAGCCGACCAGGAACACGAACTCGCCCTTGCCGATCTCACAGGAGATGTTGCGAAGGGCGACGGTCTTGTTCCGGTACACCTTGGAGACGTTTTCGATCCGGATCATGAGAAAAGGGGGTCGGGAGGCGAAGCCGACTCGACCGGGTCAAACGCTACCAGCGCCCTTCCGCCGAATGAGGCACCCCGACGCCGCAAACGGTGATGTGCGGCAAGGCTCCGCTGCAGCAGAACACCTCCCAACGCTGTTGGGAGGTGTTCTGCCCCTAAAGATTGGGGCAACCTCTCTCCTATCCGCCGCGGGCCACAGTGTTGCGAGCAGTCGAGCGGAGCCAGCGGAGCGAGCGGCGCAGCGCCGGACAAGCAGAGGGGCAACCTGTCTCCCAGTGTCACTCCGGGGTTTCGGTTCGGCGCCACCGGAGCCAGGACTCCATGAAGGGATCGAGGTCGCCGTCGATGACACCGGCTACGTTGCCTGTCTCGTAGTCCGTGCGAAGGTCCTTGACCATCTGATAAGGCGCCATCACGTAGGAGCGGATCTGGTTCCCCCACGCCGCGTCCTTCTGCGGACCGGTGATCGAGGCCATCTTGGCGTCGGCCTCCTGACGCGCCCGCTCCAACAGCTTCACCGCAAGCATGTCCATCGCCCGTGCCCGGTTCTGGATCTGGCTGCGCTCGATCTGGCAGCTCACGACGATCCCCGTCGGCAGATGGGTCATCCGAACGGCCGAGTCGGTCGTGTTCACGTGCTGACCACCGGCGCCGGAAGAACGGAACACGTCGACGCGCAGGTCCTTGTCGTCGATCACGATCTTCGATGTCGCATCCTCGATGACCGGAGCAACCGACACGCCGGCAAACGAGGTCTGGCGCCTGGCCTGGCCGTCGAACGGCGAGATGCGAACCAAGCGGTGCACGCCTCGCTCTGCCGAGAGCAGACCGTATGCGTATCGACCCTTCACCAACACGGTCGCCGAGTTGATCCCCGCCTCGTTGCCTTCAAGAACCGACTCCACCTCGGTGACCAACCCGCGCACCTCCGCCCACCGGAGGTACATCCGCAACAGCATCTCCGCCCAATCCTGGGCATCGACCCCGCCCGCACCCGAGTGGACCTCGAGGAGCGCGTCGCCCTCGTCGTACTCGCCGGTGAAGAGGCTTCGAAGTTCGAGGGTGTGGGCAATTTTTTCCGCGTTGGCGATCGCCTCGATCAACTCGGGCTCCAGGGTCTCGTCGCCTTCGGCGAGACCGAGCTCCAACAGGGTCTCTGCGTCCTCCAAATTGGTGCGCAGGCCCTGCAAAGAATTGAGATCGTCATTGATGGCCGCCAGGTCGGCGCCCAACGACCGCGCCTTGGACGGATCGTTCGTCCAGATGTCGGCATCGGACAGTTCCTGCTCGATGCGCTCCTTCTCCACGACCAACTGCGGCCCGCGCAAGTACCCTTCCGCCTCACCGAGCCGGGTTCGCAACGAGGCAACATCTTCACGACGCTCCGACAGAGCCATACGTACACCTACCTTTCACAACCAAAGACAACAGCGAGCGGCACGAGCCGCCAGAAGGTGCAGTCGCTTACTTCCCGTGGCAGATCTTGAACTTCTTGCCGCTGCCGCAGAAGCAGGGATCGTTCCGGCCGATGCGCTCCTGCTCGGACTTGACGACGGGCTTCTGCGGTTCCGGCTCAGCCTCGGGCACCCGCTGGACGAAGCTTTCGCCGTCTTCATCGGCTTCGTCCGGTGCCGGTGCCGGTGCCGTCGCCGCGAACATAGCTCCGACATCCATGCCGAAACCGCCGATCGAACCTTCATCGGCTGAGGACATCTGGAGGTCACGGATCTCCGGCGCGTAGGTCGAGTCGAGCGTCGTCACATCGGCGTGCATGGCATAGCGGACGAAGTCGTCGTCGATGGCATTGACCATGCTCGAGAACATGTCAAACCCTTCGCGCTGCCACTCGACGAGCGGATCCTTCTGGCCCATCGCCCGGAGGTTGATGCCCTCTTGGAGATAGTCCATCTCCGAAAGGTGTTCCCGCCACCGCTGATCGACGATGCCGAGCAGCACGTTGCGTTCAACTTCGCGGACCGTCTCGGCACCGAGTTCGGCCTCTCGCGCTTCGTAGTTCTCGACGGCCTCGGCCACAAAGCTCTCGACCAACATCGCCTTGCTCCGCGCCGCCCGAAGATCCTCCACGCTGAACTTCGTCGGGTAGTAACCCTGCACGGCAATCAGCAGCGAATCGAAATCCCAGGCGTCGGCGAATTCGCCTTCGCAGTGCTCCGCCACGATGTCGGACATCGCCTCTTCGAGGTCGGTCATCAACTGGTCACGGAGATCGCCACCGGAGAGGATCTGCTCACGCTTGGCGTAAATCACCTTGCGCTGCTCGTTCATCACCTCGTCGTATTTGAGGACGTTCTTGCGGATCTCGGCGTTGCGCGCCTCAACGGTGTTCTGCGCGCGCTCAATGGCCTTGGTGACCATCTTTGCCTCGATCGGCACATCATCAGGCAGCGCTCGGCCCATCACCCAGTTCATTGCGCCGGTCGCGAACAGACGCATGAGGTCATCTTCGAGCGAGAGGTAGAAGCGGCTCTCCCCGGGATCGCCCTGACGGCCGGCACGACCGCGGAGCTGGTTGTCGATGCGGCGGCTCTCGTGGCGTTCAGTGGCAAGAACGTAGAGTCCGCCCAGCGCACGTACCGCATCGCCGTCGGCCTTGCAGGACTCCTCGAAACGAGGACGCGCCTCGCCAAAAATCTCCCTCGCCTTGGCGAGAGCGTCCTTGGCCTCGGGCTGAGCTTCCAGAGCCTCGACAATCGACGGGTCGTCCACATCGAGATCGAGCAGATCGGGATTGATGCCGGCTTGCGCAACCTCACGGCGGGCGAGCCCTTCGGGATTGCCCCCGAGGAGGATGTCGACCCCGCGGCCGGCCATGTTCGTGGCCACGGTGACGCCGCCTGAACGCCCGGCCTGCGCGACGATCTCGGCCTCCGACGTGTGGAACTTCGCGTTCAGCACGGCGTGAGGGATCCGGCGTTCGGCAAGCAGGTGCGAGACCAATTCGCTTTTCTCCACCGAGACCGTGCCGACGAGCACCGGCTGTCCCTTTTCGTGGCGCTCGGCAATGTCGTCGACAACGGCGGCGAACTTGGATTTCTCCGACTTATAGATGAGGTCGGCTTCGTCGAGGCGCACCATCGGCCGATGTGTGGGGATCGGCACCACCGAGAGGTTGTACGTCGACGCGAACTCGCCGGCCTCGGTCTCGGCGGTGCCGGTCATACCGGCGAGCTTTTCGTAGAGACGGAAGTAGTTCTGGAGTGTCGTCGTGGCCAGGGTCTGGTTCTCCTCCTTGATCTTCACCCGCTCCTTCGCCTCTACGGCCTGGTGCAGGCCCTCGGACCAGCGGCGACCCTCGAGAATGCGACCGGTGAACTCGTCGACGATCTTCACCTCACCGTCGGCGACGAGATAGTCGACGTCGCGCTTGAACAGTTCCTTGGCCCGCAGGGCAGCGCTGAGATGGTGCACGAAGTTGGCCGACGGGTCGTCATAGATGTTCTCGACGCCGAGGGCCGCCTCGACCTTGTCGATGCCGGACTCTGTGGGCGAAATCTGCTTCTTCTCTTCGTCGACGTCGTAGTCGACGCCTCGGGTGAGCGACCGCACGATCGACGCGAACTGGACGTACAACTTGGCGGCGTCGGCAAGCCGTCCGCTGATGATGTGCGGTGTACGCGCTTCGTCGATGAGGATCGAGTCGACTTCGTCGACAATGGCGTAGTAGTGCTCACGCTGAACCCGTTCGGCCAACGACATCGACATGTTGTCGCGCAGGAAGTCGAAACCGAGCTCGGAGTTCGTGCTGTAGGTGACGTCGGAGCCGTAGGCAAGGCGCTTCGCCGAGGCGTCAGACACCTCCGCGCTCACCAGCCCGACGCTCACACCGAGGAAGCGGTGGATCTGCCCCATCCAGTCGGAGTCACGCTTGGCCAGGTAGTCGTTCACGGTGACGACGTGCACACCGCGCCCGGTCAGACCGTTGAGATAGACCGGCAGCGTCGAGACGAGAGTCTTTCCCTCACCGGTCTTCATTTCCGCGATCCAGCCGAAGTGCAGCGCCGCCCCACCCATGAGCTGCACGTCGTAATGACGCTGCCCGATCACCCGGCTCGCGCCCTCTCGGACCACCGCAAACGCTTCGATGAGAAGATCGTCGAGCGCCTCACCGCGGGCGAGCCGCTCACGGAACTCGACGGTCTTGGCCCCGAGCGCAGCGTCGCTGAGCGAGCGCATCGATGGCTCGAGGACGTTGATGTCCGGCACGAGAGCCTGGAGCGCTCGAACCTTTTTGCCTTCGCCGGCGCGCAGGACTTTGCGGAAAATCGACATAGTGCTCACATCCTACCGGCGGGGGTCGCGCCGCCGACCGCTTCGGACGCTATCGACAGGACGAGACGAGCGCTCAGCGGGAAATGATCGCGGGAACCGATCCTGCGGGAGCAGCCGAGCCACCCACGAAGATCATCGTGGGAGCGATCGGCACACCGTCGATCGACCCTTCCAGGCTGAACGACGTGGCGCACGGCGACATGACGTCGAACGAATCGCCGGCCGCATTCACGCGGAGGCTGAACACCACCTGCTGACCTGACGCCTTCACCACTTCTCGGCGCTCGACCCCTCCGGCGCGCACCGAGACCGGGGCGTTCGCAACGACGCGACCGTCAAACTGACGGGGGGCGCCGGGGTCGTTCTCGAAGGCGAGTCGGAGCACCCCCTTCTCGATCCAGGCGTACACCCCTGCGGGCCCTCGCCGGAACACCGGCCGACCAGAAACGCCGACCGGCCAAGGCGTGGTCGGACACGCCGTTGCAACGGCCGGAGACACCGCCGGCTGCGCAGTCAGAGATGCGGCGACGGCGCTGGTCGTGGGCGACGCTGATCCGCGCTGGATCACGCCGGGCATGGCCGACGGGTTCGTGGCCGCGGGGCCGAAGAACAGTTGCTGGGCAGTCATGGCCTGGCCGTCGACCTCGCCCTTCACCGAGATCGTCGACGCGCAGGGCGACTCGATTGCGACGCCGTCAAGACCACCGAAGTTCGAGAAACGAAGCCGCACGGACTGGGAGCGGATCTCGACGATGTCGCTCTTGCCTTCGGTCCCGACCGGCTTGCCGGAGATCGGGGCATCGAAGGTGACGACGGCGGAGAACGTGGTGGGTGCGCCGCGGTCGTTCGTGGCACCGATGCGCCAGACGCCCCTCTCCTGCCAGACGTAGAGACCGGTGGTTCCCCCCGCCACAAAGCTCGGCGCCCGGCCGGCGAATGCCGTCCAGCCAGCCGTCGCGTCGCATTTCGGCGCCTTCTTCGCCGCAGCACCAACCGGCGCTGCGGCCAACACGCCGCACGCGATCAGCGCCGCAACCACGACGGCGAAGAACCGGAGCGGCCGGCGACGGATGCGAGATGGCGACGAGGAGTTCATGGGGTTCGCAATGGACGGGAGCGGGGAAGTTCCAACCACCGTGCCGACCCAGCCGCCATCGTCGCAAGACGACACCGGCCAACGCCAGCAGGGGCCCGGAAAAACCGGACCCCTGCATCTTGGTCGCCGGGCATGGGCCAGACGTTGCTTGCATGTCATCAGGTTGTGATGGACCTCAATGGCGCCTGCCCGGTGAGCGTCGAGCAGGCGCTCCGGACGGTTCACATCGTCGGCCGAGGACTCCGGCTACGCAGCGTCGATGAGGCCGAGGTGCCCGTCCTCACGGCGATAGAGCACGGCGGCCAGGCCGGTCTCGGCATTGGTGAACAAGAAGAAATCGTGCTGGAGCAGATCGAGCTTCAGTGCCGCTTCGTCGGGGGTCATCGGGTCGATCACGAATTGCTTCTTCCGGACGATCCGGGCAACCGAGTCGTCGACTTCGACGCGCGGCTCAAGCAACGGCCGGTCGAGAACCACCGTTGACCCCTTCGGCACCTTCACTCCGTTGACCTTCGCCACTCCATTGTGATGCGAATGGCTGTGATGACGGGTGACGACACGTCCTTTCAGCTTCGTGAGCTGATGCGTGAGCTTGTCGATGACCAGGTCCAATGCCGCAAAGGAGTCCGACGACGTCGCTTTCGCCCGAACGTAGTGCCCATGACCGAAGAGCACCACCTCACAGCCCTCGTGGGCGGCGATGCGTTTGTTCTTCTCCTCGAAGAACAGGACGTCGGCGTGATCCATCCCCTCGAGATACTTCGTCAGACGGGAGATCTTCTCGGTGGAGACCGACTTCAAACGATCGGTCAGAACGAGGTTGCGACTCTTGAACGTGATCTGCACAGCGGTTCCTCCTGGGAGTTGGATCAGGGTGATTCGTGTGGTGGCGTCTACGCAGCGGCGATTGGGACAGACGAGACCGGGCCCTCCGGTCACGCCCGGCAACGGGTCGCTGGGCGACCCTACACCGCACCCCCGGGAGACACGCCACTTTCCGGGAGGACGTCCAGTCCTGAAGCCCCGCGCAACTCGCGGCGGGCGAAGCACACCCCGACCACCACCGAGACTCCGACCTCGCGCAGTGCCGCGGCGGCTCGCGACATCGTCACGCCCGTGGTGACGACGTCGTCGACAAGGAACACCACCTCGGCACGTCGTGGCGCGACCGCGGAAAATCGCAGCCGTGACCGCTCCTGGGCCGTGCGTCCCTCCTGGGGCCCACCGCGGCGTTCGAGCAGGTCAGCGACGCGCAGTCCGTGACGGCGCGCATACGACCGGGCCAGCCGTTCTGCGGGGTCGTAGCCGCGGGTGCGCCGGTGGGCGCGCGACCCTGTGGCCCAGGTCACCACGCACGACCCCTCCCATGCGCGAACGTTCGGCTCAGGAAGCGACCTCCCCATCACACCGAGCCAGCCATGGGCCGGAGTCGCCTTCGCCGCCAGCACCAGGTGGCTGACCGGTCCGGCGTAGGCAAAGCGGCACCACAGCGCATCGAGGCCGTTCGGCACCGACGAGTCGGCGGAGAGCGGGAAACGCTCCCAGCAGACGGCGCACAAGGCCGAACACGGCGCGCCACAGGTCGGACAGTTCAGCGGGAGCACTCGTCGCCACATGGCCCCGAGCTTGGCTGTCGAGGTACGACAGAGGCGCTGCCCTTGCCGGAGACCTCAGTCGGAGAATGTGGGTGTGAGCCCCAACGTCGCCAGCCGTTGCTGCTCTGCTTCATCAATGGTGCGACCCTCTTCGATCAACAGCACCGGGATGCCATCAACAACGCTGTAGACGCGAGCAAGCCGCGGGTTGTAGAGGATCTCGACGCTTCCATCAATCCCGTAGAGCAGGGGCCCCTTGTCTTGCGGACAGGCGAGGATGTCGAGGAGTTTCTGAGCGAGAGCCACGCCTCGATGCTACGGGTCGCACACTCCCACGAGCGCGCGACCCGTAGCCACCGTTTCCGTATCGGCAGGATCAAACCGACACGTTCGGTTTCAGTATCGGTAATGCTCCGACTTGAACGGGCCCGACGGCGCCACGCCGAGGTAGTCGGCCTGCTCATCGGTGAGCTTCGTCAGCCGCACGCCGAGCGCGTCGAGGTGATAGCGGGCCACCTTCTCGTCGAGGGCCTTCGGGAGCACGTAGACACCCACCGGATAGTTCTCGGTGTGGTTGAACAATTCGACCTGGGCAAGCACCTGGTTCGAGAACGAGCACGACATCACGAAGCTCGGATGGCCGGTCGCACAACCCAGGTTGACCAGACGGCCCTCGGCGAGGATGATCACCGAGTGGCCGTCTTCGAAGGTCCACAGGTCGGTCTGGGGCTTGAGCTCCATGCGGGTGACACCGGGATAGCGCGACAGTCCGGCCATATCGATCTCGTTGTCAAAGTGTCCGATGTTGCAGACGATTGCGTTGTGCTTCATTTGCGACATGTGCTCGGCCGTGATGATGTCGGCATTGCCGGTGGCGGTCACGAAGATGTCGGCGACGGCCAAGGTGTCCTCGATCGGCACCACCTGGTAGCCCTCCATGACCGCCTGCAGGGCGTTGATCGGATCGATCTCGGTGATGATCACCCGAGCACCCTGACCACGAAGCGACTGGGCCGATCCCTTGCCGACATCGCCGTAACCACAGACGACTGCGGTCTTGCCGCCGATCATGATGTCGGTCGCCCGGTTGATGGCGTCGACGAGGGAGTGCCGACAGCCGTAGAGGTTGTCGAACTTGGACTTGGTGACGCAGTCGTTCACGTTGATTTCCGGGATCTTCAGCACCCCGCGCTCCTGCATCTGATAGATCCGATGCACCCCGGTCGTGGTCTCCACGGTGACGCCATTGACGCCCACGAGCATATAAGTCCACTTAGTCGG
>JANOHI010000402.1:0-9302 GCA_031406385.1 Acidimicrobiia bacterium
CGGCCGGCCGGAACTCGGCGGCCGGGTCGAGGCCCGACGCGAGCATGTCGATGTCGGCCTCGGTGAGAAACCACTCGGTCTCTTCGCAGATCTCGGACGGGTACACGTGGCCAGTGTAGCAAACATATGTTTGAATTGCGACCAAGCCGAGCGAGTTTTAGGAGATTTCTTTGGCTTCCGCGAGCAACACCGACCGGCTCCCACGACCAGCCGGTGGAAGGCGTCGCGGCTCAGGAGAGCCAGCCGGCTATTGACAAATCGAATCGTCAAATAGGACGATAGGTGCCGTGATCGACGTCTCGGTGATCGAGGAACCTGCGGCGGCAGCAGCGGCGCTCGATCCGATTCGGGCGTCGATCCTCCTTGCCCTCGCCGAGCCGGGCTCCGCGACAACCGTCGCCGACAGCCTCGGTCTGCCCCGGCAAAAGGTGAACTATCACGTACGGACGTTGGAGGCGCACGGCCTCGTGCGAGTCGTCGAGTCTCGCCAACGACGCGGCTTGACCGAGCGGATCATGATCGCAACAGCGAAGTCGTTCATGGTGTCGCCGGCAGCACTTGGCGCGCTCGCCGTTGCACCCGAGAAGACCGACCGGCTCTCGACGCGCTACCTGATCGCGCTCGGCGCCCGAATGGTTCGAGAGGTGGCAGAGCTGGCTCGCCTCGTAGACGCGGCGAAGCGACCGTTGGCGTCGCTCTCCATCGATACCGAGATCCGTTTCGCCTCGGCCGCCGACCGTGCGCGGTTCACGGCAGAGCTGCACGCGTCGGTGCTCGAGCTCGTTGCGAAGTACCACAGCGCCACCGCTCCCTCGGGCCGCTGGCACCGCCTGATCGTGGCGGCCTACCCACGTCCCGCCACCCCGCCAGACAGACCAGACAAGCCAAACAGACCGGACAAGCCAAACAAGTCAGACAAACCAGAGAGGAAGGTGTCGCCGAGATGACCGACGAGAGGAAGTCCATCAAGCTTCAGGTGGAAGTGCCAGGGACCCCGGAGGAGGTATGGCGAGCCATCGCCACGGGACCAGGAATCTCCTCGTGGTACGTGCCCCACACGGTAGAAGAGCACGAGGGCGGCGCCGCCACCGCGTCGTTCGGACCCGGACCCGAGATGCAGGTTCCCGGACGGGTAGCGGCGTGGGAACCCCCACACCGGATCGTCTTCGACGGCGGAGACGAAACACCCGGGCTTGCCTTCGAGTGGCTGGTCGAGGCGCAAGATGGCGGCACCTGCATCGTGCGTCTGGTGAACACGGGCTTCGGATCAGGAGGTCCCTGGGACGACCAATACGACGCCATGCGCGAGGGCTGGCAGCTCTTCCTGCTCAACCTTCGCCTGCACCTCGAACACTTCCCCGGTCAGTCGGCATCATCGATGCTGCCGACGGCGATGTGGACGGGAACACGAGAAGCCACGTGGGCCAAACTCACACGCGCGCTTGGTATCTCGGCGAGCCCGCCGATCGGCGCACGGGTACAGCTCGGTGCCGCGGACTCGCCAACGCTCATCGGCGCGGTCGCCGATGCGGCGTGGTGGCGTCTCGCCCTGATCGTCGAACATCCGGCGCCGGGAACGGCGATCGTGGCGGTCGAGGGGACCGGAGACGAGACAGGGGTGTCCGTCTGGTCGTATCTTTACGGCGACGAGGGTCGAATCGCGGTCGAACGTGACGGGCCGTTGTGGTCGGCCTGGTTGCAGGCAAACGCCTCCTGAGAAAGCTGCGGCGCAGCTACGGGGTCTCCTTGCGCGGGCTACCCAGTCTTGTGTGAATCGACGCCACCGCCCTAGCGTGCCGCCGATGGGGACCATCACGGGCAGGACGCTGCTCGCACCGCCGTTGCGCTCGGCCGTCGATACCGGCAGCGAGCAGTTCAGGAAGAACCATGAGGATCTGCTCGAGCAGCTGAGCGTGATCGACGCGTTGCTCGACCAGGCCGAGGCCGGTGGGGGTCCGAAGGCAATGGAACGCCTGCGTCAGCGGGGCAAGCTCCCGCTGCGCGAGCGGATCGCCAACGTGCTCGACGTCGACACGCCGTTCTACGAGATCAGCCCGCTTGCCGGTTACGACTCCGACTACACGATCGGGGGCGGAATGGTCATCGGCATCGGGATCATCGCCGGCACCGAGTGCGTGATCCTGGGCAACGACCCGTCGGTGCTCGGCGGAGCGCTCACGCCGTATGCCGGCAAGAAGTGGTCGCGGGCTATCCAAATTGCGCGTGACAATCGCATGCCCTACGTGAGTTTCGTGGAGTCGGCCGGTGCCGACCTCCGGGTGGAGACCGAACCCGGGAATCGCCGGAAGGTACAGACCGACCACTTCGCCGAGAGCGGCCGGTTCTTCTACGAGATGATCGAGCTCTCGAAGCTCCGCATACCCACGGTGTGCGTGGTCTTCGGGTCCTCAACGGCGGGCGGCGCGTATCAGCCGGGCCTGTCCGACTACAACATCGTGGTGAAGGAGCAGTCGAAGATCTTTCTCGCCGGACCGCCGCTGGTGAAGATGGCGACCGGCGAGGAGTCCGACGACGAGACCCTCGGCGGGGCCAAGCTCCATGCCGAAGTCTCGGGGCTCGGCGACTACTTCGCCGAAGACGAGATGGACGCCATCCGCCTCTGCCGCGAGGTGGTGTCCCACCTGAATTGGCGCAAACCCGTCGGTGGGGCACTCGCGCCGGCCGACGAGCCCGTGCACGACCCGGAGGAACTACTCGGCCTTGTCAGCCGGGACCTGCGCCAGCCCGTCGACGTGCGAGACGTCATCGCCCGGGTGGTCGACGGCTCACGCTTCGAGGAGTTCAAGCCCCGCTACGGATCAACGATGGTGTGCGGCTGGGCGCAGGTCCACGGCCACCAAGTGGGCATCCTCGGAAACAACGGCGTGATCTACCCGCAGGCGGCGGAAAAGGCGGCGCACTTCATCCAGCTCAGTAATCAGATCGACGTGCCCTTGCTCTTTCTCCAGAACATCACCGGCTTCATGGTGGGTCGCGATTTCGAGGCGGATGGGATCATCAAGAAGGGTTCCCAGATGATCAACGCCGTTGCGAACTCGACGGTGCCCCACCTCACCATCATCATCGGGTCGTCCTATGGCGCCGGCACCTACGGCATGTCGGGTCGGGCGTACAACAACCGGTTCACCTTCCTGTGGCCGACGGCGAAGATCGCCGTCATGGGCCCCAAGCAGATCGCCGGAGTCATGTCGATCGTGCGTCGCAATCAGGCAGCGCGGGCCGGCCGCCCGTTCGACGAGGAAGAAGACGCAGCGATCGTCGCGGCAGTGGAGGAGATCCAGGAGAATGGCTCGCTGGCGCTCGTCGCCACCGGCGCCATCTCCGACGACGGCATCATCGATCCGCGTGACACGCGGACGGTCCTGGGCCTGTGCCTGTCGGTCGTGAAGAACCGAACCGTCGAAGGCGCTGCGGGCTACGGAGTGTTCCGGCTGTGATCCGCTCACTGCTCATCGCCAATCGCGGGGAGATCGCCCGCCGCATCATGCGCACGGCCCGGGAGATGGGGATCCGCTGCGTCGCCGTCTATGTCGACGCCGACGAGCGGGCGCCGTTCGTCCGGGAGGCCGACGAAGCCGTCCACCTGAGCACCGGCTACCTCGACGGCGACGCGATCGTCGCCGCCGCGCTGGCGAGCGGCGCCGACGCCGTCCACCCCGGCTACGGCTTCTTGTCGGAGAACGCCGCGTTCGCCGCCGCCGTCGAGGCCGCCGGCCTCACCTGGGTCGGGCCGTCGCCGGGCACCATCGGGGCGATGGGCGACAAGCTCGAGGCCAAGCGCCGCGCCGTTGATGCGGGAGTACCGACCCTCCCCTCGAGCGACCGACCCGACGACCCGGCGGAAGGCGAGCGGGTGGGCTACCCCCTGCTCGTGAAGGCCGCGGCCGGAGGCGGCGGCAAGGGCATGCGCGTGGTGGAGCGACCCGAATACCTCGCGGAGGCCGTTGCCTCGGCGCGCCGTGAGGCGGCGGGCGCGTTCGGCGACGATCGGGTCTTCCTCGAGCACTACGTCGCCCGGTCCCGCCACGTCGAGATCCAGCTCCTCGGTGATCACCACGGCAATCTCGTTCACCTGGGCGAGCGTGAGTGCTCCATCCAACGACGCCATCAGAAAGTCGTTGAGGAGTCGCCTTCGCCTGTGGTCGGCACAGACCTCCGGGCGGCGATGGGCGACGCCGCCCTCCGCCTCGGCCGGGCCATCGGCTACGAGTCGGCCGGCACGGTCGAGATGCTCGTCGATGAAGCCACGAAGGAGTTCTTCTTCCTCGAAGTCAACACCCGGCTGCAGGTGGAGCACCCGGTCACTGAGGAGGTCACGGGCATCGATCTCGTGCGCGAACAGCTGCGCATCGCCGCCGGCGAGCGTCTCGATGTCGACCAGGACGACATCACCTTCCACGGCCATGCCATCGAGGTCCGTCTCTACGCCGAGGACCCGTCGAACGGCTTCCTGCCTGCCACTGGCACGCTGGTCGCTTTCGAACCCTCGGCCGCGCCGGTGGTCCGCTGGGACTCCGGCGTCGAGCCCGGCTTCGTCGTGGGGACCCGCTTCGACCCGATGCTGGCCAAGGTGGTCTCGCACGCTCCCACCCGACTCGAAGCGGCCGGCAAGCTCGCCCTGGCTCTGGAGCGTCTGCACGTCGGCGGGGTGGTCACCAACCGCGACTTCCTGGTGGCGGTGTTGCGCGACGAGGCATTCCTGGCCGGGGACACCACCACGGACTTCATCGCTCGCGTCAAGCCCGCGCCCATGCTCATCCCCGGCGACGACGAACGCGAACGGGTGGCCATCGCCGCCGCGCTGTGGGTCCAAGGCGAGAGCCGGGCATCGGCTCCGGTCTGGCCGGGTCTGCCGAGCGGTTGGCGCAACGCCCGACTGCCGGATCAGTGCGTGATGTTCGTCCTCAACGATCAGACCGTCACGGTCACCTACCGGTCCCGGCGTGACGGATCGTTCCTCGTGAACGGCTCCCGCACGGCGCGGGTGCTCCGCCATGCACCGCACGAGCTGGACATGGCGCTCGATGGACGCCGGTCGACGTTGCGCATCACCAGGGCGGCCGACCTGCTCTATGTCCAGACCCGCTCGGGAACGCTCTCCCTGCGCCAGATTCCGCGCTTCCACGTGCCGGGCAACATCGGGCCGGTGGGCGGCCTCAACGCGCCGATGCCCGGCACCGTCTCGGACGTCCGCGTGGCGGCGGGTGACACGGTGACGGCCGGGCAGGTGCTCGTGGTGCTGGAGGCGATGAAGATGGAACACCACATCAAGGCCCCGGCAGACGGTCGCGTGGCCGAGGTCCGCGTTAGCGCCGGCCAGCACGTGGACAACGGAGGACTCCTGCTCGTGTTCGAGACCGACGACACGTCGGGGTGACGAGCGAGTCGCTGCGGGGCCGAGAGTGAAGCCCCAGTCGCTCCAGGAGCGACCGAACGCACACTCTCCACGTGCCGCAATCAGACGTTCGGACCGACGTAGACCGCTCGGGCGCGGTAGCGCAGCGGCGCTTCGCCGTACTCCTCGATCGCGTGAGCGGTCCATCCGGCGATCCGCGCCAGCGAAAAGACCACCTGGCCCGAGTCCTGAGGCAGCCCGGCAACAAGGCTGAGCGCAGCAAGGGCGAGGTCGACGTTCGGGCGGATCTCACGACGACGGTTGATCGCCGCAACGACGCCGTCGACCACCCCCATTTCCTTCGAGCCACCGGCGACTCGACGCAACATGTCGAGAAGGGCGTCCGCCCTCGGGTCGCCCGACTTGTAGACCATGTGTCCGAATCCGGGATAGGAACCGAAGGTCTCCAGCGCGCCGCTGGCGGCGCGTTCGGCGCTGAGCCGACCTTCGCCGCGCTCCACCCGCACAAGCGCGTCGTCGAGCATGCGACTCGCCGGACGTGATGCACCACCGTGCAACGGACCACTCATGGCCGCGACGGCCGCGCTGATGACCGCGTAGGGATCGGCGCGTGTTGACGCAGCGACGCGTGCCGCAACCGTCGACACCGCCAGCTCGTGATCTGCCAGCAGGACAAGCGCGGCGTTGACAATCTCGACCATGCCCGGCATAGGTCGGCGAGGCGACAGCCGAGACCACAGACGGCCGGCGATCGTCGACCGGTACGTCTGTCCGCCGACGGTCAAACGCGGCGTGCGACCATCTCCGAGAGCCGGCATCGATCCGACCACAGAACAGATAAGCGCACGAGCGGTCTGGGCGACTGACCCCAGCGAAAGATCATTGCGAAGGGGGTCCCGAGCACCGGCCATGATCGTGACAAACGCGACGCGATCGAACACCCCGAGGTCGTCAGCCACTGCGATCTCGCGCGCCGGCCATTCGCGATGTGCGCTGATCGTGCCCTCCATCAGCAGGCCGGCAACCTGCTCGAAGGTCGCCGACATGGCCAGATCGACAGCATCGTGCCCCCGGTAGGCGAGCTGATTCTGGGTGATCGACGTGACCGCAGTGTCGATCGTGAAGTCGAGCGCATGTGAGCGACTGGCCTGGCGCGGCCGACCTCGCTTTGCGAGCGCTTCGATATCACCGGAGGAAAAGGTCCGCTGCCGTCCGTCCTTCGAGGGTGAACTCTGCACGATTCCTCGGCTGACGTATGCGTACAGCGTTGCCGGTTTGATCCCCAGCCGCCGAGCTGCTTGCTCTGTGGTCAATCGCGTCATGCGACGATCGTAAGTGATACACGTTGATGAAAATCAATATTGACTATCTCGACTGGATCGCCGCAAGCTTTTATCCATGTCCACGAACGCACTTCTGGTCGACACGATCACGACCCACCCGGCCGTTACGGCGTCGCCCTCGGAGCCTCTCTCGACGGCGATCCAACGCATGCACGATCACCGGGTGGGCTCAATCGTCATCACCGAGGGACCCTCGATCGTGGGCATTGCCACCGAACGCGACGTGCTGCGCGTCCTCGCCGACGGCGCGACGGGCGACATCGCTCTCTCGGCCGTCATGAGCCATCCCGTCGACACGGTGAACGCCGACTCCGATGCGGCGCAAGCGCTCGCCACCATGCGCGAACGCGGCTACCGGCATGCACCGGTCATCCGGGGCGACGAGCTCATCGGGGTGGTGTCGCTTCGCGATCTCATGCGGGTTGCCAGCATCAACACACCGAGCGACGACGTGCCGGAAGTGCCGCGGGGACTCAAGGGAGTCGTCGTCGCTGAGACCGAGGTTGGCGACGTGCGTGGCCGGGAAGGCTTTTACCACTACCGGCAGTACTCGGCCATAGATCTGGCGATGACCCGATCGATCGAAGACGTGTGGCGACTCCTCATCGACGGCGCCCTTCCGGCCACCGGCAAAGAACGGAAGCACTTCACCGACGAAGTCAACGCCATGCGCACCCTGCCAGATGTCGTTGTCGAGGTGCTGCCCCTCCTCGCCGGTGCGTCGGGCCCGCTCGACGGCCTTCGCACCGCGCTGTCCCTCGTCGGCGCGCATGACCGGATGAGACCGGTGCTGGACCTCGACGCCACGCAGCGTCGCGCGAACGTCCTCCGCCTCGCCGCGGTCACCCCGGTGATCCTGTGCGCACTCCATCGGCTGTCGAACGGCGCCCAACCGATCGACCCCCGCCCGGACTTCACGTATGCGGAGAACTACCTCTGGATGATGACGGGCGAGGCAGCCCGGCCCGAACGGGTACGGGCGATCGAGCAGTACCTCATCTCCACGATCGACCACGGCTTCAATGCGTCGACGTTCACCGCTCGCGTGATCGCCTCGACCGGGGCCGACTGTGCCGCCGCCGTCGTCGGTGCCATTGGATCGCTCTCGGGCCCCCTTCATGGCGGTGCACCGAGCCGGGCCTTGGAGCTGCTCGACGAGATCAGGACGCCCGATCGCATTGACGAGGTGGTCCGCCCGAAGATCGTGAACGGCGAACGCATCATGGGGTTCGGCCATCCTGTGTACCGGACCGATGATCCGCGCTCGCTCATGCTTCGCGACATCGCCATCAGCCTCGGGGGCCCGTTGGCCGACCTCGGGGTGCAGGTCGAGCGCCGGATCGTCGAGCTCCTCGCGGAGCTGAAGCCGGGACGCGAGCTCTACACGAACGTCGAGTTCTTCGCCGGTGTCGTGATGGCAACCTGCGAGCTCCCGCCGGAGATGTTCACGCCGACGTTCGCGTCGAGTCGGGTGATCGGCTGGAGCGCCAACATCCTCGAACAGGCGGCCGACTCGAAGATCATCCGGCCGAGTGCCCGCTACATCGGCCCGCCGCCTCCGCAACCAGTTCCGGTGCTGGCCTGATGCGCAGCTGAGCCCCGCAGCGGCGACGACGGGTCCGGTTGGCCCCGAGTGCGAGGAGCGGTGCACGATGGGGGCAACTCGAAGAGGAGCGCTCATGGGGCAGCTGAAGGGTCAGGTCGCAATCGTCACCGGCGCGGCACAGGGGCTCGGGCGGGCCTTTGCCCGCCGACTCCGGGACGAGGGCTGTGAGGTGGTGATGACCGATCGCCGCGAGTCGGTTCTCGACGCGGCGGCCGAGATCGGGGCGACGGGCCACGTGGGAGATGTCGCCGACGCGGCCCACGTTCGGCGCGTTGTCGACGCAACGATCGCTGACCACGGCCGCGTGGACATCCTTGTGAACAACGCCGGCGAGGTCGCGCCGACCAGCGCGCTGAGCGGGTTCGACGATGCCGACGCGCAGTTCGACCGGATCTTCGCCAGCAACACCAAGGGAGCGTTCCTGTTCGGCCGCGCCGTCGCGCCGATCATGGCTTCGGGCGGCGGTGGCAACATCGTGAACATCTCTACCGATCACGTGAAGCCGTGTCCGACCTGCGATCGTCATCACGGTCACGGCGGCATGGACCTCTACAACGCCTCGAAGTGGGCCCTCAACGGTTTGACGTTCGACTGGGCGAAGTCTCTGAAGTCGAAGGGCATCCGGGTGAACAACATCTGCATGGGTGCCACCGACACCGAGATGCTGCGTGGGTTCATCGGACGCGAGCCCGATCCCGAGTATCTCGCGACGTGGATGAAGCCCTCGCAAACTGCCCAGATCCTGGTCGAACTCCTCGAGGAGGGTCCTACCGGCCGAACGGCGAACAGCATCGGGCTCTACGCCGGCTTCCCGTGCGTCATGCCACCACCGGAGTAAGCGAGCGAGTGGTCACGCACGCCGAGCCCCTAGCCGCCGTTTTCGGGGCGGCCGATGCGGTGGGCAACGTGAACGAAGCCGCCGCGAAGTCGGCGAAGCCATGCAGCCATGTTGCGTTGGGGGGGGGGCCGGGCGGCC
>JANOHI010000403.1:0-4497 GCA_031406385.1 Acidimicrobiia bacterium
CGACGTCTAATCCCGCACCGTCGTCAGCGTCGTAACCGGCAATTGCTCAAGCGTGGACTTAGTATCCGTCTCCCTCGAAGAAGTCGAACCCGGCACCGTCGTAGCAGTCGAACCCGGCACCGTCGTCACCGGAACAGGCACGGTCGTCGCCGGCACGGTCGTCACCGGCACGCACTGACCTGGTGACACCACGACCGGTACCACGGCGGCGGGAGGTGCCGTCGAACTCACCACGGGCACCGACGGACCGGCAGCGGAGACCTCGGTGGTCGGCGTGGGAACCACCGGTTCCCCGGTAGAACCGTCGTTCGCCGACGGCGATGTCGTGGTGGAGTTGTCGCTCGGCACCGTCGGGGTGACCGCAGGTGCGACCGGCACCGCCGATGTTGTCGTTGCCGGCTCGGTCGTCGTCGCCGGCACCGCCGACGTTGTGGTAGCCGGCACCGCCGACGTTGTAGTCGCCGGATCGGGTGCGATGGAGCTCGTGACAGTGGTCGCGGTGCCCTCCGGCACGGTGGTCGCCGTGCCCTCCGGCGTTGTAGTGCTGGCCGAACCAGCCACGGTGGTGGACGACGGAGTGGTCGAACTCGTCGGTGCCTCGGAGTCGCACGGCACCCCGGCGGTGATCGTGACCGTTTGGGTTAGGCCGGCGAACTCCAGGCCACACGTTCGCTGCCCCTCCACCAGTCCCGCGGCGGCGGCAATCACTACCGGAACGGTCACTGTTTCGCCGGGACGAGCGCGCACCGTGGCCTGGTCCGTTCGAACGGTGAGACCCTCACAACCGGTCAGCGTGGGACGCACGGTGATCGGTGCGACCGCGATCGCGTCGGTGAGCGCAGCGATGCGGGAAGGCGACGACACGTCGACGACGGTGCCTCCGGTCGACTCAGCAATGGTTCGCAGCGCCCCAACGTCGCCGCGGCCGAGCACAATCATCGTGACGCCGGCCTGATCGAGCATCGCTTGGGTGCCGACAACCGACGGCCCCGGGTAAGGGACACACGTCGCCCCGTTGCACCACGAGTCGGTGTCGACGTGGGGGGCGCTGTCGGTGCTCACGATCACGATGCGCCGAGCGGTCGGGTCAAGGGCGACAGCCTGGAGGGTTGGGTCTGCACTCGTGCTCTTCAGAAGTTCGCCAAGAGCGACGAGCTGCCCTTCCTTCACGTCGCCACCGCCTTCGACCGCCTGGAGGGCAGCGATCGCCGCTGTCCACTCCGCTCGAACGGCCGACATCGGCGCCTTGAGCTGGTAGGGAACATCGGTCGCCGTGCCGAACGGGAACACCGGCACCTCGCCCGAGGTCGCCACACCTACCCGGAACGAGGGGTTGCTCAGCTGGGTGGCATCGATGGCGCTCACGAACGCCCCGGCGATGGGCCCGAGATCGGCGGCGCCCGAGCCCGTGGTGTCGACAAGGGCGGCCAGGTCGGTCCGAACGATCGCCGGCACCGCGAACTGCACGCTTGCGCGCGCTTCCCCACCGATCGGTACCGCTATCGCCAGGGGAGGCGCAACGCTCTCAGCATCGGCGAGGACGAGCGACGGGTGAACGGAGAAGAGGGTGAGGGCCGAAGCCGCCACGACACAACCCATCTGGATGCGGCGACTTCTCAGCATCGTCCACCAGCCCGAGCGAGGACGCGAACACTGCCTTCGTACTGACCGGGGGTGATGTCGAGAGGTGCGCGCACCGCGAGGTTCATGCGCACCGAGGTGCCGGGGCAGACAACGCTGGCCGGACCGGAGAACCAGACGGTCTCACCAGCCACGATTTTTGGGAGACCGGCCCGCAGGCTGCTCGGAGGAGCGAGAACCGCAGCAAATTCAGCGATGGCGTCGTTGACCACAGCATCACCACGGCGAAGAGGCGTGAACACCAGTCCGATCTGCACGGGGTTCGGGCCATTGTTGGTGACCGTGGGCATCGCTCCGGTTGACGGGTCTTGGTCACCGGTGACCACGGCCGTGCCTCCAGGAGCGACGTCCCAGTGGATGTTCACGGCGTCGAGCGTGACGCTGGTCGGGCACAGAACGTCGAACTTGTAGCCAAGTTCGGACGACTTGCCAGCAACCGTTGCCGTGGTCTTGACGGAGTACGAGCCGCAGGCGGCACCCGACGCGAGAGTCATGCGGCCGACGAACATCCGCACACGCCCCTGGCGGCAGGCCTGCCACAATCCGGTTCCCTCGTCATTGCTCACGGTTTCGGCGAAGAACACACCGGTTCCCGTCGCATTGGCCGACGCCGCATCCCACATCGGACCCGGCGATTCCGTGCCGGCACATGAACGGCCGGTCGGCACGACTTGGGCGAGTTCGCTGCCGTCGGGTCCTTGCACTGACCACTTCACGGTTCCGGCTCCTGAACCGAAGGCGTCGGAAGTCGGATGGCTCACCGCCGCCCAGAACTCGATTTCGCGGCCACTACCGTCTTGGTTGGGATCAACAATGACTTTGGTGAGGCCCGGGGCGCCGGTCGGCTGGAACGCAGCCCCCTCGGGAGTGAGGGCACACGGTGTTCCAGCGAGACGCACCGTGGACGTGTCATCGTCGGGTCCGTAGGCGAACGTGGTTGCCCCGCCGGTGCTCGCCAGCACCCACCCGCAGTGGACAATCGGCGCAGCAGGCTCCTCGACGGCTGCCGCCGGGCTTCGCAGCGTCGGGCTGACGAGGAACCCAGCCGCCAGGAGACACGCCGTGAGCACTCGAGAGGTGGTGCCACGGAGGGAGCGATCACGGCGCCACCACGCGCCGCTCAACATCTCTCCGCCAACCTTCGTGCTCATACTTCGACTCTGACACCCGTCGACACCGGACGGCAATGGATCGGGCCACGTTGATCCGAAAAGCCCATGAACATGGCCCAGACCGGTCATGACCAACCACCGAAATCGGTCATGAACAACCCGCCGAACCCGATCAGTCCGTCCGGCGACGCCGGCGGGCGATGACCCAGCCACCGCCGACAACGCCAAGCACACCGACGCCGGCGAGCGCCAGCAGTCCGGTATTGCTCGAACCACCATCGGAGCCTTTCGCCGACGGGCTCTTCCCGTTCGGGGCGATGTCGAACTTCAGCTCGCGTTCGTCGGTGACCTCACCGTCGTAATTGAACGTCGACTTGATCGTGTACTCGCCGGCGTCGACCGCATCGAACGACACCACGATCCGGCCGGTTGCGCCGGGCCGGACAAGACGCGGGAGACTCTGCACCTCTTTGATCTGCTTGCCCTTGTAGAAGATCTGGGAATCAAGCACCGCGTTGGTCGGAATCTTTCCCGTATTCAAGAAGCCCGCCTCGACACGGACGAGATCGCCCTGGACGAAGGTGTCCAGGAGTTCGAACGACGCGAACTCACCGGACCGGGTGAAGGTGCCGCGGGGCTCGAGGCGGAACGGCACGGTCTTGGTGCCCAGAACGACAGGGGTGATGCCGGAGACATCGCGAACGGTGAATTCTGCGGTGTAATCGCCGCCGAGCTGCTCACTGGTGTCCCACTCCACGTAAACGCCATCCGACACTGCGGGGAGGATCGGGAAGTTGCCACCTTTGCTCGACAGTGATGCCACCTCGGCGCCATCGCGCTGGACCTTCACGTCGAGTTCGCCAGCCACCGTGACGTTGCCCTTGTTCGTGATCTTCGCCGTGAACCGTTGTTTCAACCCGACCTCGGCCTCGTCGACGACGAAGTCTTCGACGGACGCTTCACGCCGTTCGACACCGCCGACCTTCACGGTCACGCCTACCTCCTGCGCGGTACCAACTCCGACATCGCCCGGTTTCGCATCCAGCTCGATTGTCTTCCCCTCTATGAAGATCGAGCCTTCATAGGTCCGGTTCGCGCTCTGAACCGGTACCGCGACGACAACCCGGATGAACTCCTCCTTCGACTCAGGGACCTCGAGCGTCGAGATCGGTTTGTCACCCTCGAGGGGGAGGAACGTCATCCAATCGGCGATCTCGCCTTTGGCGGTCAAGGTGTAGGCCAGCGATCCGGAATCTCCCTCGGATGGCTGGTTGCTCAAGAGCAGTGTCTGCACGAGGGTGCTGCCGCGGGGTGCGTCGGCGTAGTCGAGTGACAACGGTGAGATCCCCACCGCACCGGCCGTGGCCGGCGTGGGTGAATGCCCGACGGCGAGCAGCAGCCCGATGCCGAGCGATGCGGACCAACGGCCAAGTTTCACGCGACGCGCAGTTGAGAGGTTCATTTCCGTGATTTCCGTTTCTGTTTCACTGTCGTGGCCGGCGCCCGATCTCGTGCCGCACGTTGGCGACGACGTCTGGGCGCGAGCGGCGAACGATCTGGCTTCAGACTACAAGGCGCCTTCGGAGGTGCAGGCGGGCCCCACCAGCGTCCTCACGCCAAGCTCCAGTGGGTCGTGGAGATCGGGGTGGGCGGGTTGCCGAACTGCGGCAGGCCACGATTGGCGGTGTAGACCCCACCGTTGTCCGTCGGGCAGCCGCCGGTGAAGGGGTTCGCGCGGGCGACG
>JANOHI010000401.1:0-14163 GCA_031406385.1 Acidimicrobiia bacterium
CCCCCGCCCGCCCCTGTCCCACCACCCCGCGGTCGACCAACGATCCTGAACACCACGAATCGGCGCCCGACACCAGCTGGTTTTCCGGAACCCTCGGCCATGATCCGAGATCTGGCGAACTCGCTCCGGTAGCGTGGTCACCCGACGTTCTTCGCACCACACCTCGCTAAGGAGCATGGATGCTCGTCCTCACTCGCAGCACCAACCAAAGCATCATGATCGGTCCCGACATCGTCGTTACCGTGCTCGAAGTGCGAGGCGACAACGTTCGTCTGGGGATCCAGGCACCGAGATCGGTTGCCGTCTACCGAGAAGAAGTCATCGCCCAGCTTGAGGCCGCCAATAGGGACGCTTCCTCACCGAGCGCCGACGCGCTCGACCAACTCCGGTCCTTCGGTGCGCCCGCACCGGCCGAGGAGCCGTAGGCGTCGCCTCCTCTCGGTCCCTCCTGGGTGCACGCCGGCTCGTCGGAACCGCCCTCTGAAGGAAACCTCACACCCCGGACGAACTCTGCGCACGTTTGCGCGGTGACTGCCGATCGATACAGATGTGAACGATTCGGTCTTCCTCGGACGACAGCCAGTCATCGGACGCAACGAGCAAACTGCGGCGTACCGGTTGTTCGTTGCCGATGGCATCGACGACGCGCACCCCTTCGGCGACCGTGATCTGGCCTGTCGGCGGCTGCTCGCGGCGATTGCCGCCGCCAACCTCGAAGAACTGATCGCCGGCAAAGACACCTGGATCCCTGTCACCGTCGACGCGCTCAGCCATGGCCTTCACAACGCGCTGCCGCCGAAGCGAACCATTCTGGCCCTGGCTCCCTCGGAACTCGCCAAGACCGGGGCGTCGGAGCTCGTCGATCGAACCCGCAGGATGGGTTTTCGGGTGGCCCTGGATCTCTCCGACGAACCCGCTCGTGACGGCGAAGCCGCCGATCCCTTTGCCCTTCTGGCCAGTCTCGGCGTCGGTGACGTCGACGGCTTTGCCGTGCGGTTCTCGGCGCAGCACACGAGCAGTTTCCACAGCTTCGGTCTCGAAGCCTCGCGCCGCGCGATGTTGTCGATGGCTGTCGGTGTCGACTCCATCGAGAACGCGACCTCCGCACGTGGGGACTTCGAGCTGCGATCCGGCTCATTCTTTCTGCAACCGGTTGCCCACGGCCTCGGTGGTTCTGTCGATCGGCTCGCGGCGATGCAGTTGCTGGCCGAGCTGGAACGTCCGAACAGCTCGTTCGAAGACGTGGAGCGGGTCATCACCCGTGACCCGTCACTCGTGCTTCGCATGCTCTCGCTGGTCAACTCCGGACTGTTCAGCCTCCCGAAGCGAATCGACACGACCCGTTCAGCGCTCGTGATGCTGGGGCTTCGAAATGTCCGCCAGCTGGCACTCGCCGTCACCCTGCATTCCGTCACCTCTGTTCCAGCCGAACTGACGCTTACCTCGCTCATTCGTGCCCGGCAATGCGAACACGTCGCGGCGGAGATCGGGGTGCGGCCGGAGCCGGCGTTCACCGTGGGCCTGCTCTCTCTCGTCGGCGCCTTCGCCGGAATGTCGACCGAAGAGGCGTTGGCGTCACTCCCGCTGACTTCGGAGGTGGTCAACGCCATCACCCGCCAGACCGGTCTGCTCGGCGAAGTGCTCGAGGCGGTCCTGTGCTGCGAGGAGAATCGCCTGAAGACGGCGTGCCATATCGTCGACGCCATCTCCCCGGCCGGTACCGGACCTGCGGCGAACATCGCCATGCTCGCATCGACCTGGATGAATGCAGTGAAGTGGGCTGAGCGGCTCCGCTCCGACGTGGGCGACCTCGCCGCACCGTCGCGCCGTTGACCGGCCGGCCCGCACGGCGGTAGGCCGATCGGATCATTGCGAGAAGAAGTCCGCACATCTCGGGCACTCGGGTCGATCGGAGAGACAACCACCTCAACCGTGGCGTTCGGATTGCTCACGGATTGAGCTTCCGAAGTCCTTTGACCAAATCACGAATCAAGGAGGATTCCCGTGGGTCTTCGCATTAATCAGAACACCGCCGCCGCCAACGCTTACCGCAACCTGAACGTCTCTGACGGACAGATGGCAAAGAGCCTGGAGAAGCTGTCGAGCGGATTCCGCATCAACCGCGCTGCTGACGACGCCGCCGGCCTCAGCATCAGCGAGGGCATGCGCTCACAGATCGGTGGCCTCAAGGTCGCCGTTCGCAACGCTCAAGATGGCATCAGCGTCGTGCAAACGGCAGAAGGTGCCCTGACCGAGGTCCACTCGCTCCTGCAGCGTGCCCGTGACCTCTCCGTTCAGGCCGCGAACACCGGCGGCAATGATGCCGCCGCTCGTACCGCAGCCAGCACCGAAGTTGATCAGATCGTCAACGAAGTCAACCGCATCTCGGCATCGACGGCGTTTGGTGGGAAGAATCTGCTCGACGGATCGCAAACCGCTGGCTTCACCTTCCAGGTGGGCGCCGGAACGGCAGCAACTGACAAGGTCACCGTGAACATCTCCTCGATGTCCGCGGCCGGCCTCGGCCTGACCGGCACGGCAGCAATCAGTGCCTCCGGTACCCTCGCTGGTGGCCCGGTCGTTCTTGCCGCCGCCACGGTGGCCCTGACGTACAACACCGGCGCAACCGGTGCCACCAACGTCACCACAACGTTCGGCGTCGCCGCCGGCACCTATGACACCACAACGGTCGGCGGGCGCGACGCCCTCCAGGCCGCTCTCAGCGCCGGCATCCAGTCTGCAGGTCTGTCCAATGACCTCCGGGCAGAACTCGTCGGAGCAGGCGCTGGCGCATACCGAGTCAAGCTGTCGACGACCGGTACCGGCGTGTCTGCGTCTATCAACGTCACCGGTGGCACGGCCATCGCTGGCACGGCCCTCAACCTCACCGCCGGTGCAGTCGCCGGTAGCGGTGTGGGTTCGGTTGCCACTGATGTGGCTGCCGGCAGCACTGCGGCCATTTCGACGCTCGACGCCGCCATCGTGACGGTTTCGAGCCAGCGTTCATCGCTCGGTGCGGTCCAGAACCGTTTCGAGCACACCATTGCCAACCTCAACGTCACCGTGGAGAACCTGTCGGCTTCGGAGTCTCGTATCCGTGACACCGACATGGCGATGGAGATGACGGCCTACAGCCGTACGCAGATCCTGACCCAGGCCGGCACGGCGATGTTGGCTCAGGCCAATCAGTCGCAGCAGGGCGTTCTCCAGCTTCTCCGAGGCTGAGCTCGCTCCATTGAATTGGTGAGGTCGACGCTTCGGCGCCGTCTCCGGCTCCATGGAGCCCTCACTTCTTGAACGGGTGGGGTCCACGCTTCGGTGTCGGCCCCACCTCCGTTCGTCCCCGCCAGAGGTCATATCGGGCGGGCGCGGACGTTGCAGGAAGTCGTTTGGCCGGGAGGGGTCAGGCGATGGAAGCGTGATGGTGACCGGTTAGCTTGCGCCCGGTCACCATCACGTTTCCGCTTTCATCGGCGCTGATCCGGGTCCGTTGGACCTGAGCATCGACGAGTTGCCCACGAGGCTCACCGCACGGAGAGGACGGACGAGATGCCCACCAGTATCGATGGCCTCATCAGCGGCCTCAGCACGACGAACACCATCGCCCAGCTGATGAACGTGGAGCGCCTGTCGCAGAACCGCCTCACGGCGAAGAGGACAGCGAACGATTCCCTCGTCAGCACGTTCCAGCAACTGAACAGCCGAGTGCTGGCGATGAAGGACGGGGGCGCTGCGCTCCGGTCCGCCACCGGCTGGCAGGCCACTCGGGCGACCTCGAGCGACGCCACGATCGCCACGGCAACCACGTCGAGTACGGCTCCAGCGGGCAACCTCACCTTTCGCGTCGACCGTCTCGCGACGACGCACGCGCTGGTCTCGAGCGGCTCGGTTTCGAGCACGACCGCAATCGTCGCTGCGCCGAATTCGCACTACCTCGTGTCGGCCGCGTCGGCGCTCGGCGTGTCGAATCTCACCTCGTCGAACGATCTTGCGCTCGGCTCGCACACCATCACGGTGACGCAATCGTCGGCCGGTGCGAAGGCCACGAGCACGACCCTCGGAAACAGCGTCACCATTGGTGCGGGAGCGACGATCGAGATCGCCACCGACGGCTCGACCTCGACCACGCAGACCATCACGCTCACCGCCGGCACCTACTCCCGCACGGCGCTCACCGACATGGTGACCGCGGCCTCCGGAGGATCATTGCGAGCGAGCTTCATCAACGACGGGCGTCTCGAGTTGGCAACGACCCGCGAAGGCAGCGCTGCACAACTTGCGCTCACCGGTGGGACGGCGCTTGCCTCCCTCGGGCTCAGCGTGAGCGGTGCCGCGTCTTCCGGGGTCGGTGCGATCGTCACCGTCGGAGCCCAATCGACGACCATCACCGATCTGTCCTCCGGTACCGTCGTGAGCCTCGCGGCGCCGACTGCCGGATCGATCAGCGCAACCCTGTCCGGGGGGCTGCGGGCGGGAACGGCGAAAGCGGTGAACGTCGACCTCGGCAATGGGGAACTGACGACGGTCACTGATGCCATCAACACTGCAGCTGCCGGATTCCGGGCAACGGCGGTGCAGGTGAGCCCAGGCACGTATCGTCTTCAGCTCGCCGCGACAGCTTCAGGCGAGAAGGGCCGCATCACCGCCGACACCACGATCTTCGATGTCGCCTTCGGCGGAATGCAGACGCTCAGCGCTGCCGTCAACGCGCAGCTCACCGTAGGTTCTGGTCCGGCGGCGTACGTGGTGACCTCGCCGGACAACCGAGCCGAAGTGCTGCCGGGTGTCACGGTCGCCCTGCTGAAGGCCGCGCCCACCACCGATGTGACCATCGCCGTAACGAACGATGCGAACGCGCTGGCTACGAAGGTGCAGACCCTTGTCGAATCCGTGAACGGCGCGCTGAACTTCATCACGAGCCAATCCCGATACGACACGACGACGCGCAAGGGTGGTCCACTGCTCGGTGACAGCACCTCCCGTGCGTTGCAACGACAGATCTACGATGCCTTCGGAACAATCGGTGGTGGTGCTGCTGCGCTCGGCATCACGCTCGGCAAAGAGGCGAACATCAACTTCGACCAGGCCAAGTTCATCGCCGCCTATCAAGCCGATCCCGCTGGTGTGCAAGAAGCATTCACCAATGCGACTGTCGGCTTCGCCGCCCGAGTCGAGACCATTGGCAAGGCCGCGACCGACTCGGTGTCCGGTCTCCTGACGACCAAGATCTCCGGCGGTCAGGAGCTATCGAAGAATCTCACCACGCAGATCTCAAGCTGGGACAACCGCCTGGCGCTGCGCGAAGCATCGCTGCGGCGCATGTTCAGCAACCTCGAAGTGTCACTCGGTCGCATACAGACACAGAGCAACCGCCTCGCCGGCGAGCTCGCCAAGCTTCAGTCCAACAACTACTAACGATTCAGCTTCCTTTCCTCATGCTTCAGCGCATCACTACCTTCGGCGACATGGATGTTCGCCGAGATCCGCGCTGCGGCACCTCCACCTCCTCTGAAGGGTCTCACGGATGAACACCCAGCTCCACCGCGCTCGCTACGTGCAGGACGCCATCGAAACAGCCTCTCCCGCCCGGCTCCTCACGATGCTCTACGACCGTCTGGTCCGCGACATCGCCGGGGCGGAGTTGGCGATCGCGACCGCGACCTTCTCGGAGGCGAACACCCTGCTTCTGCATGCTCAAGACATTGTGTTGGAACTGCAGTCGTCGCTCGACACCCGCAGTTGGAGCGGGGCGCAGGGCCTGAGCGCGCTCTACACCTATCTCTACGGGGAGCTCATCGCGGCCAACACCACGAAGGACGCGGCCCGCCTCGCGGTCTGCCTGCGCATTGTTGAACCACTGCGATCGGCGTGGCACGAAGCGGCCGCGCTCGTCGCCGGTAGCGCCGCCCAGGCTGGCTGAGTATCACGGTGTCGACACCGCCCAGCTGGCCGCAGTATGTGGCCTCGCTCGAGGAGGGACTGACCGAGTTGGAGAACGGACTGGTCGGTGAGGTGAGGGAGCACGAGCCACCCCTTGCGCTCGCCGCCGAGGCCCCCGACGAACCGCTTCCCGTCGAACTGGTGCAACGGGTTGCGATCCTGGCCAGGCGGCTCGATCGCGCCGCGGCGATCGTTGCCCTGCACATGGTCGACGTAACGAACAGGCCCAAACCGACGTCACCTTCGTCGATACCGATGTTCATCGACGAGAGGTTTTAGGGCACTCCCAATCCTTGGGCAGCGGTGGCCTCATTACTCCTGATGATTCCGATCGGGAGACCGCAACTTCGACGGTGAGCCGACGATCGGTGTGCTTGCACGGAGTGCACCATGAGCTGCCAAGGATCGGCAGCGACTCGTCCCGTTTGGAAAGCGAGCAGGTTCCGTGCGCTGTCTGTTGTCGACTTCGTGTCGTTCGCTGGCCCCCGTTCTGGCCACCCCATGAACGACCAGACGATCTCTGTCTTGCGTCAATCCCTCGCCGGCCTCGCCCAGCGTCAGCGGGCGCTGACGGACAACCTCGCCAACCTCGAGACCCCGGACTATCTCGCCAAGCGCGTCGACTTCGAATCGAGCCTGCGCCAAGCAATTGCCGGTGGTGACCCGTCACGGGCCCAGGTCGCGCAGAGTCGCTCGATGGAGGCGACCGGCGTGAATGGCAACAACGTCAATCTCGATGTCGAGACCGTGTTGGGGGCCGACACGGCGCTTCGCTACCAGCTCTCGGTCGAGGCACTCAACGCCAAGTACCGACTCCTCCGGACCGCCATCCGAGGCCAGGGATGACCGCGTCGGTGCGCGTCGATGACGTGATGGCGACAGCCCAGGAGGTCTTGCGATGACCATGTTCGCCGCCCTCGGTGTGTCGGCCAGCGGTCTTCGCGCGTTTCGGTCGTGGCTCGACTCCGTCAGCGACAACCTGGCCAACCTCAACACCGTTCGGCCCATGAACGAGGCGGCATACCAGGCGCGTTACGTGCAGGCCACCGCCGATCCGGGCGGCGGCGTGCTGGTGACGGCGGTTCGCTTCGGTGATCCGACCGGGGTCGTGGTCAGCGACCCGACCAACCCCCTCGCCGACGAGAACGGATTCGTCCGCCGACCTGACATCGACATGAACGAGCAGATGACCTCGCTTCTCATTGCCCAACGCGGCTATCAAGCCAACGTCGCTGCGGTCGAGCGGGTTCGCGATGCATACCAACAAGCACTGACGATCGGGAAGTGATCATGAGCATTCCTCCGATCTCCGCAGTTGCGACAGGCTCCGCCTCGCTGCGACCCGAACGCGCCACCTCGGCCAACACCGGCGACGGTTTCGGCGACTTCGTGACCTCGGCTCTGAACAACGTGAGCGCGAGCCAGAACAACGCCGATCAGTTGGCCAACCAGGCCGCCGTGGGCCAGCTCTCGGATCCGCACGAATACATGATCGCGGCGACCGAGGCCTCGCTGGCAACGGAGCTCACGGTTGCCGTTCGCAACCGGGCCGTCGAGGCATTCAACGACATCATGCGAATGACCGTCTAACGCCGTGAGCAGTATCGGCAACTTCGCGACATCACGAGCACTGGGGATCTGAGCACATGGCGGCAATTGATTTTGGGGTCGCAAGCGAACGCGCTCGGCGGACCCTCGACGGGTTCACGCGGGGACAGAAGACCATGCTGGTCCTCGCGGGCGTCGCCGTGGCTGCAGGTGCGCTCGTGCTTTCACGTTGGTCCGGCGCCGGTTCGTACTCGACGCTCTACGCCAACCTCGCCCCCGCCGACGCGGCCGCCGTCACCCAGCGTCTCGACTCGCAGGGGGTGTCCTATCGGCTCGGCGCCGGTGGCACGTCGATCCAGGTACCCCAGGACGCGGTGTACCGAACCCGCATCGATCTCTCCGCCGAAGGCCTCCCGGCCGACAGTTCGCCGGGGTACGCGCTCCTCGACAAGCAGGGGCTCACGACAAGTGAGTTCCGTCAGAAGGTGGACTATCAACGGGCGCTCGAAGGTGAACTGTCCAAGACCATTCGCTCAATCGACGGTGTCTCCGCGGTTTCCGTTCATCTCGTGATCCCCCAGGAGGACCTCTTCAGCGGTGACGCGACCAAGCCGAGCGCATCGGTGCTGGTGCGCACGATGGGAGACACCAAGCTGCGCTCCGGCCAGGTCCAGGCAATTGTGCACCTCGTGGCATCGTCGATCGAGGGCCTTGCTCCGGAGGACGTTACCGTTGCCGACTCGAGCGGCAACGTCCTCGCCGCTCCGGGCCAAGATGCTGCTGCGGCGTCGAGTATTCGGGTCGAGCAGACCAAAGCGTTCGAAGACTCTCTGGCGCTGTCCCTCCAGCAGATGGTGCAGAAGGTCACCGGCGATGGGCACGCCGTCGTTCGGGTCAAGGCAGAACTCGACTTCGACAAGAAGTCGACGACGACGGAGAGTTTCGCCGACCCCGCGACTCGCACCGCATTGGCGGAGAAGACGTCGAAGGAGACATACACCGGCGGCAGCGGTTCTGCTGCGGCGACCGGTGTGCTCGGCGCAAATGGTGAGGCAGCGCCAACTCCGCCCAACGTTCCGTCCAATGCCTCTTCCTATGTGAAGCAGGACTCGCAGTCGGATTTCGCTCTGGGCAAGGTTGTCGAAAGGACGGACGCATTGCCGGGCACGGTCAACCGGATGTCGATTGCCGTGCTTCTCGACTCGTCGAAGAAGCTCAAGGCCGCTGACACTGCCAGCCTTCGCAAGTTGGTTTCGGCAGCATCGGGTCTTCAGACGAGTCGCGGCGACACGCTCGAGGTCGGTCAACTCTCGTTCGATGATTCGTCGACGAAGGCCATGGCCACGGAACTGGCCATGGTCAGCGCAGGGGAGCAGAAGAAGGCGATGTTCGATCTGATCAAGAGCGGGCTGCTCGGGTTCCTTGCGCTCATGTCGGTCTTCATGGCATACCGTGCGGCGAAGAAGGCGAACAGCCGCATCATCTCGGCGATCCCGCTCGACAGCCTGCCCCGGTCCTCGTCGCTCGCACTTCCCTCGCTCGCCGACCTGCAAGACGATGAGGACGATGCCGGTCCGCCGGCCGTTGGTCCGAAGGGCATGCCGCTCCCGTTGTCGGCAAGTCCGCGCCCGGACATTGCCGCCCTGATCGAACAGCAGCCGGGCGACGTGGCCAACACGCTGCGCGAGTGGCTTGCTGACCGGAGGACGTGACGTGGCACGCGAACTTGCCGGCGCCCAGAAGGCCGCGCTCCTGCTCATGCAGATGAGCAAACGTGACTCCTCCCGGGTATTGCAGATGCTTTCGCAGACCGAGGTTGCCGAGTTGACGTCGGAGATTGCGCGTCTCTCGACGGTCAGCGAATCAACGGCCGAAGGTGTTGTCGAGGAGTTCCTCACGCAGGTCACTTCCCGACCGAACACGACGACCGGCGGTATCGAGGTGGCGAAGTCGATTCTCGAAAGCGGCCTCGGTAAGGCGGACGCGCACGACATCATCGAGGCCGTCATCGCGTCGATGGGGAAGGTCCCCTTCCAGTTTCTCCGCCAGGCCGATCCCCGGCAGATCCTCTCGTTCATTCAGGACGAGCATCCGCAGACGATCACGCTGGTGCTCGCCCACATGAGCGCCGAACTGGCGGCGCTCGTCATGAGTGGTCTCAATGAAGATCTCCAACGCGACGTTGCCACTCGACTTGCGGTGATGGATCGAACGTCTCCCGACGTGGTGGAGCAGGTGGAGCATCAGCTGGAGCGCAAGTTCTCGTCGGTGATGCAGCCCAATGAACTGAGCTCGCTGGGCGGGGTGCAGAATCTCGTCGACATCTTGAACCGCTCGGATCGGGCAATGGAACGGCTGATCCTCGAAGGTCTCGAACGAACGAGCCCTGAGCTGGCCGACGAAATCCGTCAGCGCATGTTCGTGTTCGAAGACATCGGCGGGCTCGATGACCGGTCGATCCAGCTCGTGCTCCGTCAGGTCGACGGCAAAGAACTCGCTGTCGCCCTCAAGGGTGTCAAGGCCGATGTGCGAGACAAGATCGGGCGAAACATGTCGGAGCGCGCCGCTCAGAACCTCAAAGAGGAGATCGACATGCTCGGTCCGATCCGCATCAAGACGGTGGAAGAGGCGCAAGGCGCCATCGTCCGGGTCATCCGTGCGCTGGAAGAAGCGGGTCAGCTCGTGCTGTCGAGAGGTGCCGATGAATTCGTCCTCTGATCTCGGCCGAGGTTTCGCCGCCAGTGCCCAACCCCGACGGCCGGCGTCACGCCCGCTCCGCGGGAGTGTTTCGGTTGCCCGTTTTGATGAGCAGTTTGCCGACCCGGCGAAGGATCGACGCGGCATGGCAACGCCCGAGCAGGCGTGGACCGGCGGCTATGAGGTTGGGCTGGAGCAGGGGATTGCGGTCGGGCGCGCCAGCACCGTGGCGGAGCATGCCGCAAGCGATCGTCGAATGGCCATGGTCGGCGAAGCCTTGCTCCGTGCCGCCGAGGGGGCGATCGCCGACGTTCGGCGTGAATTCTCCGATGCGACCGAAGCCCTCATCCGCGCCGCATGCGACATTGCGCTCGCGATCGTCGGACGCGACCTCCGTGAGAATCCGCGAACAGGTGAAGAAACACTGCGCGCCGCACTTGCGCTGGTCCCACCGCGGGTCGCCTGCACGGCGCGTTTGCATCCCTCCGACATCGACGATCTTGGAACGCTCGACCTGGCCCGACTGCATCAGGACCTTTCGATCGTTGCCGACTACTCGGTCGAGTCCGGTGATTGTGTCATCGATCTTCCGTCGGCCCAGATCGAGAATCGTCTCGCCGATGCCATCGCCCGGGTCCGCGCCGTCATGGGAAATGATCTGCACGAGACCGAGGAGGAGATCCGGTCATGAGCCCCTCATCGCTTCTCTCGCGCGATCTGCTGTCGGAGATTCGACGCGCCGCCGGCCCTCGTCGGGTCGGCCGTGTCAGTCGACTGCTCGGCATCCAGGTCGACGTCGTCGGCCTCGATGTCGCCATCGGCGAGGCGATCTCGGTCGAAGGTCCGCTTGGCACCGTGGGATGCGAGGTCGTTGCAGTGCACGACCGATCGGCAACATGCATGCCCTTCGGCAGTCTTCGCGGTGTTCGAATCGGCGCGCCAGCTGTCGCCACCGGAGGCGCGCCGACGATCCTTACCGGTCGACAGTTGCTCGGCCGTGTGCTCGATGGCCTCGGCCGGCCGATCGATGGGCGTCCACTCCCTGCCGGACTCGAACGGGTCAGCGTGGCTGGATCAGCACCGCATCCGCTTCGACGAAGCCCGGTGAGCGAACAGCTTTCCCTCGGAGTTCGCGTGATCGACACGCTGGTGCCGTGTGGGCGGGGACAGCGTATGGGCATCTTCGCCGGCTCCGGTGTCGGCAAGTCCAGCCTGCTGTCGATGATGATCCGCGGAACTGAAGCTGATGTCTCGGTGTTGGCGTTGGTTGGCGAGCGAGGTCGGGAGGTGCAGGAGTTCATCGCCCGAGACCTCGGACCCGAGGGTCTGGCGCGATCGGTCGTCGTTGTTGCGACATCGGATGAACCGCCGCTCGTACGCCTGCGTGCCGCGCTCACCGCAACGCGAATTGCCGAGTCCTTCCGTGATGACGGCGATGACGTGCTGCTGCTGATGGACAGCCTCACCCGGTTTGCGATGGCTCAACGTGAGGTCGGGCTCTCGGCTGGTGAACCGCCGGCGACGCGGGGGTACCCGCCCTCGACCTTCTCGCTGCTGGCTCAGCTGCTCGAGCGGGCCGGGTCGGGCGAACGGGGGAGCATCACGGGGCTCTACACGGTGCTGGTCGACGGTGATGACATGAACGAGCCCATCGCTGACGCTGCTCGTTCCATCCTCGATGGGCATGTGGTGCTGTCCCGGCGGCTCGCTACCGCCGGGCAGTTCCCCACCGTCGATGCCCTCGAGTCGATCTCGAGAGTCGCACCGGCCATCACGTCACGGGAACAGCGTCTCGCTGCGACGGAGCTTCGTCGATTGATGGCCGCGCATCGCGACGCCAAGGACCTCATCGAGATCGGTGCCTACGTGCCCGGGTCCAATCCGCTTGTCGACCGGGCTGTGCTGCTCGAGAGTGCGACAAAGGCGTTCCTGGCCCAGGATCTGCATGAGAGCATCTCGGCCGAGCGAAGCTGGGACGAGCTCGGCCGACTGGTCGGGGCAGTGTTATGAAGCGCAACCCGTTCCGGCTCGCCACTGTCCTGCGCGTTCGCCATGTTCAGGAAGATGTGGAACTGGGCCGTCTCTCCTTGGCTCGTGCCGATGCCCGTCGGGCCGCCGATCGAGCGGAAGCGTCGCTCGGCCGCTATCGCGTGCAGGCGAGCGAGAGCTCACCGGTCGCGAGCACCGGAGCCTTTCTTGCCGACCGGGTGCACGCCGAACGCCTCGCGGAGTCCGTCGTGGAAGCTCGCGCCGACATGGTCGCAGCGCAGGAAGTCGTTGCCGTCCGTCGCGTCGATTGGTCGAATGCCGCGCAGCGCGTGTCTGCGCTCGTTCGTCTCCGTGATCGGCACACCGAAGCCTTTCTCGCGGCGACCCTTCTCGAAGACGTCCTCGACGCGGACGAGCGAACCACAGCACGTCGCCATCTCCTTTCACCTCCCAACGCCTCCGCGGAGTCCCGATGAATTCAGCAAGCAATCCCATTTCGAGTATCACCGATCGGATCGCCTCGATCGAGGCCCGCTTCGGAGCACGACCGCCGATGTCGGGCGCGGCGGCAACGGCGTTGGCCTCCGCATCGCGGGGCCGTACCGGCGACCAGGGTTCCGACTCATCGTTCGGGCAACTCGTTGACCGTCTGGTGTCATCGTCCACCGCGAGCGGGTCGGGTGACCCGGCCAGCGCTCTGGCCGATGTTCTTGCCCAAGTTCTGCAGTCGCGCGAGCCAGTGACGACACGAGGTGCCGTGACGACGGTCGAGGAGCAGTCCAACGGAACCGAACCCGCCATGGGTTCGAATGCTGGTCAGCGGATCGTCGACCTCGCGTCCGAACACATCGGCGTTCCGTACGTGTGGGGCGGCGAGGATCCTTCGGGGTTCGATTGCTCCGGGCTGGTGCAGTTCGTGTACGCAAAGCTCGGTATTGACCTTCCCCGCGTCTCCGTCGATCAAGCGCGGGTCGGTCAACCGGTGGCGAGCCTCAACGATGCTGTCCCGGGTGACCTGGTGGCATTCGGGACACCGGTCGACCACATCGGGATCTACGCGGGTAACGGCCAGATGGTCGTCGCTCCTCGAACCGGTGATGTCGTCAAGCTCCAGGAGATTCGTCGCGAGCCCGTCGCCATCCGAAGGATCCTGGCCACCGACGCCGGCGTCGCCGCCTCGTCCTCTGTGCCGATTGCTGGACAATCGGCAAACGGAACCAACATGGCCTACCTCGCGCTGTTCGCTGCCGCGGAGTCTCGCCATGGCGTGTCGGCCGAACTGCTCGAAGCCGTCGCCAAGCAGGAGTCGCGTTTCGACCCGAACGCAGTGAGCCCGGCCGGAGCGCAAGGCCTGATGCAGTTGATGCCGGGCACCGCACAGGCGCTCGGGGTGAACCCCTTCGATCCGGCCGATGCCGTCGACGGGAGCGCTCGGCTGCTGAGTCAGCACCTTCGCCGATTCGGCTCGGTGCCGCTCGCGTTGGCTGCGTATAACGCCGGGCCCGGCGCGGTCGAGAAGTTCGGCGGGATTCCGCCGTACCGGGAGACGCAGGGCTATGTGCGCAAGATCATGGCTGACCTCGCTGACAACGCTCTGGGCGACGCCGTGCCGGTCTCGACACTGGGCATCGTGCCCCTGGTCGATCAACCGGCGCGCGTGCGGAAGTCGACTCCGCTGTTCAGCGATGGTGCGGTCAGTGCTGCCAGTGGCTCGCGTTCAGAAGGCTTGCTCCCGACCACCAATCGGCTGACGAGCGCGGCCTCGGCGGTCGCCGCGCTGGCATCGCAGCCCGTGCCGAACGGGGCCGCGTCGGCCGCAACGCCGCCGACCTCGGTCGCTCCCACAACCGCCGCATCGGCAGCCGCCAACGCGGTGTCGACAACGGGGACAGGAACGGCCACGGCAACGTCGGTGACCGCTCCGCTTTCCACGGTTCCGTCGCCGTCGATGGTTCCCGCAACGGTGATCGGGGCACCGGGGTTCCTACT
>JANOHI010000413.1:0-10460 GCA_031406385.1 Acidimicrobiia bacterium
CGCCCTCATCACAATGGCGCAAAGCTCGAGTCAGCAGAACTTTTCGACTGCCATCGCGCCACGCCTTGGGCGATCGCCGAAGGAACGACTGAGCGACGGAGGACGTTAGAAGCTTGTGCGGGCGACAGGACTTGAACCTGCACGTCTTTCGACACCAGGACCTAAAACCCTCATTTGCCGTTTTTCTGGTGTTGTTGGGTGCTGGAAAATGGTATCTGAGCTGGGGTTTCGCGAATCGTCGTGTCGGTGGGTGGTGCCGTGTTTCGGCCTGTTTTGTGCAGTTCCGTTAGCAAATTCGGGTCAATCGTGCATCGTCGAGCCATGCTCAGGGTTCGCCCTTTACGGTCCGAGTAGCGATGCGGGGATGACGGCGATGCCATCGGCACGGCGATACGCGTGTTGGCCGGTTGTGATCACGGCGGCGTCGGCGAGGCGCTTGCCGAGGCGCTCGCGAAGCCAGAGAAGGTGGCGTGTATCGTTGTTGGTGACGTCGGTTGCGAGTTTCGCCTCGAGGGCGACGACCTGGTGGTCCGGTCCCTCAACGATGAGGTCGACTTCGTGGTCTCCGTTCTGGGTTCGCAAGTGATGCACGGTGGCGTCGACGGGCTGCGAGTAGACGCGAACGGACAACGTGACGAGTGACTCGAAGAGGGCTCCGAGCAGTACGCCGTCGGCGGGGATCAGGCCGGTGCTGACCGTGTTCCGCAGGAGTCCACTCGCCGTCGCACCGAGAAGCCTTGCGGCCAGGGCGGGGTCGGCTAAATGGTGTTTGGGCGCCTGAGCGAGGCGGGTCAGCAGATTTCCCTCGGGTATCCAGCCGGGTATTGGGTCTAAGAGCCAGAGGCGGGTCAACGCTTCGCGGTAGGCGATCGTTGTCGCTTTGGCCGGCTTGTCTGCGTCGCCGGGCGTGGCGGCATCAAGGATCGTGCTGTATGCGGTCGAAGTAGACGACGCTGCCGCGTAGGCGGCGAGCCAGCCTCTTAGCAGAGCGGGTCGGCGAACTTTGAGTCCCGCCTCGTCCATGTCACGGTCAACAATTCGGCTGAGGTAGCTATCGAGCTGCAACGTCCGTGGGCGGCCGGCGGAGCCACGAATGGCGGGAAACCCGGAGGCCAGGATTTCCTCGGTGTAGTCGGCGAGCTCCATCGTGGCGGTGCCGCTGATGGAGGGTTGGTTGCCGGTGAGGAGTTCGCGAAGGCTGACCGTTGGGCGATCGGTGAGTCCTCGCTCCGCAAGCGACAAGGGTCGCAAACGAAGCCGCACGATCCGGGCGGCACCCGAATGCGTAGGCGGCGTCGTCGGCGCCGCGCTCCCCGTGAGGAGAAACCGGCCGCCAGCCCGGTTCTCGTCGACGCTTCGCCGGACGAGATCCCAGCTGCGGGGAAAGCGTTGCCATTCGTCGATCAGGATCGGCGTCGGCTCTCGCTCCAGTCGTTGGGGGTCGGCGTCGAGGAGCGACGCCTCCGCTGGTTCGTCGAGTTTGAGGATCGTCGCGGCCCGCTGTTTCGCAGTCTCCGTCTTGCCGACGCCCTTGGGTCCCTCGATCGCAATCGCAGGTAGATGCGGCAGTAGCTCATCAAGTTCATCGTCGATTATGCGACGCTGGTAACCGCTCACGGCGCCTACCTTACTCTTCGCAGGACGACTACTATTCGAATCGCATGACTTCTGCCTCACCGTTCGCAGACGCAGATGTTCGCTGAGGGGATGCGATCGAGACGCTGGGCCGGTTGTGTCCAGTCCCAGCCGGGATGGGGCACCGCCGGTCGGGAGGCGACACGAACGATGACTGCATCGCCATTGGCTTTCGATTCCGCGCCCGCTCCTTTCAGTTCGACTCGTTCCCCTGGTCGTGAGCTTGTGCGGGTGACAGGAATCGAACCTGCACGTCTTTCGACACCAGGACCTAAACCTGGCGCGTCTGCCAATTTCGCCACACCCGCTGGCAAGCTGATCCGAGCGTATCCGAGCGGCTGCATGCCCCTTCCGGGTTCAGACGGCGTGCCGCAGGACTTCGGGCATCCCAGACCGGTCATCTCTGGATGGAAAACGCGCCAAAAAAAGCCGATGAGGATGGAAAATGGGCGGATCTGGGTACTTTCCGGGCGTGGCGCCGTGACGTGCCGACCGACACCCGGCGAACCACGAACTTCCCGCCGGGGTGAGCACGTTTGCGCCGGTGGCCCGCCTATCGTGGTCTTCGTGGAACTTCCGATCCCGTTTGCCCAGTCCCCCATGCCTCCCGGAGCCGACGTCTTCGACCGACTCCTTCGTGAGCGCATCGTCTTCCTCGGTGGCCAGGTCACCGACGAGCTCGCCATCAACATCAGCGCGAAACTGCTTCTGCTCGACGCCGAGGAACCGAACCGCGACATCTTCCTCTACATCAACTCGCCTGGCGGGTCGGTCTACGCCGGCATGGCGATCTACGACACCATGCAGTTCGTTCGGCCGAATGTCGCCACCGTGTGTCTCGGTATGGCGGCCTCAATGGGCCAGTTCCTTCTGTGCGCCGGAGCCCCGGGCAAGCGCTACTCGCTTCCGCATGGCCGTGTGCTCATGCACCAGCCTCTCGGACAGATGCAGGGCCAGGCGAGCGACATCAAGATCCACGCCGAGAACATCATGCGCACCAAGCGCGAGATGGCCGAGCTCATCGCCCATCACACCGGTCAGACGGTTGAGCGGATCGAGGCGGACTCCGACCGTGACCGCTGGTTCACCGCCGAGCAGGCTCTCGAATACGGCATGATCGACAAGATCGTGGAAAAACAGTCCTGACGCCTCCGGCCCCGCCGGCCAGGCGGGGCATCAACTTGCATCGGATGTCACAAGTGGCATCCCGGGAAACGCGCATCGGCACAGCTGCAGTTGATGCCATCGGGTGGCAATCGGCTCGCGTACCGACGTGCCTCGGCGCGTGGATGAATCGAGCAAGTGTGACTTGGGCTCGGCTCGCGCACGAATCAGATGCGCGCGTAGGAATGCGCTCTGCGCGCTTGCTATCGGGGTCAAGCCACCCGCTGGTTTGCTGATCCACCCTCGATGATCGCCTCGGCGGCCCGCCGTCCACTGACCAGCGCACCCTGGATGGAGGCCTGGTCGCGATGATCGCCGCACACATACAGGCCGTCGGCCAATCGCACCGGACGCTCCACCGGCTCCAGTGATGGCTGCGCCGGTTGGGCGTGGGCGATCTCGTAGGTGGGCAGCGTCGCCCAGGCGTCGACCTGGGCACCGAACCAGCGTCGAAGCTGGGCGCGTCCCTCGGCGTCGAGCTGACGATGCCACGTGGCACGATCCATCCCGGACGGGCGTGCCGCGATGATCGACGCCGACACCAGATGGCGTCCCGGCGGGGCATAGGCGGGCGACACGTTCGATGGCACGCAGACGTTGTTTATCGGACCACCGCCGTCGGCAACGGACGCTCCGTTACCGTTCAACAGGAGAAGCGGCCCGTCGAACGGTGCGGCATCGGCGGCGAAGTAGAGACACGCCACGGCGTTCGAACCCGGCTCGGGCACTGCGCCGCCGAGGAGGCGAGCCGCCTGGGGACCTTCGGTGGCGACGACAACGGCGCCGGCGGACAGAACCGCAGAATCCGTCAGTGTCACCGAACCCGTGGAGACTGCGGCGACTCGGCTGTTCAGTCGAACGGCATCGGCCGGGAGGCGTGAGGCGAGCTGAGCCGGGATCATGCCCATACCGTTTGCCGGTATGGCGTTGTCGCCGGCACCGAGCATGCGAAAGACGAAGTCAAACATGCGGCTCGAGGTGGAAAGCGACGCGTCGAGTTGGATCCCGGTGAACAGAGGACGGAGGAAGCGTTCGATCATCCGGGCGGAGAATCCGAGCGACCGCAGCCGCTCCGCGGTGGACGTTTCTGGACGGGCCCACATCTCCTCAAGGGTGCCGCGCCCACTGTTGAGCCGAAGCCAACCGACGCGGGCTTTGTCGATCGGTGAGCCGACCGGCGCGGCCAGCGACGAAGGGATCGAGCGCACATCACGGAACGGATCACCGAGGAGCACTCGCTTCGCGCCAACTTGCACGAGGGTTCCGGGACGGAACGACCTCAGGTCGAGCGCGCGGTAGTCGAGCATTGCCTCAGCCTCGGGATAGGCCGTGAGCAGCACCTGGAAGCCGCGGTCGAGGATGAACCCGTCGACAACATCGGAGCGAACCCGTCCCCCGACCCCGTCCGACGCTTCGAGTACGACGACGCGACGCCCGGCTGCGGTGAGATGGACCGCACAGGCCAGCCCCGAAAGTCCGGCTCCGACGACGATGACATCAGCGTCGTGCACGGTCAGCTCTTGATCGACAGGATGTGCGTCAGAGCCGGGCCGATCTCGGGATGGGAAAACGTGAATCCGCTGGCGAGCAATGCCGTTGGCAGCACGTTCGCCCCGCCGAGGAGCATCTCCTTGACCATCTCGGCACCGTAGAGCATCTTCACCGGGAACAGGGGCGTCGGCACGAGCGTCGGGCGCCGAAGCGCTTTGCCGAGCGCCTTGGTGAAGGCGGCATTGGTGACGGGGTTCGGGGCCGTCAGGTTCACGGGGCCACGAAGCGATTCGGTGTCGAGGCAGTGCATGATCGCCCGGACCTCGTCGTCGACGGCGATCCACGGCAGGTATTGCCGTCCCGAGCCGAACCGACCTCCCAAGCCGAGCTTGAACGGCAGCAACTGCGCCTTGAGCGCGCCGCCCTTCGTTGACATCACGATGCCGGTGCGCAGGAACACCGTCCGCACGCCAGCGTCGAGCGCCGGCTGGGCGCAGGCCTCCCACACCTTCACCACGTCGGCGAGGAATCCGGTGCCGGGTGACGATTCCTCGGTGATCCGTTCGTCCTGGCGATCACCGTAGAACCCGATGGCCGAGCCACACGCGAACACCGCTGGCTTGACGGTGAGACCGGCGATCGTCTGAGCGATCAGGGTCGTGCCCTTGACCCTGCTGTCGAGGACCCGGGCTTTGTGCTCCTCTGTCCACTTCGCGTCGCCGATCCCTTCACCGGCAAGGTGGACCACAGCCCACGCGCCCTCGAGGGCCGCCGCATCGATCGAGCCGGCCTGCGGGTCCCACTGGGCCTCGCCGACGCCGGGGGAGCGGCGCACCAGCCTCGTGACCGGGTGTCCGGCGGCGGCCAACGCGCTGCACAACTTGGTGCCGATCAGCCCGCTCGCTCCGGTGACGACGACGCGCTGCGAGGAAGGCGGTGAGGGGTTCATGGAACGAGAGCCTACGGCTGTCGTTCCGCTATCGACGCCGGTCACGCCCAACAATCGGGGCACCCGGGGCGATCGCGAACGGGCGCCTCCGGAGAGAATCGAACTCCCGACCCGCGGATTAGAAGGCCGCTGCTCTATCCAACTGAGCTACGGAGGCTTGACTCGTAGTGCATCTTCGCAAAAGTTCCTCTCACGTCGAAATGCTCTGATTCCTTGTGCTTCGTGAACTGTCAGAAGGATCGACGTGAAAGGAACTTCCGACTCAGTGCACTAGTCTCGCACGATCGCCGCCGGGCCGGGCGGCGCAACGGTGACCGGAATGGTGGCCGATATGGTTGAAGTCGGGGCCCCCGGGACCGCCCCGCTGTCCCGGACCACCGTCGACGGGGTCGGCGTCGGGGCGTCGCAAAGAGTTCGCCCTTTCGCCGCAAGGACGCGGAGGTTGGCCTCGATCGCCCGTTCCGCCAGCAACTCGTCGGCGGCCATGGCGGCCACGAGCGCGTCGAGGATTGCCGGGACGCTCGGCCGGTCGTCGAAGAGCAGCACGTCGTTGCCCGCCCGCAGGGCGAGGACGGCAGCGTCGGGAGCACGGTAGTAGTAGCGGATCGGCCACATCGACAGTGAGTCGGTCACGATGAGGCCGCGGTGTCCGAACTCACCGCGCAGGAGTTCGGTGAGTGCCCGGGTCGACAACGACGCCGGGAAGGTGTCGAGCCCGGGGACATAGAGGTGCGCCGACATCACCCCGATGCGCGGGTCGGCCACGATGCTGGCGAACGGGATCAGGTCCGCCGCCCGCATGGAGGCGAACGGCGGGGTGAATGCGCCGATGTTGTGCGAGTCACCGTTGGCATTGCCATGACCGGGGAAGTGTTTGAGGACAGGGACGATGCCGGCGTCGAGCATGCCCAGTGCGAACGCTCGTCCGTAGGCGGCGACCACTGCCGGATCGCGTCCATAGGAACGGTCGCCGATGCCGTTCGTGCCCGCCGCGCTCCCGGTGCCGCCGGATGGGTCGAGGTCGACGTCGGGCGCCAGGTTCATGGTGAACCCGAGGGCGCGCATCCTGCGGCCGTGGGCCGCAACGGCGGTGCGGTACTGGGCGGCGGTGAGCGTCTTGGCCGCCCGCCGGGCGGCGGGCATCACCCCGACAGCGGTGCGGAGGTGCTGCACCCGTCCACCTTCCTCGTCGACGGCGACGAACGCCGGACCATGACGGCCGGAATCGCGGAGCAGCCGCAGCTTGGCGCCGGAGGACTTGGTGGGGGTCCCCCGGATCAGGATTCCTCCGAGACCCTCCCCCCGGACTACGGCGATGGCCTCGTTGACCTGGGCAATCGGCACGCCGACCATCACCAGGTTGGCGGCGCGGTCGCGCATCGGCCAGGAGGCGACGTCCGACCGCTTGACGCACGCAGCCGACCCCGCCGCCGATGACGCAACCGTGGTCACCGCTCCGGCCGATGACGTAACCGTGGTCGCAGAGGGTGGGATGACCGAAGCGGTTGCCCGCGGCGCAGGTCCGTTTGGTAGGACAGCGATGCCAATGACGGAGGCGATGACTCCCGTGAACAGGGCGCTTGCCGACACGAACCGGGACATCGCGTCCAGGCTAGAACGGGGTCGCCTCGGCCCCGAGCGGCGACGATCCACGATGCATCGAGGGCCGTCGGCGGGAACCAAACCTGAGGCGCCGGTGCGGAGTGCCGCCGCCACAGGGCCGCAGCGCTAACCTCGACCAGAACGGTTTGTCGGCCTTGCGTCGACCACAGCGACGCACGATGCCCCGCCCACCCCGGGGCCCCTTCCCAAAGGACGCCGATGGTGTACCCGAACGTCAACGCAGTCGAACGCACCCCCAGACCCCGGCGCACCTTGATCCGGGCCGTCTGTGCGCTCGTCGTCCTCGCCGCCGTGTTCGGTTCCGTCGAACCGGCCGACGCTGCCAAGAAGACCACGAAGAAGTCGAAGGCGGCCGTTCGGGCGGCGTCCGCCAAGCAGGCGAGGGTGACGCTCGGCGACCTCCGTCGGACGAAGGCCGAACGCGAGAAGGTGCGGTCCCGGGCCCGCAGCGCGTCCAAGAAGGTCAACGCGCTCAAGGCCAGTCGGAGCAAGGTCTCACGCCAACTCGAAGCGCTGAACAGCACCGTCCGGGTGACGAGTGTGGCTCTCGACAAGGCCCAGCGGTCCGCCGCCTCCGCAAGCCGAGAAGCCACCCAGGCGAGGGCTCGCGAACGAGCGCTCACGGCGAAGCTGGCGACGCTGCGGGCCACGTCGTACCAAGCTGCACTTTCCGCCGTGGCATCGCCGACCGTTATGGAGGTCGACTCCTTCCTGTCAAGTTCGACTGCCGACGAGGCCGACCGTCGCTCGGTGATCGACTCATTGGGCAAGCGAAGGACCGCTGACGTGCTCGACTCGATGACCGCGACGCAAGAGGATCTCGCCATCGAACGGGCGGTTGCGGTCCGTGCCGAGACGCGGGCCCAGTCGTACAAGGAATCGGTGGCTGACAAGCTGAGCAGATATCGCACGGCGCGGGCGAAGCAGCAGCGGTTTGCCGTCGATGTGGAGACCCGCCTCGAGCAGCAACTCTCCGAGGCTTCGTCGATTGCCCTCGTCGATTCGAAGCTCGCCGCCCAGTACGAACGTGACCTCAACGTGCTGGCCCGCCAACTGCGCGCCGCAGGAGCCGGCGCCGGCGGGAAGGGGAGTGGTTCGTTCTCCATTCCGTCCTTCGCCGACATTGCGGCCACCGGTGGGGGTGACACCCACGGCATCAAGGTTGCCCCGAGCCTTCGTGGGAGGCTCGCCCAGCTACTCGCCGCGGCCAAGGCCGACGGTATCTACTTCACCGGTGGCGGGTACCGCTCGTCGGCGGGACAGGTTGCGCTCCGTCGGGCGCACTGCGGATCGAGCTCGTTCGCGATCTACCAGGCCCGGGCCTCTTCGTGCAGTCCCCCGACCGCCCGACCGGGGTTCTCCCAGCACGAGGTGGGGTTGGCGGTCGATTTCGCTGAGGGAGGGCGCGGTTTGACGCGTGGTTCGTCGGGCTATCGGTGGCTGCGGGCGAACGCGGGCCGCTACGGGCTGAGGAACCTCCCATCGGAACCGTGGCACTGGAGCACCACCGGTCGGTGAGGCTTCTCGCACGAGGCCTGTTCCGCAGCTCTGGAGAGGTTCCGGCGTGCGTGCGGGCGTTTCGGCGGGCGATCTGACGAGTGCTCCCGGCGGGCCGATTCAGTCGTCGCCGGTTCGGTAGCGCCGCGAGGACTTTCGTTCGGAGGTCTGCGCTTTGCTGGTGAGCCTTCGCTGCACCGAGCCTTTGGTCGGGCGGGTCTTACGGCGCACCGTTGGCACTCGCAGTGCGTCGACCAGCATGGCGACGAGGCGTGCTGTCGCCAGGTCGCGGTTGCGGAGCTGCGAACGCTCTTCCCGGGCCACGATGCGCACCGACGGACCCAGCTTCTCGATCACCCGGAGTCGCTGTGCCTCCGAGAACGCCGTCGACGTCTCGATGTCGAAGCGCAGTTCCGCCGCCGTGTTCGAGGTGTTGGCGTGCTGCCCTCCCGGCCCACCGGCGGCGATGAAACTCCACTGGAGCTCCGACGCCGGGATGGCCACCGATGAGGTGATGCGAAGGTCGTCATCCACGTGAGGAGCATTTCCGGCCGAGGAGGTCGCGAGTCGACCCGTTCATTTCTGCGAGCGGAACTTTCGTCCCTTGCGTGTGTCGCGGAGCAAACCGAACTGCGTGGTGCCTCGCAAGGTGCGGGCCAGGTACACGGGATAGAGCAACACTCGGCGAACGGGCCCTAGGCCGCCAGAGCGCTGTTGGAAGTCGATCAAGAGCAGACGAATCGCATGGCGGCCGTAGCTGGGTGGCTGGGTGCGAATCTGCTGCGCAAGGCGGTCGAATCGCCGGACCGGGGCCGCCCGGAGGCCCTCGAGAACACCGGGCGGGACATCGGGGGAAAATCCTTCGCGTTCGAGGAAGCTCAGGCCGTCGCGGACGCACGAGAGAACCCGGCCGTCGTCGGCGTTCCGGAGGAGTCGCTCCCAATCGAGGGTGTGACCCTCTCGGCGCAGCAGGAGCGCGACGTCAACGACCCAGCGGACCGGCGAGACGGGGTTCCAGCGCATCGCGTGGAGGAGCTGATGAAGCAGCATGTCCGTCGACTCGAGCCGCAACAGCCCGAGACCGACAACCGGTCCGACGTTCAGGGGGACGGCGCGCTCGATGCGCTCGCTCTCATCGGACCTCCGTTCCTCGATGCTTATTCGCCAGTGGACGTCGCACTGCGCGCTGTCGGAGCGGCGGCTGAAGTTGAGCCCGTGGTAGGAGAGAGCCCGTGTGGGGCCGAAGACGGTCTTGCCGCCGGCGACATAGCCAAGTCGTTGCAATGTGGTGAACAGGGACTGGGCCCCTTCGGCGGTGCTCAACACGTCGATGTCGGAGAATGGTCGGCTCCCGATGTCGGGATAGAGGGTCATCGACGCGGCGAGTCCTTTGAGGGCGATGAGCGGGAAGTGTCGGTCCGACTCCCGCACCAACTCCTGGAAGCCCACGATGAGTCGATGGTTCGCAGCCCAACTCCGACGGTGGATGCCGCGGAGATCGGCGAGCGCGGGGCCATCCCAACCGGTGTCAGCGAGGCGTCGGTACACGAGGGGGAGCAATCGGAGCGAGCCGGCGTCGAGCTCGGTGAGCGGGCACATGGAGAAGGCGCGCTCAGCGGACTCGATAGTGCCGGGTCCGGTGCCAAGGGCGGCGTGGGCAAGGAGGGTCTGGAGCTGGTCGGGCTTCCATCCCCAACCGAGATCGGCTGCCCGTTTCCGGGCTGACGATGTCGCATCCGTTCCGTTCATGGCCATGCGGACTGTACTGCCCGGTCCGTCGGGGAAGTCGCTTCCGGTGAGCGATGCGGGAGGTCTACACTTGGATCCCGCCACATGGTGGTCGTAGCTCAGTTGGTAGAGCATCAGGTTGTGATCCTGAGGGTCGCGGGTTCGAGTCCCGTCGGTCACCCCACATCGTCGTTCAACCTCGTCGCACGACGACTAGGGTTCACGCCCGCACACCACTTGCCTCTCTAGCTCAACGGCAGAGCAACGGACTCTTAATCCGCAGGTTCTCGGTTCGAATCCGAGGGGAGGCACCAAATCCGCTCCTCGGGCATGTGCTCTGGGCGAAGCACCCAACGCCGAGCAGGAGAATGGG
>JANOHI010000416.1:0-1282 GCA_031406385.1 Acidimicrobiia bacterium
GCTCCTACGGCTGGGAAGGCGCGGCCAAGACCATCCAGGACCTCTACCTCGACGGCAAGAAGGCCGAGGCCGCCGCTGAAGTGCCCCGTGAGTACTTGGAGGCCGGTTCGCTCGTGGGTCCGGAGGGCTACGTGAAGGAGAAGCTGGCGGCCTACAAGCAGGCCGGTGTGACGCATCTTCAGATGGGCCTGTCTGGTTCGATCGAGACCAAGATGGCCACCGTCGAGCGGATGCGCACCCTCGTCGACCAGATCTGAGCCGACGCCAGGTCTTTCGACGCCGACACGGGAGTATTTCGGTCAGGCCGAGTGCCCCTTAGGGATCATTCTGCGGCCCACGACCGAATTCGGTTAGTTCCATTTAGTCCTAGGAAGTCCACTTCCGTGATTGACGTCACTCTCAAACGGGCACTACGGTGCGTTGCAGAGAGGTGTCCGTCGTCACAGTGCGCCGGGCGAGTCCTCGAAGCTGTCCCATTACTTCCCGATTCCCGAGGGGGAAACATGATGTATCGCAAGCGGCTCGCCGCGCTAGCAGTGGTAGGACTCTTCGCGGGCCTGCTGACACCGGGAGTTTCCGGTGCCGCAACCAAGAAGGTGAAAGCAATCACCCAACCGCCGGGAGCGAAGGCATCGGCTCAGCGAAAGACCGCGTGCGCGAAGAAGGGCTTCGCAAAATATGGCTTCACGAATCAGGGCCAGTGCATCGCGTATGGCTCAGCGGCAGCGCCGGCGGCTACCCAGGCCCCGGCGAAGCAGGCGCCGGCCGTCGCTGCGCCTGCCGCCGGTGGCGCGAGCGGCGGCACCGCCGTCTACGGCGTCGATGCCGAGACGAACAACTGGCTTCCGGGGCCGGGTAGCTGGGGTGGGGCAAGCTCGGTCACCGCCTACGCCGTGTACGACACGCTGTTGATCACCGGGGCGGACGGGAAATCGGTACCGAACCTTCTCGAGTCCGCCACGCCGTCATCGGACTACAAGACGTGGACACTCAAAGCCCGCTCGGGCATCAAGTTCCACAACGGTGAGGACTTCAACGGCGAAGCGATCGCTATCGGCATGGAGCACCTCCGTACTGGTGCCACTACGGCCCCGGCGATGGGAAACCTGATCAAGTGCGATGCCACCGGTCCAATGGTGGCCGAATGCCGGATGAAGACCGCCTGGGTGTCTTTTCCGACGTATCTGACCGGGCAGACGGGGACCATGGCCGCGCCGGCATCCATCAAGTCGGGCGACGGATCCAAGCGCCCGGTGGGCACCGGCGCCTTCCTGTGCAAGGG
>JANOHI010000439.1:0-3603 GCA_031406385.1 Acidimicrobiia bacterium
CGGAGTCGAGGCCTTGATGTCCCCCCCCGAACGTGTGTCGGTTTCGCAGGGGCAGGCAGCAGCGCTGCCACTCGGACTGCTGGTCGTGCCCATGGCCATCTGGTTGGGCGGCACACTTGCGTTCGGCCGCGTCGTTCACGGAATCGCCGCGCGTCGCCGAGAACCAGGGATAGGACGTTTCGAAAGGCTCATCCTAGGATCGCTGCTGCGTAGCGTCCAGCGCAGGCCTTGGTCCGTGGCGAACGCAGTAGTCGGGATCGGCCTCGTTGTCGCATTTGCCGCAAATCTTGCCGCGATCAATTCGACGTATCACCGCACCAAGTCGGCGGACTCGCGCTTTGCCCTAGGTTCCGACCTACGCATCACCTCGCTGGGCGACGATGCCCTTGCAGGTGAGGCGTCTCTCCGAAAAGAGCTCGAGTCGGCGGGGGTTTCTGCCCTCACACCGGTCACATTTTCGCTGGAGAACTCGATACTCATCGGGCCCTACGACCAAGCCCGCACGGACCTCGCAGCCATCGACCCACCGAGTTTCGCGCGCACCGCCGCCTTCAGTGAATCAATGTTCGACCAAAGCGCCGACAAAGCGCTGCGGAAGCTGGCACGACCCAACGCAGCGTTTGTCAGTGCCACCCGCGCCGACGATCTTTCGATCAGCGTCGGCGATCAGGTTCAGGTCCTGTTGGCGCGTGGGACAAAACAACAGAAGCTGAAGACACTCGACGTCGTTGGACTGTTCGACGCCTTCCCGGGATTTCCCGAAGGGCTCGACGTCGTCGTCAACCGTTCAACGTACCGATCGGCTACAGCGTTGGAGGGCGTCGACTTCTTTCTCGCTCGCACGCCAGACAGAACACCCTCGGGGACCGCGGCCATCGCATCCCGGATCACGCGTACGGTCGGAGATCGGTATCCGCTCCGCGTGGTTACCGCCTCCGCCTACCTGAACAAAGACCAGTCGAGTCTCACCGCGGTAAATGTCCGCGGACTCGTAGAGATGGGCATGGGGTTCGCCTTTGCCATCGGGATCGCCTCGATACTCATGGTGGTCTTTCTCCAGCTCCTCCAACGGCGTCGAGAGTATGTAGCGTTGCGCGCGTTCGGCACGTCGACGGCGTCGCTGGCGGCATTGATACTCGGCGAGTCGCTCTTCGTCATCCTCCTCGCACTTGCCAGCGGCTTGGCGATCGGGTTGGTCATGGCGCATGTCTTCGTGATGGTCCTGCGACCGCTTTTCCTCGTCACTCCGCAGTTTCACGTCCCGATTCGCTTTATTGTCGAGCTGAGCGTCGGGCTCGTGCTTGCGACGGTTGCCTTCGCAGTGGCTGCGACTGCCCTGGTCATCAGGCCGCAGGCGATCGCGATTCTTCGCGAGACCTGACCGACCCGCCCGCGGACTCTCGGCTTCGAAGCGCGGCAAACACTCGATCAAGTTCCCGAGCGAAGCGCCTCAACCGGCTCGAGTCGAGCGGCTCGCAGGGCCGGATACAGTCCGGCCACGAGACCGACGACGGCCCCGAGGAGCGGAGCCAGAAGTGGGATCTTCGGGTCGATGACGGCGGTCCACTGACGGGTGACCGCGATGCCGACAACAACGAGCAGCCCGAGTGATGCCCCAAGGACACCGCCGATCAAACCCAAGACGGTACTCTCGGCGAGAAACTGCGAAGCAATGTGGCGACGACCGGCGCCCAACGCACGCCGCAGACCAATCTCCCCGGTCCGCTCCAATACAGATACGAGCGTGACGTTGGCAATACCGATCGCGCCAACGAGCAACGACACCGCACCCAGCACGAGGAAGAGCGAGTTGAGATCGCTCTGGATTCCGTCTTTCACAAGCTTCGGCTCGGGGGGCGCCGCCACCTTGATACTCGACGGATCATTCGGCGATAGGGCGAGCGGGATCTGCCCGGCGATGAGGCTCGTTGCGCCGATCTGCGTTTCGACCTCGACCAGGGACGGACCACTGAGTCGAAACTCCTTGCGAGCGGTCCCTTCCGGAATGATGATCGAAGAAATCAGGTCGGGTTGCCGGGCAACGGAGTCGAGGATCCCGATGACCGTATACAACTGGTCGCCGACGAAGATCGCCGGTAGCTGATCGACTCTCGCGAGATTCAGTTTTCGGGCCGCCGACCGCCCGATCACAACCACACGCTCCGAGCGGTCCGAATGTCCCGCGTCGAAGAACCGTCCCGATCCCAGTCGTGCCCGGGTGGCGCGAAACAGTCCGGGCGACACCGCTTTGATCGGCATCTGAAACTGGCTCTGCCCGAGCGGGTCGTTGACCGGCACGGCGCGGATCAATGTCCCTTTGACCGCGATATCGGCCAGCGTTCCTGCCGCAACCACACCGTTGAGTCGCTCGAGCTGAGCTTGCGCGTTCCACGGGATGGCGTTCACGGTGAGCCGTCCAACGGCCCGTGGCGTGGCAATGATCTCCGTTGCCGCCAGAGCGTCGAAGCGACCAACGATCTGATTTCCTGCCGTCTTTGAGATGCCCAGCGTTGCGACGAGCGCTCCGATCCCGAGGACGGTGCCGAGAATTGTCAGCACCGCACGACCGGGACGCGACAAGACGCCCGAGCTGGCTTCGATGATCAAGTCGGCGAGCCTCAGCTTCGTCTTTTTGTGCACGCGTCGGGCGTTCCCGCTCGCACGTCGCGAGCGGCGAAGGAGTCTCATGAGCCGGCCACCACGAGCTCGGAAACGAAGCCGTCGACGATTCGAAGTCGCCTCTGAGCACGCGTGGCGACGGAACTCTCATGGGTGATGACCAACACCGTGATGCCCCGGGCAACGAGAGCATCGAGAAGATCAAGGACCATCTCCGTGTTCTTGGTATCGAGATTACCGGTCGGCTCATCGCAAAGAAGGACCCCCGGGTCACCCATGAGAGCACGGGCGATGGCGACACGTTGGCGTTCGCCACCCGACAGTCGCGTCGGCAGAAACGAAATCCGATGGTTCATCCCAACCTGGTCAAGACACTCTAGGGCTTCCTTTTTGCGCTCCGACCTTGGATTGGCGAGGTACAACTCACCAAGCATCACGTTCTCAAGAACGCTGCGATGGGCAAGAAGGTGAAAAGCCTGGAAGACGAACCCGATCCGGTTCCCCCGTAGCTCAGCACGCTCAGAGTCGCTGAGCTCCGACGTGTCTATCCCGTCGAAAAGGTACGTACCGCTGGTGTGTCGGTCGAGGCATCCAAGAACGTTCAGCAGTGTTGACTTTCCTGAGCCCGACTGACCTTCGATCGCGACATACTCACCAGGCAGAATCCGGACGTTCACATCAGAAAGTGCGTTTACCGGCGGTGTGGTTGGAAAGACCTTGCTCACGTGAATGAGTTCAAGAAGGACGCGTGGCCCCTGCGGTAGGTCGCCTCCCTGTTTGTCGGTCTCGTTGGGCTGCTGTTCGCGAGACATGGCTGTTCTTACGGGCTCGTTGGAACTGTCGAAGTAGCTCCGACCTCGACGGACGTTGCCGCGTTGGGTTCGACCGAGTCCAATGGCGTAGTCGTAGGAGAACCCACGTCCCGTGAGAGTGGGTCAGTAGTCGTCGGGCCGTCGGCACCGATGACGACCCGAACGCCCGCCG
>JANOHI010000450.1:0-2321 GCA_031406385.1 Acidimicrobiia bacterium
GGTCGGTCCAGGAGCGACCGAACGCAACAACTCAGCGTCTGTCTCCCGCTTCCCGCATATCTGTATCGCAGGTCTGTGATACAGTTGGGAATGGCGCAGACAGCGACGATGCGTGAGCTTCGAAACCACACCCGCGAAGTCATTGAGCGGGCGCAGAGCGAGGCGGTCACCATCACTGACGGCGGCGTTCCCATCGCCGTTCTCACTGCGCTCGCCACCACGGCGGGCCGGTGGAACGCCGATGCATGGCTCGCTCAGATCACCGGCTCGGACTGGGAACCTTACGATTCCGGCCTCGCCGCCGAGTTTGCCGAACGAAACGCGTCAAACGATGAGCCCGACGCCACCGAACGTCTCGGACTCGTATGAGGTTTGTCCTGGACACTTCCGCAGTCATCCATCTTGTGGAGCGTAAGCCTCATGCGCTGATCGTCGAACTCCGGAAGTCGACGGAGGCACCCTCGATCAACGTTGTCACGCTCGGAGAACTGGCGGTCGGTTGGGCTTCCTTGCCAAGGGATTCATTCCGACGGCGCACGTACTATGCCGCTCGTCGAATGCGTGTGGTCGACATCGTCGCAGACCACTTGAACTCCGAGCCTACGGCCTTCGTTGCATCGTTTGGTGATTGCCGCGCAGCCGGGATCAGAGGAAACGACGCGTGGATTGCCGCAACAGCGCACTTCTCGTCGGCCGTTCTCCTCACCTACGACGAACCCCTCGCCACGAGGTTTGCGACTATCGGGGAAAGCACGCTCCTGTCGCGGTAGCCCATCTTCGCGGCGATCCCAGCGTTGGTGCCCGGTCAGATTCGCGTCGTCGTCGCCGATCCGAGGCCACTGGATCCCCGAAGGCGTTGAGGCGTCGCCGTCTGCCCGTCAGAGCGCCGAGCCGTCGCTGTTGAGCAGGGCCGAAGCAGGAATCGCGGTGACGCGCTCCTGAAGGGTGAATCGATGGTGACCGGCGTGCACGACATACAGGTGATCGAGTTCAAGATCCTGGAGCGCGCTGCGCATTGATGGTGTCACCTGCGGCTGTTCCGTTCGCTTGATCTCGAAACCGAGGCGCTTTCCCTTCTGTGGGATGAAGAGGTCGAGCTCCGCTCCGTTGTGCGTTCCCCACACGTACGCCTCTGGCGGCCGAAGGATTTGCAGCAGCTGCTCGATCACGAAACCCTCCCAGCTCGCACCGACCTTGGGGTTGCTCAAGAGGTCGACGGAGTCGGAAATGCCGAGTAACCGGTGGAGAAGGCCGGTGTCGCGGATGTAGACCTTTGGGGCCTTCACCTGACGTTTCGAGATGTTGGCGAACCATGGCTGAAGCTGACGTATGACCAGTGCGTCGGTCAACGCGTCGAGGTACCTTCGGACGGTGACCTGGGAGACGCCGAGGGCGCGACTGAGCTCAGCACCGTTCCAAGTCTGCGCGTGGAAGTGCGCCAGCATCGTCCAGAACCTGCGCATCGTGGTCGGTGCAATTCGAACACCGAGGTTGGCGAGATCACGCTCGAGGAACGTCGCGATGTAGTCGTCGCGCCATGCCGCTGAGAGGTCGTCGCTCCCGGCCAACACCGATCGGGGTAGTCCGCCACGGCTCCAAAGTTCGTCAAGGTGCGAAGAGCCGAGATCTCGCACCGCCAGGCCCGACAGTTCGAGGATCGTGACTCGGCCGGCCAACGACTCCGCACTCAGACCGACAAGGTCGGGCGAGGCACTCCCGAGCACCAGGAACCGCCCGGGGGTGGGCGTCTCGTCAGCGAGCACACGCAGGATCGGGAAGAGGTCGGGTCGGCGCTGGGCCTCGTCGATCACGATTGTCCCCGACAGCATAGGAAGGGTCATGGTCGGCTCGCCGAGCCGGTACGCGTCTCGGGGATCTTCGAGGTCGAATCGGTTGGACGGCCGTGGCCCTACAACGGTCATGGCGAGCGTTGACTTCCCCGCCTGGCGTGGCCCGACCAACAACACGATGGGAGACCGCGCCAGCGCATCCCGCAGCCTTCGTTCGTCGTCAGTCCTTTCGATCACGCTGCATATTACCAAGAAAATCTAATGTCTAGCTTTAGATTTTCGTGGTGCGCCGTGCGCCGTTGTTCAGCGGTATCTGTTGTTCGACGTGTGGTCGCCGGCCAGCCAGCGTTTGAGGGTTGCATGGGCATCAGCTGTGCGCTCCACGGCGATCTGCTCGACCTCTGGCACATCGACGGTGAACTCGAGGAGCATGCCGTTGGGGTCCTCGGTGTAGAGGGAGCGGCAGTAGCCGTGCTCAAGCACGTAGGTGCCCTCGGGCTTCCAATTGACCGCCTTGAGACGACGCTCCAT
>JANOHI010000470.1:0-4310 GCA_031406385.1 Acidimicrobiia bacterium
GGCATCCACGCCGTTGCCGATCGGACCGCGGCACTCGACCCCGAGCCGGGCGCGTCCTGGCCGCGCTCACGCTTGCCCATATCCCCGCGGTGGCCGCCTTCATCGCCTGGTCAGGAACGCGCAATCTGGCGGTGCTCCTCCCGGTGTCGCTCGCCGCCGGGTTCACCGTGCCGCCCGTCGCTCCCGTTGTTCGCGCACTGCTCGCCCAGCGAACGGACCAGGCCGATGCGACGCGCGTTTTCGCGTTTGACTCGATCGCCGTGGAGATCGCATGGATCGGTGGTCCGCTGCTCGTCAGCATCGCCGTGATCCTTGGCGGGCCGGCGCTGGCTGTCTCGCTCTCACCGGGGTTCGCCATGATCGGCGTGGCCGCCGTGTACCGAGAACGTCCCGGGGCGGGTCGTACCCCTGCGGTGGCGGGCGCGTGGCTCACTCGCCCGGTGGTGCGACTTCTGCTCTCGTTCGCCGTGACCGGCACGGGGTTCCGACTGATCATCATCGCCATTGCCGCGATCTCTACGGAGCAGGGACGCCCCGACGCCAGCGGCGTCCTGCTGGCTATCTGGGCCGCCGGCGGACTGGTCGGTGGGCTGTGGGCGGCGCGGGGCATCGCCGCGTCCACGTGGCAGATCGGCGTGGCGCAAGCCGTCACGCTGGCGCTGGTCGGCATCGGGACGAAAAGCATCTGGGTCACCGCGATACTGGTCTTCGTCTCCGGCGTGCCCAGCGCTCCGTTCGTGGCCGCGCTCACCACTCTGGTCAGCCTTAACGTGGCCGAGCGAGCCCATGCGCGGGCCTTCGCCGCGATGCAGGCGGGATCCACCATCTTCGCCGCCATCGGAGCGGCCGCCGGGGGCGAGTTGGTTGACCGTTTCGGTCCGGCGTCGGTCACGCTGCCGGCCGGCCTTCTCTTGCTCGTTTCCGCCGCCCTGGCCCGCGTCCCACTGCAACCACGAGTGGTGACCTACGCCTAAGTGGGTAGGCCCACGCGCGTCGAGATCATCCGGACGCGCCGTCGGCGCGGGAAGCTGCAGCCCAGATCGCTTCGGCGACGGCAAGGTCCTGCCATGCCATGCCGACGCTCTTGAACACACTGATGCCGTAGGTCGCCGGTGGGGACGCGAGAACCGAGCGCAGACCGATCAGGGAATCCGCATCGATGGCACCGGCGGCGATCGCCTGGATCACGTCGCCCGCCTCCCGAAGCGCAGTCTCACGGTCCTCCACCACCACACGAGACGCGCGGCGGAACACGGTGTCGTCAAGTTCTCGGGCGTCCGGTTCGTGGGACCCGACGGCAACAACGCAGGCATGATCGTCAAGAAGCGATCCGTTGAACACTGATGTCCGCGCCGTGGTCGCGCACACCACGATGTCGGCATCCGCCACATCGGCGGGAGTACCCGCCCGCGCATCCAAATCGGCGCCATCGAGTTCACCGATCAGCGCTGCAACGCCGACGGGGTCCCGCGCCACGATGCGCACCGATTCGATCGGGCGAACCGAACACATGGCGGCAATGTGGCCGCGTGCTTGTGGACCGGAACCGAAGACGACGAGACGTTTCGCGTCAATCGAACCAAGCGCACGGACCGCGAGTGCCGACAGTCCGGGAGTGCGGATGTTGGTGAGCGCGGTGCCGTCCATCAGCGCAATGGGAGTGAGCGTTCGGGAGTCCATCAGGATGAACACACCTTGAATCCGGGGCAAGCCTTGCGCCGGGTTGCTCGGAGCTACGCCGACAACCTTCACGCCCACAGCGCTCGCGGTCTCGCTCGGCATGAGCAGCAACTCCCCTGCGCCAACCGGAACACCGACGCGTGACACGCGGCGGTCGTCGGAGGTCATCGACCCAAGCGCGAGAGCCAACGCGTCGATGACCTCGCTCCACGACAACACGCGGGACAGTGAGAGAGCGTCGAGATAGGGCAGGTGCACGAGGCGTCCAGGAAGTCGAGTGGACGTCAGAACCTATCGTGGAGGCCGATGAACATCGACGACGTCTCCGTGACCGACTATCACACGGGTGGTGAACCGTTCCGAATCGTGACCGGCGGCCTGCCCGCGATCGAAGGCGCAACGGTCCTGGAGCGTCGCGCGTATGCGCAGACGACGACGGCCGTTGATGTCGTCCGCCAACTCCTCGTCAACGAACCACGGGGTCACGCCGACATGTACGGCGGCTTCATCGTTCCCGCCAACGACGGCGGCGCTCACTTCGGTGTGCTGTTCTGGCACAAGGACGGCTACTCCACGGCCTGTGGACACGGCACCATCGCCCTCGGCACCTGGGCCGTCGAGAGTGGCGTGGTGCCGGCCGATCCCGACGGCACCACCGAGGTGGTGATCGATGTTCCGTCCGGACGGGTTGCCGCGGTCGTCACCAGCTCAGGTGGTTCCGTGGAGCATGTGTCGTTCCGAAACGTCGCGTCCTACGTGATCGCGCGCGACGTGATGGTCACCACATCACGGGGCCCGGTGTTCGTTGACATCAGCTATGGCGGTGCGTTGTATGCGTCGGTCCACGCCGACCGTCTCGGCCTCGCCGTCCACGCCGAGCACTACACCGACCTGATTGCGCTGGGCCGGGAGATCAAGTGGGCGCTCAACGACACGGAGTGGGCGAAGCATCCAAGCGATGCACGGCTCGACGGTATCTACGGCACGATCATCTTCGACGACCTCGGCCAACATTTGAATGGCCCCCATCAACGCAACGTCACCGTCTTCGCCGACGGCGAGGTCGATCGGTCACCGTGCGGCTCGGGCACATCGGCCCGGCTCGCGCTTCTCGCCGACGAAGGCCGGATCCACGGCGATCAGCATCTCCACCACGTGTCCATCGTCGGGAGCGAGTTCACCGGGCGAGTGGTCGAGGACGTGACCGCCGAGGGCCGTGCCGCGGTCATCACCGAAGTGAGCGGGGCGGCGTACAAGACCGGCACGAGCGTGTTCACCCTCGATCCGCGCGATCCGATCGGTACGGGATTCGTGCTTCGCTGACTGGCACCCCCCACGTCTCGCCGGCCGATCGCCGCATCGACGAAGATCGAGCCATGCACATCGACACGGCCGGACTCATCGATGAAGTGGAAACGGCATGGATCCCACTCGCCGACGGGCGGCGCCTCGCGGCCCGACTGTTTCTGCCCAAGTCCGCAGCTGATGAGCCGGCTCCGGTCATCGTCGAATACATCCCCTACCGCCGCCGTGATGGCACCCGTCTCGGAGACGAACCGATGCACCGATGGTTCGCCGCCAACGGCTACGCGTCCGTGCGCGTCGACATCGCCGGGATGGGTGACTCCGACGGTCTCATGGATGACGAATACGTCAAACGCGAACAGGACGACGCGCTCGAAGTGATCGCCTGGTTGGCCGAGCAGCCGTGGTCATCGGGCGCCGTCGGGATCATCGGGATCTCGTGGGGTGGCTTCAACGGACTGCAGATCGCCGCGCGTCGACCGCCCGCTCTCAAAGCAGTGATCACCTTGTGCTCGACGGTCGACCGCTACCACGGCGACGTCCACTTCACCGGTGGATGCCTCAACGAGGAGAACCTTGAATGGGGAGCATGCCTGTTCACCATGAACGGCTTCCCGCCCGACCCGGCCATCGTCGGCGACGACCGCTGGCGCGTTCTGTGGCGGTCACGGATCAACGGCGCGAAGCTCGCACCGGCTGATTGGCTCGAGCACCAAACCCGAGACGACTTCTGGCGACAGGGATCGGTCATCGAAGATTATTCGGCGATCGAGGTCCCGGTCCTCGCATTGAGCGGATGGGTCGACGGCTACACGCGTGTCGTGTTCGACCTCGTCGAAAACCTCAGCGTGCCCCGCAAAGGCATCATTGGCCCCTGGGGCCACAAGTACCCCCAAGACGGGGTGCCCGGCCCGGCCATCGGGTTCCTCCAAGAGGCCACCCGCTGGTGGGACCGGTGGCTCCGGGGGATCGACACCGGCGTGGAAACCGACCCCGACATGCGGCTGTTCCTCCAGCAGCCCCATCAGCCGATCAGCCATATCGACGAACGACCGGGCCGCTGGATCGCCTTCGACACATGGCCCGCAGCGACGACGGCGACGATGACGTTTCAGCCCACTGCCGAAGGCCGGCTCGGTCCCCACGCCGACGACGCCACGACCTCGATGTGCTCTCCGGTGACCACCGGTCTCGCCGGCGGGCAGTGGTGTGCCTACGGCCAGGGGAAGATCGCCCCCGAGCTCGCTATTGATCAGCGCACAGATGATCTCGGTTCGATCACGTTCACCACCGATGTGCTGGCGGCACCAATGCACATCGCCGGC
>JANOHI010000003.1:0-3200 GCA_031406385.1 Acidimicrobiia bacterium
GCAACATTGGCCGTCGGTTCGGGGTGCAACGGCGTCGAGATCAATGCGGGCCAGAACTCTCTTCTCCGACAGTTCCTCAGCGGACTTACGAATATGCGGGCCGACGCCTACGGGTCGGACCGTCTTCGCATTCTTCGTGAGGTGTTGAAGGCTGTTCGATCGGCGATCGGGGTGGGGCCGATTGTTGCGCTACGGCTCAGCGTCGACGAACTCGCGCCGTGGGCTGGCATCGTTCCGGACGCCGGGGCACAAATCGCCGTAGACGTGGCATCGCTGGTCGATCTCATCACGGTTGTGCGGGGTTCGATCTACTCGGTTGCGCTCACGCGGCCCGATGGACATGTCGAGCCGGGCTTCGCGATCGACCTCGCCCGGCAAGTACGAGCCGCTCTCGCGAGTGCCGGGCACGACGTTCCCGTCTTCGCCCAGGGGTCGATCGTCGACTGGGGCCAGGCCGAGTGGGTCATCGACGACGGGGCCGCCGACGGCGTCGAGATGACGCGAGCCCAACTTGCCGACGCCGACCTTGTCGCCAAGCTGCGAGCCGGTGTGCCCGAGCAGATCCGTCCCTGCGTGCTCTGCAACCAACTCTGCAAGGTGCGCGACAACCGCAACCCCATCGTGAGCTGCGTGATGGATCCACGCACCGGACACGAACTCGACGACGCTCCGGACCCGACCGTTGCGCAGCAAGGTACTGCGCTACGTACGCTTACGGTCATCGGTGCAGGCGTCGCCGGACTGGAAACGGCCCGCATCTCTGCGCTGCGAGGGTTCACCGTGAAGGTGCTCGACCGCGCGCCAGTCGTTGGCGGCGTTCTCCGTCACGCCGCTCGCGGAGCGGGTCGTGCACGACTCGCGAAGTCGATCGAGTGGCTACAGGCGGAATGCCTCCGCCTCGGCGTTGCCATCGAACTCGGAATGAACGTCAACACGGCGATGCTCGATTCACTGAAGACCTCGGGTCACGTGGTGCTCGCGACAGGTGGCAGCCACGGAACACTGCCCTTCGCAGTGAGCGAGTCGGCCGACCTTCGCCACGCAGTCGATGTCCTGGCGCTCGACGATCCGATCTCGTCGCTACCGCCCGGCCCCGTGGTGGTCTGGGACCCGATCGGCGGTCCGATCGCGCTGTCCGTTGCCGAGTTACTTGCCGCAGACGATACCCGCCGGGCGGCCGGGATCACACTCGTGACGCCCGACTTGCTCGTCGGCGAGAAGCTGAGCCTCACGGGTGATTTGGCTCCGGCACAGATCAGGCTCCACAGCCTCGGCGTGCGGTTGGTGAAGCAGGCCCTCGTCCGTCGCGTGGCGGACGGCAAGGTCGAGGTGGAAGACCGGTTCTCCGGCGCGACCGACGTCATCGATGCAACGACATTCATCGCCTGTGGTCATCGGCTTCCCGATCACACGCTCGACGCCGATGAAGCACTGCCCCAGGCCGGCGACCGCGTCGCCCCGCGGACGATTCACGAAGCCATCCTCGAAGGACGTCGAGCCGCATTGGCGCTGCCGGTGCGCGGCTGACTCGGACCGCAGTTCATTGCGAACTCAGCGACACCATCATCGGAGCCGGACCGGAAGCTCCGACAACCCACGCATGATCGGCGTCGGCCGATACCTCGCGTTCCCGACCTGGCACAGCTCCGGAAAACGCCCGAAGAGCACGCGCCAGGCGATCTCGGCTTCCATCCGGGCTAGACCGGCGCCGAGGCAGTAGTGGGCACCGGTGGCGAACGCGAGGTGCTCGCGGGCGTTCGGCCGAGTGATGTCGAAATCATTCGGCGACGTGAACACCGACGGGTCGCGCCCCGCCCCGGCAAGCGAAAGGACGATCAGCCGGCCACCAGGAAGCACCAGCGGACCATCGTCCGCATCGACTCCGGGCACGGAGATCTCTCCCATCGTCTGGCGGAACGTGAACTGCACGGGGCCTTCGTAGCGAAGCGACTCTTCGATTAGTCCACCGAGATGGGTCGACGGATCCTCGAGCAGCAGGGCGCGTTGCTCCTCATGGGCAAGGAGATTCTTCGTTCCTGTGCCGATCAGATTCACGGTTGTCTCGAATCCGGCGACCAGGAGCAGAGTGATCGTGGAGACGATCTCGTCGTCGCTCAGGCGATCACCCTGGTCGGCCGCCTCGACCAGATCCGAAACGAGGTCATCACCCGGGTGACGCCGCCGTTCGGTGACCACAGCAGAGAGATAGGCCGAGAGCTCAGCCGTGGCGAGGTGCATACTTCGGGCGACCGCGATGGTGCGGACACGGTCGAGGGCACTGATCAGCGTCTCGCCCCACGCGAAGAAGCGGGCGTGCTCCGACGAAGGCAGTCCAAGCATGTTGCAGATGACACCCATGGGAAGTGGCGCAGCGAATGCCTGAATCAAGTCGACCGTGGCTTCTGGATCAACAGCGTCAAGAAGCTCGTGAGCGGTGCGTTCAATCTGCGTCCGATGACGGTTGAGTGCCTTCGGGGTGAATGCCACGGAAACCAGTCGGCGAAGACGGGAGTGGTCGATTCCGTCCATGGCGATGAAGCTTCCGTCAAGCGGATTCGCGAAGGATCCACTGTCGAGCAGCCGCTCGACGCCGTTGGTCGGCGGCTGAGGTTTGGAACTGGCCATCGGGCTCCGGAGCACCGCTCGACAGACGTCATGCGATGCCGTGGCATGCACGCCGAGACGACTCTGGACCAGCGGCCCTGCAGTGCGGATCCGTTCGGCGATCGCATACGGATCGTCTGTGCCGGGACGGTACGAGTCGAGCATCGCGACGGGATCGCCGATGATTGAAAGCGCACGGCTGACGCCGTTGTTCACGGCAGACGCCGCACCGAAACGGAGTTCATCGAGAAGCGAGATCATTTGCAGTATTCCTTTGGTGAGAGGGGAGCGAACAGGGAGGAAGAGCCGCGCGGGCCGCACGAGTCGGGAGAACGGCCAGACCGGAAAGGACGAGAAAGCCAGCGGCAGTCGAGAACAACACGGTGGGTCCAAAGCCGACAAGGACGCCGGCGAGACCCTGGGAGACCGGGTCAAGGGCAAAGAACGCAAACATCAGCAGGCTCGACATCCGACCCTGCATCGACACGGGTGTCCGTGATTGCAACACGCTGACGGCGAACACGCCGAGGTAACCGACAGCGATCCCCGTCGGGATCGCCACGCCGATGGCGACGGCCAGCGTGTGCGCCAGACCG
>JANOHI010000005.1:0-22944 GCA_031406385.1 Acidimicrobiia bacterium
GCTCCGTCGATGCGGATCATCGCCGACATCATCGGCTACACCGCGGCAAACATGCCGCAGTTCAACTCGATCTCGATCTCCGGCTATCACATGCAGGAAGCGGGGGCCACGTGCGTGCAAGAGCTGGCCTTCACGCTTGCGGACGGTCTGGAATACGTGCGTGCGGCGAAGGACACCGGTCTCGCCATCGACGAGTTCGCCGGACGGCTCTCGTTCTTCTTCTGTATCGGCATGAACTTCTTCATGGAGGTCGCCAAGCTCCGAGCCGCTCGTCTGCTGTGGGCCCGCATCGTCGTGCAGTTCGAGCCGAAGAAGGCGTCGTCGATGATGCTGCGCACCCACTGCCAGACAAGCGGCGTGTCGCTCACCGAACAGGACCCGATGAACAACGTCGTACGGACCACGATCGAGGCGATGGCCGCGGTTCTCGGCGGGACACAAAGCCTGCATACGAACTCGTTCGACGAGGCGATCGCGCTTCCAACCGAATTCTCTGCGCGCATAGCACGTAACACGCAGCTGATCATCGCCGAGGAGAGCGGCATCACCAATGTGGTCGATCCGCTCGGTGGTTCGTACTACATCGAGTCGCTCACCCACTCGCTCGCCACCGAGGCGTGGAAGCTGATTCAAGAGGTCGAGGGGCTCGGCGGCATGACCAAGGCCGTCGAGTCCGGTATGCCGAAGCTCCGCATCGAGGAGGCAGCGGCCCGACGCCAGGCCCGCGTGGACCGGGGTGAGGACACGATTGTCGGCGTGAACAAGTATCGCCTGGCGAACGAGGATCCAGTCGACACCCTCGACATCGACAACACCGCCGTTCGCACTTCGCAGATCGCCCGGCTCGAACACATCAAGGCCACACGCGATGGTGCGGCAGTGGCCGCGGCGCTGCAGGCTCTCACCGATGGCGCCACGAGCGGCGCGAACCTGCTCGACCTCGCGGTCAAGGCGACACGAGTGCGTGCCACCGTCGGCGAGATCAGCGATGCCCTGGAGAAGGTGTTCGGACGGCACAAGGCCGAGATCCGCTCGATCTCGGGTGTGTACGGGGCGGCGTATGCCGATGACGATGGCTTTCAGGCCATCGTGGCCGATATCGCCAGGTTCGCCACCGAGGAGGGTCGCCGCCCCCGCATGCTCGTCGCCAAGATGGGCCAGGACGGCCATGATCGCGGTGCCAAGGTGATCGCCACCGCGTTCGCCGACCTCGGCTTCGACGTCGATGTCGCTCCGCTGTTCCAGACCCCCGCCGAGGTGGCCCGCGATGCCGTCGAAAACGACGTGCACGTGGTCGGGGTGAGCTCGCAGGCGGCGGGCCACAAGACGCTCGTGCCGGAACTGATCAAGGAGTTGCACGCTGCGGGCGCTGGCGACGTGCTCGTCGTCTGCGGCGGCGTCATCCCGGCCAAGGACTACGAGTTCCTCCGCAGCGCCGGCGTGAGCGGCATCTACGGCCCTGGGACGAACATCCCGAGCGCGGCAGCCGAGATCCTGGCCCTGCTCCGCGCCCGCCGGGTTGCCGTGGCCTGACCCGCCCGGCATCCCACATCAGCAGTGTGGGCAGGTATCGGGACACGGTTCGAGATGATCGTGCTGTGCCCACGGCTCGGACCCGCGAGAGCGGGACGGACGTGGCACTCTGCCGCTGGACGGCACACGCCCAGGGTCAGCGGGTTCGCCAGCGACCCCCGTGCCGCCACCACCGAAGGAGAAGCCTGATCTTCCGAAGTCCGATCGAGTGAGCGCGATCGGTGACAGCGTCGCCGCCGGCCGGCGCCACCGTGACGAGGTTGTCGTGTGCGGGGCCGGGAAGATCCGAGACGAACCCAGCCAGGATCTCGGCTACCACGATGTGGTCTGCGGCCCTCCGCAGCCGCTCCGGTAGCCGCCCCGAGCCGTGGTCTGCCTGTCGCTCCCGTCGCTCCGGCGCGAAGTCGACCAGAAGGCTGTTCGGGATCGTTCGCTCGGCATGGCGCACGCTTTCACCGGGGTGGGCGCGGTCGTAGTGCGGCACGATCACCGTCGGCGTCGTCACCGCCCGCAACTCGTCGTCGGTGAACCCCATCACGGGAAGTCTCGCCGACCGGAGGAAGTCCACTCGGCGTCGATCCATCGCCGTGAGGAACGCAGCCGGGTCGAGCGCCAGCAGTTCATCGCGCCTGTCCGCGTCGTGCGCAACCATCGCGGCGTACGGCTCGGTGGTGCACACCGCACACATCCCACCTGCCTCGGCGGCGCGCATGACCTTGCCGAAGTAGAGCTCGTCGAGGAACCGCACGGCGAGCGGGCCGGCGCTGAGCCCCCACAGCAGGAGAGCCCTGGCATCGGCATCGTGGCGCAAGGCGAAACGCAGCGCGACGCGAGCCCCGCGCGACAGACCACCGATGATGGCCGGGGTCGCCGCACCGTCGAGCGCACGGAGACTCGGTCGGGCGCCGTCGTCGGTACAGTTCGGCCCCGTCATTCAGCGCATCGGCAGGTGAGGCCCTGGCTCGCCACCTCATGGCGCCGCGCTCGACCCACCGTCCTTGGGCCTCGACCCGCCGGTTCTTGTGGTCACCCACGGTTGCTGCAGCTTCATCGCACGGGCATGGCGTGCGCTGCCGCCTGCTCCCTCGGAGTTCCTGCCGCGAGCATCGCCCGCACACCCTCGGCGTTGGCCACAGGCTGGTTCTGCGAGAGTTTGCGCTTGGCCACGATGGAGGTCGGCATGACTTCGATGCCGACGATGGCCCGAAGCATGCCGTAGACGTACTCGGCCGGAGCATCTTCGACCGACCACGGGGTGTTCCGATGGGATTCGTGCACGTTCGTCAGCGCGCGGACGATATTGAGGACCCACGCCGGTTCGGGATGGAGCACGAGGTCGCCGTGGACCTGCACGGTCTCGTAGTTCCAGGTCGGCACCACCCGACCGTGTTCGGCCTTCGACGGATATGCGCTCGGCGAAACGTAGGCGTCGACGCCGAGGAACAACAGCAGAGACGGCCCCTCGACGAGTGCCGGGTTGGCCTTCGCCAGATGTCCCCGGAAGCTGATCGCGCCGGTCGCCGGATCGACGACCCGCAGCATCGGCACGGGGGTCGCGACAAGACCGTCCGACCCACCGACTACGAGCTGGGCAAGGGGGTGCGTATCGACGATCCGAGCGATCTGGTCCGGGTCGTGCTCGGCAAACGACGAGGGCAGGTACATGCCGAAGACCGTAGCCATCCGCCCCCACCAACCGGCGGCGTTTAATCTCGAACCGGTGGATGTGACCGAGCAGATCGTCGGAGGGGATCGCCGCGCGCTCGCTCGGGCGATCACGCTGGTTGAGTCGACCAGGGACGACCACCGGGCCGAAGCGGTCGCACTGCTCGAGCGTCTCCCCCACCACGGCTCGGCGTTTCGTATCGGCATCACCGGCACCCCCGGGGTCGGCAAGTCGACGTTGATCGAGGCCATCGGACTCCACCTCGTCGGTCTCGGCTTGCGGGTCGCGGTGCTCGCCGTGGATCCGTCGTCGTCGCGTACCGGCGGGTCGATCCTCGGCGACAAGACCCGAATGACCGAACTGGCCCGTCACCCCAATGCCTTCATCCGGCCCACTGCAGCAGGCGGCACCCTCGGCGGCGTCGCTCGACGGACCCGGGAAGTGATCCGAGTCGTCGAAGGTGCCGGCTACGACGTAGTGATCGTCGAGACCGTCGGCGTCGGGCAATCGGAGACCGCCGTCGCCAATCTGACCGACGCCTTCGTGTTGCTCGTGGCACCGGCCGGCGGAGACGAGCTCCAAGGGGTGAAGCGCGGGATCATGGAACTCGCCGACATCATCGTCGTGAACAAATGCGATGGCGACCTCGAAGCCCAGGCCCGATCGACCCTCTCGGACTATGCCAGCGCCTTGCGCCTCATGCGCCCCACCTCCACACTCTGGACCCCGCAGGCGATAGCCGCGTCGGCTGTCACCGGACTCGGCGTCTCCGAGGTGTGGGCCACGCTCCGAGAGCTCCGAGCCGCCCGCGCTCCAGAGGAATCCCAACGCCGGGCCGAGCAGGACCGATCGTGGCTCTGGACCGAGTTGACGGAACGCATCACCGATCATCTGCGCGCAGATGATCGCGTGCGCGCAGTCGAAGCCGAAGTCCTCACCGGCGGCCTCACCACCTCCCGCGGCGTCGACGCGATCCTGAAAATCGCCTTCACCAACACCGAAACGTTGGCGCGGTGACTTCGGTTCTGATGGTGTGCACGGGCAACATTTGCCGTTCTCCTGCGGCCGAGGCGGTGCTGCAACGGGCCCTGGTCGACGCCGGGCTGACCAGCGAAGTCCTCGTCGACAGCGCCGGCACCACCGACTGGCACGAAGGCGAACGGGCACACGAGTTCTCGCGCTCGGTGGGGGCCCGGCGCGGATACGACGTAGCCCACCGGTCACGTCCCTTCGTCGATGACGACTTCGACCGATTCGATCTCCTGCTCGTCATGGACGGCTCGCACGAGCGATGGCTCCGCGACCGTGCGCCGCGGAGCACAAGTCGAGCCGGAACCATCCGGTACCTCCGCAGCTTCGATCTGATGTGCACGCCGACGACCGCGCTGGACGACCCGTGGGGCAACCCGGTCTCGGCCTATGAACAGATGTACGACGAGATCGAGGCGGCCATTCCCGGCCTCGTCGAATTTTCTCGTGCGATGACCGGTTGTTGACACGCTCGAGGCGAACCGCTCGGCGATACTGATCGGGTGAAGACGGACACAACCGAGACGTTGACGCGGCGCGCCCCGAGGACCGACACACAGACAGCGACCGTGTACAGCCGCACAGCGCTCGCTGGTGTACTGCCGTCGGGATGGCCGAAGTCGGATATCACCGCAATTGTCGACGGCGTCTCCCGCTATTCGATGCTCGACCTTCTCGAACGCGCCCGCGACATCGCCGCCGTGTTGCGGGCTGCTCCCGATGGGCCTGTCGCCGTTGCTCTTCCGCTCGGTTTCGAACAGATCGCGTCGTGCCTTGCTGCACTGGGAAGCCGGAGAATGTTCTTCTGCATCGATCTCCGAGATCCGACCCCTTTCGTTGCAGGAATTCTCGCTGGGATCCAACCGGCAATCGTGCTGTGCAACGAGGCCCCCGAGGCTGTCCTGCCGGCTTCGTCGGCGATCATCGTGCCGATCGGCGCCATCGGCAGCTCGGCCGATGATCTCCTGGATTTCGACGCCGCTTTCGCGGATCTCGATCGACCCGCGGCCGTCTTCTTCACTTCCGGATCGACGGGCGATGCCAAAGGCGTGGCGAACTCCGTTGGGGCGCTCCTCGCCAAGACCACCGGCTACGCCTGGCAAACAGGTCAGCGGGCAATCGCCCACGCGTCGCCGATGTTCCGGGTTTCGACGAATGAGTGGCTCGTGCCGGTTCTCGCCGGCGCGACCGTGCATATCGTCGACGCTCGCAACGGAGTCGAATCAATCGTCAACGCCGTGGAGACCATCCGCCCGACCCGATTCCGGTGCAACGCTTCGCTGCTCCGGCTCGTCGTCCAGCAAATCCGGAAGCAGGCGCCCGTTCGCGGCGTTCGCTCCCTCCGATTCGATGGTGGAGTCATCGATGTCGGTGACCTCGTCACGGCGCGGCCGCTGTTCCCCGACGCGTCGATAAGCGTGTCGTTTTCCAGTTCCGAATGCGGCGAGATCGGCGCCTTCTCCCTGGATGTCGGCGAGGGGGTTCCGGCCGAACTCCTCTTCACACCGTCTTGTGAGGTCGATTTGCGCAACGTCGACGCGTCGGGAGTCGGCGAGGTATGGGCGAGAAGTGCCCAACAGGCGACGGGGTACATTCGGAATGGACAGCGCCAGGTGGCACCAACCATCGAGGGGATCAGCGACCCTTCGGGATTCGTTCCATCGGGTGACCTCGGCCGGATTCACCCCGACGGTCGACTCGAGGTCATCGGTCGCAACGACGACCTCGTCAAGATCCGTGGTTTTCGGGTGCACCCGGCAGAGACCGAACGGGCCCTTCGCTCACATGTTTCGCTGAGCGAAGTTGTCGTCACCCCACGTCCGCTCGGGGCGTCGGGGCGGCTTCGCCTTGTCGCATTCGGTGAGGCGACCGACAGACATCGAAGGCCGCAATCAGCGATGTTGCTCGCCGCCCTACGGGGCGAACTGGCAGCAGCATCGGTGCCTTCACAACTCGTTTTGGTTGACCGCCTCCCGCGCCTGCCGACCGGCAAGGTCGATCGCGTCGCGGTCGCCAAGCTCGACCTTCCAAGGCGCCAACTCGAACACGAAGAGGCGACCAATCCGACTGAGGGGGCGGTGATCGACGCCTGGGAACGCGTCCTCGGACAGGCGCCCATCGGACGGAACGAGAGGTTCGTCGACCTCGGCGGCGACTCGCTCGATCTCGTCGAGGTCCTCTCGATCCTTAGCGACAACGACGACTTCGTCGTCAGCCGCGCCATCGTTGCGGCGTGCGAAACCCCGGCCGCTATAGCGACCGCCATTGACGCCGGCGCCGATGGCACTGTGCAAGTGCTTCCGCAGGTCGGGTTGTCTTCCGGCGCCCGCGACCCCCAGCAGGATGTCCTCCGCGGGGGGCGACTGACCGTGGTGATCTCCGGACCGGGAGTCGACATCGGCTCTCCCCGCACCGTCCGACCGGCCATCTCCGGTGGGGCCTGCGTTGTCGACTACGCGTTGCTCGATGCCAAGGCCGTGAGGCACCCGGAAGCTGCGGTCATGGGAATCGCAGCGACGATCGTTCGGCGTTTCGCGCCGGACGAAGTCGCTTTCGTAGGCACTTGCGCCGGCGGTCTGCTCTGTCGCCCTCTCGCACTCCAACTCGAACGGCTGGGGGTGCATGTCGGCCCGACGGTTCTCATCGACACGAGGTTCCGTAACCGACCAGAGGCGACGACTCGGAACGCAATGAACCGAGTGAGCCGCCTCCTCCGCGGGAACAGCCTCGAGCAGGTGGGCCACACCCTCCGATCGCTCGTCGCTGACCCTGTCGGCCATAGCCGTCGGATCGTTCGCATCGTCCGACGCACCGCCAATCCAGCAGCAGACCTCGTCCGCGTCGTCAGCCAACCGGGTCCCTCCAGTTCGCCTACGACGCTGGTGATCAACAGCACGTGGAACGCAGAGCAGCCGTTGCTCAACTGGGGCGTACTAGCCGCCGATTGGCGCGTCGTCGAGCTCGAGGGAACGCATGAATCACTCCTGATCGGCGGACGGGACAAGACGCTTGCCGTTATCCGCTCTGCGCTCGAGTCGACGATCGACGAGGCGCAGACGAGATCGAGTCGGCAGTTCCCGGCCCGGTCCAGCGCTTAGCCTTTTTCGCCAACGAGTGCGAGAAGCTCTGCACACATATTGCTACGTGCCGCCTGTTCTCGCCGCCTCATCTGTTCCGTGGTGAAGAGCCGGGGTAGGGCGAGGAGGCTCGCCACCACTCGGGAGCGCCCGGCGCGCCAGCCGTCGTCGGGCACGAACGAGTACTCACGGCGAATCCCGTCGAGGTAGCGGCCGTACTCCTCTGGGGTCCCGCCGAGCACCGCCAGGTCGGCATCGACGAGAACGCCACCGCTGAGATCTCCGTCGACAACGGCGTGTCCGGCGGTGAGCAGGATCAGCCGGGCGACCTCGTCCACGACCATCTCACCAACGCCGGCGGCGCGAAGTTCGTCGACCGCCAATGCTGCGCTGTCCGCTTCGTTGGTCGATGATCGGGGGTCATAGATCGCGTCGTGGAAGACGGCCGCCCACAGCACTGCATCGCGGTCGACCGACCGCATCGTCCGACAGAGCGCAACGCACCGCGACACGACCGCGAGTACGTGACCCGTGTCGTGGTAGCTGCGATGAGCCTCGCCGTAACGGGCGAGCGATCGAGCGAGGACCAGTCGACGGGCGGCATCGGTCCCAAGCGTCTCGGTGAGGTCGCCTTCGGTCAGGAGTTGCACGTTCGTTCCTCCGCACCGGGGGATCCGGCGGTCCCCCATCTTGCATCGTCCGTTCTGCCGCTCGACGCTGAAAACCACTTGTACAACTTGTATCGTACTTGTATTGTTTCTGACATGTGGAACCCTGAGCAGTATCAGCAGTTCGGCGACGAACGCAGCCGTCCGTTCTTCGACCTCGTCGGCCGGATCAGCACCCCCGGGGCCACCGTTGTTGTGGACCTCGGATGCGGCCCCGGAACGCTCACCGCCACTCTCAACGACCGCTGGCCGACAGCGACGGTGATCGGCGTCGACAACGACCGGGCGATGCTTGAGGCGGCGCGTCCCCTCGCCACGGAACGACTCCGCTTCGAGCACGGGAGCATCGACGACTGGATCCCGCCGGCCGACGTCGACGTGATCGTGGCCAACGCCTCGCTCCAGTGGTCGCCGAACCATCCCGACCGCCTCCCGGTCTGGCTCGACGCACTCACGCCCCGCGGCTCGTTGGCCTTCCAGGTACCCGGCAACTTCGATGATCCGCATCACGCCGCTATCCGTGCCCAGGTTGCGTCGCCAGTGTGGTGCGATGTCGCCCGGCTGCGGTCGATCGTCGGTCACCGAACGCACGGGGCGCTCATGGCTGGTGGCTACCTCGACCTCCTGCGTCCGCTCGCGTCGGTCGCCGACGTGGACGCGTGGGAGACAACCTATGTGCACATACTGCAGGGCAACGACCCGGTTCTGGAGTGGGTCAAAGGCACTGCGCTCCGGCCCGTCCTTGCGCTGCTCGACACCAACGAGCAGCGGAACGACTTCTGTGCCGAGTTGGGAGCGACGCTACGAGTCGAATTCCCCCGGCGCGACTGGGGCACGGCCTTCCCATTCCGCCGAGTGTTCGTGGTCGCACGTCGCGCCTGACGCCGACGAACGGTCCATTGGGGTCTTACCGACCGCCGACGCACGCGACCGGCAGGACCAACCGAAGACACGCCCGTCCACTGCGTGCTCACGAATCCTCAAAGGATCCCGAGCTGATCCCTTGACCCTCGTTCAGCTGAAGAAGAGCAACCGACCGGCGGCCACCAATCCGACAACGACGATCACGGCCCGCAGCACCGTCGGCTTGATGTGCCGGCTCACCCTCGCCCCCACCTGCCCGCCGATGATCGAGGCGGCGGCGATGATCACTGCGGCGAGCCACGGCACGTTGCCGCCACGGAACAGCGCGTATCCGGCGAAGATCACCGCAGCCGAGCCGTTCTGCGCCCCGGCAAGCACGTTCTTCGCAGCGTTCAAACGCGGCAGGGAGTCATCGAGCAGCGAGCCCAACACCCCCATCATGATCACGCCCTGTCCGGCGCCGAAGTAGCCGCCATACATCCCGACAAAGAAGATCGCGACCTGCAGAACCGGTGGATGAATCTCTCGGTCCATCGCCGATCGGGCGTGCGCGGTCACGTCGGCGGCAGCTCGGCGAGCGCGCAGGCGGGCCTGCATGCGGGGCTGAATAACCACGAGCAGCACCCCGAGGAGGATGAGGAACGGCACGACCCTCGCGAACACCTTCGGGTTCAGGACGAGCACGAGCAACGCGCCGCACACTGCGCCGGTGATGGAAAAGGGAAGCAGTCGGCGCAGACGGACCTGCTGGTTGGAAAGCTCGCTCCGCTGGGCCGCCGCGGCGCTCGCCGAGCCGGGCGTGAGGCCGATCGTGTTCGCCATATTCGCAGGCACCTTGTCGAAGCCCACGGCGAGAAGGGTGGGGAACGAGACCAGCGTGCCCGAGCCGACAATGGCGTTCATCGTGCCGGCAACAAGACCCGCTGCCGCAATGGCGGCGCCACCGGCGAGCGAGAGGTTCGACATATCGGAGCGCCAGGTTAGGGGTGCGGCGCGACACGTCACCGACACGGTGCGGCGCGATCGCATCCCAGACCGGCCCGTCAGGCATCCCAGAGCGCCCGTCTTCGAACCGGCCGACTGAATTCGGTCGAGAAGGCGCATCTGGGATGCCGTCCGCCGTACTGTGGGATGCCCCACCCAGTTCGCGGGGTCGGAGGGCGCTCTCCGGGCCTCCGAGCTGCTAGCCAATAGGGATGGCTGCACTCTTCCTTGGTGAGTCCGTTGATCCGGCCGCCCATACCCGCACAGGCACGAAGATCGAGCTCGACCCGGCGTCGCTCACGACGCATGGGGTGATCGTCGGCCAAACCGGCTCCGGCAAGACCGGCCTTGGCATGGTGATGATCGAGGAGGCGCTCCTGGCCGGCATCCCGACGATCCTCGTCGACCCCAAGGGTGACCTCTCGAACCTCTGCCTCACGTTTCCGTCTCTCGACGCCGCGTCGTTCGCCCCGTGGGTCGAAGGGACCGATCCCGGTGGGGTCGCCAAACAGTGGGCCGACGGTCTGGCGTCGTGGGGGCTCGATGGCACCCGTATCACCGCGCTGCGAGCTGCAGCCGACGTCACCGTGTATACGCCCGGCTCGTCGGACGGGGTTCCCCTCAACCTCGTCGGCTCCCTCGCTCCGCCTCCTGGCGCCGCCGACGATGAAGAGACCCGCATCGACGAAGTCGGTTCCGTCGTCAGCGGACTCCTCGCGCTGTGCAGCATCGACAGCGATCCCCTGTCCGGTCGAGAGCACATTCTCCTCACCAACCTCCTCGACCGGGCGTGGGCGAGCGGACAGACGGTCGACCTCGCCTCCCTCGTCGGCCAGGTTCAGACGCCTCCGTTCCGCAAACTCGGCGTGCTCGAGCTTGAGGCGTTTTTCCCGGCCAAGGACCGCATGGAGTTGGCCCTTAAACTCAATGGTCTTCTCGCCTCGCCATCGTTCGCGGCATGGGCCAAGGGTGACCCGCTTGACATCGATTCGTTGCTGTATTCGCCCGACGGCCGGCCGAAGGCATCGATCATCTCCATCGCCCACCTGAGCGACGAGGAACGGCAGTTCGCGTTGACAACCGTGCTGAGCCGGCTGGTGTCGTGGATGCGTAAGCAGTCGGGCACCGCGAACCTGCGGGTGCTGCTCTACATCGACGAGGTGTTCGGCTTCGTGCCCCCCACGGCTGCGCCACCGACCAAGAAGCCGATCCTCACCCTGCTCAAGCAGGCCCGTGCCTATGGCGTCGGCGTCGTGCTCGCCACCCAGAACCCGGTCGACGTGGACTACAAGGCCCTGTCAAACGCGGCCACGTGGATCGTTGGCCGCCTCCAGACCGAGCGAGACCGCGACCGGCTCCTCGACGGTATGCGCTCGGCCGCCGGTGGTGTCGACATCGATCAGCTGGCGGCCACGATCAGCGGACTGGCCAAGCGAGAGTTCGTTCTCCACAGGTCCGGGCAGCCGAAGCCGACGGTGTTCACCAGCCGCTGGACACTCTCTTACCTCCGCGGCCCCCTCACCGGTGCACAACTGCGTACGCTTACGAAGCGCGACGTGCCCGCCTCAGCGCTGCCCGCAACAGCATCAACCCTGACGACCCAAGCAGCACCGCCTCCCGCAGCCCCGTCCTCCCCGCCACTGTCCGACGGACACGTGCCCATCGCTCCCTCGGTTGCGAAAGGTACGTCCGCATATTTCCTTGCTCCAGATGCTCCGTGGGCCGAACAAGCCCATGCCGTCCGCGGTGGAACCCAGCTCGAAGCCGCGCTCATCGCCCGGTGTTCGCTGACCTTCGATGACGCCAAGGTCGGCCTCCAGGAGACCGAGGAGTGGGAGGCGGTGTTCCATCCTCTGTCACGGCTCTTCGACCCGGCCAGCTCGGTAGTGGTCGACTACGACGATCGTGATCTCCTCACCGAAGCACCGACAAACGCGATGTTTGTCCTGCCCGAGGTGCCGATCGACGACCCCGTCTGGTTCCGGTCGGTGAGCAAGCTCCTCACCGACCACCTCGTTGCCAACCACACCCTTCCGCTGCGGCGTAACGAGGCCCTCAAACTGTGGGCACGCGTGGGTGAGACCGCCGAGGCATTTGCGCTCCGCTGCGATGCAGCCGCTCAGCTGAAGGCCGACGAGGAAGCGGCGAAGATCCGGGCGACCCTCACTGCGAAAATCGCCAAACTCAACGATGCCATCGACCTCGCCGAGCGCCGGGTCGAGGAGAAACGTTCCGACGCCAAATCCTCCCGCGCCCACGAGTTGCTCGCCGGTGCCGGAGACCTGCTTGGCGCATTGCTCGGCGGACGCAAGAACGTTCGCTCCATAACGCGCTCGGTCGGGAGTGCCGCTGCCAGGGCCGGCAGGAGCTCCTCGAAGGCCCAACGGTTGGAGACGGCCGAGGCGACCGTGGAGTCGAAGATGGACCAGCTGCAGGATCTTGAAACCCAGCTCCATGACGACCTCTTCGCCATCGACGCAAAGTGGGACGAGATCGGCCGCCAGATCACTGAATACCCGGTGGCGCTCGAACGGACCGACGTGAGCGTGCGTCAGCTTTCCCTCCTCTGGCTCCCCGTGGCCTGATGTTCCCCGGGAAGGTTTCGCTGCTCGGAGTGAGCTGGCCGAACCAGCTTCCCGGCGACTCGTTCGACCATGTGAGCACAATGGTCGAGCGCGGTCACTCTGCAGCCGCGACCGTCAGGTCCATCGTTGCGACGTGGCCGAGCGACCGAGCGCCGATCGGCCTGATCTGTCTTCCCGTCCTCGCTCTGTCGGGCTCGGGTGCGGGCCGCCGAATCCTGCGACTCGTCCCCAGTCGTCCACTCGTTGCTCGCGAGCTCGCCGTTGACCTCTGCGCTCCCGATGATCGACTCCGGCCGGTCTTCGACGCTTGTGCCGAACTCGGCGTCTACGTTGCGACGTCGGCGATCGAGTTCCATCAGGCAATGCCCGACGTGCTCTTTCACACCGGATTCATCATCGGCCCGTCCGGCTTTGTGCTCCGGAGCCCGAAGCTGTGGGCGCGATCTGGTCCGTCGATCACGTTGATCAGCACGATTCGGGACCGCTACGTCGACGTCTTCGGTGACGACGCGGTCCTACCCGTCGTGGGTACCGCGTTCGGCACGATCGGCATGCTGGTCGAAGGTGAGATCGACCAGGACGAGTCCGTCCACACCCTGGCGCAGCGCCAGCCCACGATCATCTGCAATCCGACGCTTCGCACCGGCGAACATCCCGCTTCTGATGAAGACGGTCGGCTCGCCGACGTTGCCCGCACCACACGCGCCGTGCTCATCTCGGCCTGCGCGTCGGCCGAGATCGTCGACGACAACGCCGGCGGCTGGGCCCGACAGGACTTCGCCGCCGGCACCTCTCTCTGGTCGCCCGACGGCATCGCGGCGTCAACGGCACCGGCCATCGACGGTGCAGTCGCCTGGACGACCGTTTGACGTGCAGTATGTCTGAAGAGAAAGAGGGCGAACATGAGCACCACGGCACCTGAGGATTTCGTAACCGACCCCGTCGAGCGCGCTGCGATGCGTTCGTCACGCCCGCTGGGCCACGGCACCGTGCGTGCCTACGACTGGATCGGCCACCACGCAGCGAACAGACCGGGCAAGGAAGCGGTTCGCGACCTCGGGACCGGCCGCAGCTTCACCTATGCGCAGCTCGACGCGCGCATCGACGCCATGGCCGCGTACTTCCGCTCCTTGGGGATCGGCCGTGGCGACCGGGTGGCGGTGCTCGCCCACAACGGTGTCGAGTTCTTCGACGTCCAGTTCGCATGCGCGCGTACAGGTTCGATCGCCGTGCTACTCAACTGGCGCCTCACGGTGACCGAGCTCGAATACATCCTCAACGACAGCTCCCCGATGCTGCTGGTCCACGACTCGACGTTCGGCGACGCCGCCGCCGAACTCCAGACACGATGCAACGTGACGACGCTCCTGAGCATTGACTCCTCCGGAGCGGCCAACCCCTACGAGGCCGTGGTCGATCAATTCAGGAGGCAGCAGATCATCCGCGAAGAACTCACCCACGACGACGTGATCACGATCATGTACACCTCGGGGACCACCGGTCACCCCAAGGGGGCAATGATCACCCATGGCATGAACTTCTGGAACTGCGTGAACCTGGGAATTCCCGGCGGCATCGGCATCGACACGGTGCACCTGAACGTCCTTCCGCTCTTCCACACCGGCGGCCTGAACTGCTACAGCAACCCGGTCCTTCACGCCGGCGGCACGGTCGTCATCCTCAAGGCATTCGATCCGGGCGAGGCCCTTCGGTTGATCGGTGATCCGAAGCAGGGCATCACGCACTTCTTCGCCGTGCCGGCGCCGTATCAGTTCATGATGCAGCATCCCGACTTCGCCGACACCGATCTGTCCCGTCTACGGGTCGCCGGCGTCGGAGGGGCACCATGCGCGCTTACGATCATGGAGAACTGGGCCGGGCGCGGTGTGAACATGGTGCAGGGCTTCGGTATGACGGAGACCAGTCCAGCGGTGATCTTCCTCGACCCGGGCGACGCCCTTCGTAAGATCGGGTCGACCGGCAAGGTGCTGCTGCACACGGAGATGCGGATCGTCAACGACGAGGGCGGCGACTGCGGACCGAACGAGATCGGGGAGCTCTGGGTCGCCGGTCCCAACATCACGCCGGGGTACTGGAACCGCCCCGATGCAACGGCCGCGGCATTCGTGGGTCGCTGGCTCAAGACCGGTGACGCCGCCCGCACAGACGACGAGGGCTTCGTCTACATCGTTGACCGGTGGAAGGACATGTACATCTCCGGCGGCGAGAACGTCTACCCGGCCGAGATCGAGAATGTGCTGTACCAACTCCCGCAGGTCGCCGAGGCCGCGATCATCGGCGTTCCGAGCGACAAGTGGGGTGAGGTCGGCCTGGCCGTCATCGCGCTGAAACCGGGCACAACGATCGATCGGGCCACGGTCGTCGAGCACTGTGTGCCGCGGCTCGCCAAGTTCAAGGTGCCGAACGACATCGCCATCGTCGAGGCGCTGCCGCGCAATGCCACCGGCAAGGTCCTCAAGCGCGAGTTGCGCACCCAGTTCCTCGGCGCCGACGCACCCAAGATCTCGTAGGGCATTCATTCCTCGCAAGCTCATCGACGTTCGAAGAGACGAACGGGACGACACGAGCAAAGGACGGGCCACGAGGACACGGTTCACTCGATGGGCAATCGCGGCGGTGGCGCTCTGCCGGGTCACGTCGTCGCCGGCAACTGCTGCGAAGAAGACGACCAAGCTCGGCTACTCGGCCCTCGAAGCGGGCTCAGCAAGCCTTCCGGTCACGGTGATGATGCTGTTCTTCGCGGCCAAGTCGGGCGAGCTCGCCCAGCGCATCGGACCACGGCTGCAGATGACGGTCGGGCCACTGGTCGTCGGCGTGTCGTTCCTACTGATGGCGCGTATCGAACCCGATTCGGGATATCTCGTCAGCGTTCTGCCGGCGGTGGTCATCTTTGGCGTCGGGCTCGTCATCACCGTGGCACCGCTCACCGCCACCGTCCTCGCCGCGGTGGAACCCTGGGCAGGCCCCATCGATGGCACGAGAAGAAGTGCGTCGCGGCACCCGTTCGCGCCGCCGGTCAGCGCTGCACTCTGGCTGTTATGTACGCGTATGAAGACGTCCGTCTTGCGCAGACTGACCGCCGCATCGCGGCTCCTCTCTGTCAAGAGGGTGGGTTCGAGGTGGGCAGTTTGGGACGTTTTGGACTGGTTGGTCTTGGTCGTGCCGGGCTTGCACCCGTGGGTCCGGTCTTGTTTGAGGCCACACCTCGAACCCGGTCATCAACAGTATTCGTTGTAGCGGTTTTGCGTGGCGGGTGGGGTTTGGTGCGTGGTGTTGCTTTGGAACGGAACGATGCCGGGCGTGTCTTCATCGATGGCCATTTCGGCGGGTTCTCCGGTGTCGCTGTTGCCCGTGTTACGTGATCAGCGCGTAGTCGTTGGTACACGGCGTCACTGATGCGGCGTTTGAGGCACCGGATAGCTTCCTTTTTGGTTTTCCCTTCAGCGAGCTTCCGTTCGTAGTAGCTGCGGCCTGGTGTGCTGTATCGGATCTGCACGATCGCTGCGACATGGAAGACACTGTTGAGTTGACGGTTCCCGGCGCGTGAGAGCCGGTGACGTTCGTTGTTTCCCGACGATACGTCGATTGGTGCGGTGCCGGTGTACGACGCGAAGTGATTGTTCGATGGAAACCTGGTGATGTCACCAGTCTCGGCCATGATCGTAGCTGCACTTATCAACGCGATTCCGGTGATGTCAACGAGCGTTGTCCCGATCGTCTTGGCAGCCTGCTGAATACGAAGATTGATCTGGTCAATTCGCGCGTCAAGGGCCAACACATCGTTGAGATGATCAACGGCGATCTCGCGTCGCATCACGCCCGCCGGGCCAATGAACTCAACGGTTTCAAGGATGTTCTCGGCTTCGTCAGTACTTAGCCGTTGGCGTGCTCCACCAGAGACCAACTCACGCAGCAACCGATGTAACCGGCACATCGATTGGACTCGCATGCTGACAAGTTCTTTGCGGCGATCGACCAACAGTTTCAACGCAACCAGATCATCATCGACCGCTACAGGTCGAGGCCGCTTCGAACGTAGAGCTGCCTTCGCGATCGAGATCGCATCCGTCGTGTCGGTCTTGCGGCCGTGCCCAGTCGCGTACACACGGATTTGCGCAGCGAGTTTGGCTGGCACATCAACCACTGTTTCGCCGGCACGAACCAGATGTTGAGCAACGCTTCGACCCATGCCCGATGCGCCTTCGACAGCCCATTTCCGGTCATGAAAAGCTTCGACATGTTTCAACATCGCCACGAAGCCCGCGCTGCTGTTTTCGAACCGTTGCGTGAGACGAATCGTTTCGTCTGCTTCGAGCACAGCGATCGTGTTTGATGCCTTGTGTGGGTCGAGTCCGATGATCAACGACATAGTTTTCCCTTCTTGAACGAATAGAGAATCGACAAGGAAGGGCAATGCCTCTTTTGGAAATTCAAACCTCTCTTCAGCCACAACCCTGTCTGAAGCTCGGGCGCAAGCCGAAAATTGAGCACGACGCGGACGCCGCGCAGCCGGTTACAGAGCGACCCTGATGAACTCCAGCCTCAAGGCTTTCACCTCTCGGCACCCACATCATGCACAAGAGGCCGGTTATTCAGCGGGTCGCGATGTCAGCGGACCGAGCAAAGTGTGCGCCCCCGAGCCGGCGTTCCGGGCACGCTCGCCGGTCGCTTGATTGAGCGGTATGGGGCACCCGATTGGGGGGCGAAGTGCGGCGCGGTCTCGGCGTCGAGACATCGAGCGGCGATACCGGGTGAGAACTCCACGCTGTCACAATCGCGCTCGAAACAGATAGAGCGCAAGCGAGAGCCTGTCATCGGTGATCGTGCGCCCGGCCCGATCGGACGCCGAATATCTTGCTGGTGAACGACGAGCGGTCGCCACGTCACACTCGACTGACAGCGACGGTCGGATCGCGGGAGCTCGATGCGGCCATGGTACGGTTCCGATAGTCAGTACTTCGGGAGGGCGTCATGGCCGGTGTGTCGACGGACGACTCGGCCCGCGCCGGTGGCGAGCCCGTCAGGCGCGGCGCACCGCCTCGGGCCGATCGGTCGACGGGTGCGGGATTGCCTGGGCAGGTAAACCCGATCGTCGGCCGTGGTGCGGAGCTGGACGCTCTGAACACGTTCGTCGACTCGGTCGACCGCGGTCCGGCGATGCTGGTGCTCGAGGGTGAACCCGGCCTCGGCAAGACGACGCTCTGGCGGGAGGGTCTCCAGGCCGCGGAACGGCGCTCGTTCCAGGTCCTCGAGTGTCGGCCGGTTCAGGCGGAGGCGCAACTGGCGTTCACCGCGCTCTCGGATCTGCTCACCGACGTGCCAACGGTCGTTTTCGACGAGCTCCCAGTGCCCCAGCGACGGGCGTTGGAGGTGGCACTGCTCCGGGCGGAGCCGGACGATGACGAGCACTTTCCGCGCGCCGTCGCCCTGGGGTTCCTCGGCGTGCTCGCCGCGCTCGCTCGCTCCAGCCCGCTCGTCGTCGGGATCGACGATGTCCAGTGGTTGGACCAGGCGTCGCAACGTGTGCTGACCTTCGCCGTTCGCCGCCTGCGCGAGGAGCGGATCGGGCTGCTGCTTGCTCGCCGGACTGACACCGGCTCCGTCTTCCCGGGCGACACCGAGGGTGATGGACGGTTGCCGATCACCCGGCTGCGACTGTCCGCGCTCGACCTCGATGAGCTCGAGCGCCTGCTTCGTCGCCACCTCGGTGGGCGGTTGGAACGGCGGTCGATAGCCCGCCTCCACCACAGCTCCGGCGGCAACCCGCTATTTGCGCTTCAGCTCGGCAGGGCGATGCTCCAGGGTGATGTCGTCGACGAGGACGGCCTCGGCTTGCTGATCCCCGCGACGCTGCAGCAGGTGGTCGCTGACCAGTTACTGGCGCTCAGCTCGATGGCCCTCGACGTTGTGCAGGCCGCCGCTGCAGTGGCCCGCCCGACAGCGGCGCTCATCGAGTCCGTGATCGCGACCGACCGCGCCCGCGAAGGTCTCGCAGCTGCCAGCGCGGCCGGTGTGCTTCTAGTCGACCGAGACCGTATCGGCTTCACCCACCCACTGCTCGCTACAGCGGCATACTCGCAGATGTCAGCGTTAGAACGACGGCGGCTCCACGCCCGCCTGGCGGAGGTCGTGGAGGATGTCGAGGAGCGCGCCCGGCACCTTGCGGCAGCCGCCGAGCGTCCCGGCACGGAGGTCGCCGCGGCTCTCGACGCAGGTGCCCTGCGAGCCAGGGCGCGCTACGCGCCGGACACCGCGGCCGAGCTGTGGGAAGCAGCAGCGCGCTTCACCCCGGCGGACCAAGCCTCCATGGCGTGGGAGAGGCAACTGCACTCGGCCGATTGCCTGTTCGAGGCCGGCGAGGTGGCGCGCGCCCGGGTCATGTTGGAGAACATCTCGCGCGCTGCGTCTCCCGGGCCGACGCGCTCCCGATCGCTGATTCGGCTCGGGTGGGTCATCGCCCACATCGAAGGATACGAGGCGGGTGCCGTCGCATTCCAGCTGGCGCTCGACGAGCTGGGCGATGATGTGACCGCCGAGGTCGAGATTGAGGAGGGCCTGGCCTGGTGTCTGCACTCGTCCTCGGGTCTGGCCGCTGCCGAGCCGCACGCCCGCCGGGCGCTCGCGCTGGCCGAAGGGTCGGGCCATCCGCAGCTCGTCGCCGGAGCGTTGACAAACCTCGAATTCCTCGGATCGCTCGCCGGGCGCGGTCTCGCCGTCGAGGCCGTCGGGCAGATCGCCCGCACCGCCGTCTCGACGGGGCCAGAGATCCTGGTCCGCCCGGACTGGATGCACGGTCTGCTCCTCATGTTTGACGACCACCTAATCGAGGCCCGCGAACGGTTCGCCACCCTCTATAGCGAAGCCGCCGATCGCGGTGACGAGCCGTCGCTGCCATTCATCCTGTTCCATCTGGCGCGCACCGAGCTGCTGTCCGGCCAATGGACGCAAGCCCTTCAGACGGCGAGAGAGTGCTCCGAGACGACCCGCTCCAGCGGCCAAGCCAGCGAATATCCCTACGCCTGCGATATCGAAGCACTCGTCGAGGCCCACCTCGGCGCCGTCGATTCAGCCTTGACGAAAATCGCCGAGGGACTCGAGCTGACCGACAGGTTCGCGGACATTCCAGCGCGCCTGGAGATGATGGCGACACGCGGGTTCCTCGAGCTCTCCCTTGGCCGCAATGACGAAGCTGACCGCACGTTGACGGAGGTGGCTGCGGCCGCCGAGGACTCCGGACTGCTCGAGCCTGCGCTGTTCCGCTACCACGGGGATGCGATCGAGGCAAAGATCGCCCTGGGCCGTCTCGACGAGGCGGCAACGCTGGTCGATGGGGTCGAAAGTCTCGCCGCAACGCTGCAACGGCCGTGGTTGGCCCTGATCGCCGGGCGCGGCAGCGGCCTGCTGCTGGCGGCCCGCGGCCATCTCGACGACGCCTGCGACGTGCTCGCCGCGGCGCTCGCCGAGGATCGTGCCGGGCAACCGTTCGAGCGGGCGCGCACACTGCTGGCGTTCGGATCCGTACAGCGTCGGCACCGCCAGAAGCGCGGCGCCCGCGACGCGCTCGTCGAAGCCCACGACACGTTCGCCGGACTCGGGGCGGCGTTGTGGGTCGACAAAGCCGCCGCCGAACTGGCCCGGGTGGGTGGACGACCGGCCACTTCCGGGCTGACGCCGACGGAGCTCCAGGTTGCCGAGCTGATCGCCGCCGGACGCACCTACCGCGAGGTCGCGGCCGAGCTGTTCATCAGCCCGAAGACCGTCCAGTGGAACCTGTCGAAGGTCTACCGCAAGCTCGACATCCGGTCGCGAGCCGAGCTCCCCGGCCGGTTGGAACACCGGTGATCCGTCGTTAATCCCAGCCGACTGGCCGATTTCTATCGCCTCGACCGAGGCTCATAGTCGAGGGCGCCAACCATGTAGAAGGAGCCCCGAACATGTCTGTCTCGACCACCGAGCGCCCGGCCACTCATCAAACGAACCCTGTGAAACGCGCCGGACCTGCCGATCTCATCCGCACGATCGGCGGTGTCGATTTACCCATCGCCGGGCCGTGGGAGATCGGCAGCGGGCAACGCCTCGGCCTCGCAGCCGGCGGCCTGCGCACGCGGGAACTCCCCGCCCGAGTGCTCTGTGGGACGCTGATCGTCGCCGACGACCTGCTGGGCTCGTCGCTCGATTTCACCATGCTCGTGCCCGACACGACGGATCGTGTTCTCTTCTCCACTCGGGTGACCCGGCTCTTCTCGGTCGACTCGTGGCAGGCCGACGGCACGACGACGACCGCCAGCGCCTCCCGCCCGGCGTCATTGCAGCTCCGCTACAACGGCGTTTTCCGCCAGCCGGGACGGCCGCCGTCGCTCTGGCTCACCATTCAGGCCACCGTCGACGTGCCCGAGCTGGGCGTAGCCGTCGGGCACCGGCGGGCCAGGCGGTTGAAGATGGCCGCCGAGCTGAACCTCAACCCGCGTGGTGCTGGTGGTCATGGCTGTTAGTTCATCGGTGTTTGATCGAGGGCGATGTAGTGAGCTGGAGCCCGGCGGCGCAGTCGAGTGCGTCTTCGAGGGTGCCTGAGGGTGGCGGTTGGGGAGGAAGTTCGTTCGGAGAGCCGTCGCTGCATCTACAAAGTGCCGACAGGGGTCACTCGATATCGGCACGCTCTAACACTGCCGGCAGGTCTGTCGAGCCACTCGACTCCGGCCCTTCCCTTGCGCCCGATATTGCTCGCCCGCTCACGGCGGACCCGCTGCATCTTGCTTGATATGTGCGCGGTACTCCATGACCAAGTCCACTCGCAACGCGCCTCTTGCGTAGCACGCCAACCTGCCCCGAGGTGCCGTTCAGGGACACTCATGGGACTCAGGGCAGAGTGAACGCCCGCCGCTCCCCCAAGCACTCACCTTGCCGGAGGTGCGCGAGGCGTTTGCAAATGACGGTTCTCTCGCCGAGGAGAGGCCATCCCGTGCTCAACCTTCTCAGGTCGCCACGACCCGTTGCTTGGAATGGTTCTTCATCGAGATTACGCCGCAAAAGAAATCTTTGCATTCCTTGGCTCTACGCTTCGAAATTATCATACCCTTTACCGCACAATAGGAGTCATGAACGCAACGATTTGGGATGGGGTGAAGATCCCCACGAGCGACCCGACGGTCACCACCCGCGTGCATGCTGCCGCCGCGTTGCGTCAGCTTGAACGTCTTCGCCGCAAGGTCGACGGCGCTGCCGCCGCGGTCACGATCGTGCTTGGAGCGAACAGTCGCGACACTGCTGCGGAAATCAGTCGCGCGACCGGCCGCTCCAATCGCCAAGCGCGCCGCGATGCCCAGGCGGCGCAGACTGTCGCTTCGTTGCCCCAAGCGGGCGATGCGTTGGCCAAAGGGGAAATCTCCGCAGAGCATGTCGCCATGTTGCATCCGATGCTGGGTCTTCCCGGGGTCGAGGACCTTGCGAAGAAGGCGGCTTCGTCGACCGTCGATCAATTCCGCGAGATCGTTCAGCAGTTCGAACTGGACGCCCGCGGCGATGAGGACATGGCGGCCAGACAGAAGAGGAAGCGGATGCTGCGGTTCTTCGAAGCGGACCTCGGCATGGTCGGCCTCAGCGGGTTGTTGCCACCGATCGAAGGTGCGATCGTGCGAGCGGAACTCGAAGCGATCGCCGATCGCGCCTACCGAGCCGCACACCCCGAGCGCGCCTACGAACGCGGCGGACACGACGAAGAACCTCTTCCGGCCCGTTTGGCCGACGCGCTCGTTTCACTGGTCACCGGCGACGACGGTGAGGTCGCCGAGAGGCCGTCGAAATCATCGGCTTGTCGGACCGCGGTGGTGATGACGCTGTCGCTGAATGATCACACCGCCAAGGTTGTCGGTCAGGGACCTGTTCCGTTCGCTGCGTCGCTCGACCTTGCGACCTCCGCCCGGGCCGATCTGTACGCGGCGATTCTTGGCATGGATGGCGAGGTCCTGAACCTCGGGCGAGACCGACGATTCCCGACGTTGCTGCAACGTCTCGCCGTCACCATTCGAGATGAAAACTGTCAGATCGCTGGCTGTGATTCACCACATACACGGGCTGAGGTGCATCACATCATCGAATACGAGGAGAACGGCCCCACCGTGGTGTGGAACCTCGCGCTGCTGTGCAATGCGCACCACCATTTCCTCCACGACAACCACCTCTACGTTGACCGAAGACCCGGTCAACCCACCGTGATCCGTCGCAAATGCGACGACAGCCTCTATGCCGGACCATGACGAGTCTTGCTTGCGCGGGAGACGCGATGCGAGTGTGGCGATGCCGGGAATCAGCGACGAAGGTGCGGCTCGAGTTCGTCCACGAGTCGCTGTTTCGATCGCGCCTCGACCGTTCGAAACAGCACTTCTTCCCCGTCGATGAGCAGCAACGTCGGCACGCTCATGACCGAGAATCGCATGGCAATCTGCGGGTTGGCATCGATGTCGACGCTCGCAACCGAGAGCTGGTCGCTGACGATGGGGCATACAGAGCTCGTCGTACTC
>JANOHI010000011.1:0-7851 GCA_031406385.1 Acidimicrobiia bacterium
CTCGTCAACAACGCCGGCGGACAATTCCCCACGAAGGCGCGTGAACTCAGCGCCAACGGATGGCGGAGCGTGATCGACCTGAACCTCAACGGCACGTGGAATATGACGCAGGCCTTCGGCAACGCCATGCTCGACGCGGCCGGCGGCACAATCTGCCAGATCATCACTCTGGTCGGCCGGGGCATGCCCGGTATCGCCCACAGTGCCGCGGCCCGCGCCGGTGTTCTCGAACTCACCCGCACGCTCGCGTTTGAATGGGGGCCGAAAGTCCGCCTCAACTGCGTCGCTCCGGGACAGTTCCGCACCGAAGGGTGGGAGAACGCCTACGCCGATGGTGTCGGTGATGGCGTCGGCGGTCAGCCACTCCCCTACGCCGGACACGTGAGCGACATTGCCAATGCTGCGGTGTTCCTTTCGTCGCCGGCATCGCGATTCATCACCGGTGAGGTCGTTTTCGTCGATGGCGGCCTGATACTGCAAGGCCCGATTTCCGCACTTCCCGAAGGCGGCTACCCCGAACGACTCGAGGCCTCTCCGAACTGGTAGGCCGGGTCCGTCGATCAGCAACCGGTTCAGCGGTGCAGCACCACCGGCACCTTGCGTGGCCCGCGCACCTGGCCGCCGGCCCAGGTGGTGACGCCGCCGGGTTCCAAATCGAAGTCCGGGAAGCGATCCATCCACGTCTGGAGTGCCACTCGCAACTCCATGCGGGCGATGTTGGACCCGGCACACCGGTGGATCCCGGCGCCGAACGCAACATGGCGGTTCTCGGCGCGATTGAAGTCCACCACATCGGGGGCGCTGAACACGTCCGGGTCACGGTTGGCCGCGGGAAATGCCAACAGCACCCGATCGCCGACGCTTACCGGACACCCGGCGATCTCGGTGTCGGCGATGGCGATGCGGCCCATCGTCACGGGGGCGTAGGCCCGAAGAAGTTCCTCGACTGCCTGCGGCCAGATGTCGGGGTTGTCACGCAACTGGCGCCGCTGCTCGGGGTGCTGGGCGAGATGCCACAGCGACGCCCCGATGGCCGACCAGGTGGTGTCGATGCCCGCGACCAGGAGCAGCACCAGGTTTCCGATGATGTCCCGATGCTCCAGTGCCTTGCCGTCCTCGGTTGTGGCGTTGAGCAGTCGTGTCGTGAGATCGTCAGTGGGGTTCGTGCGGCGTGAGGCCACCTCGGCATCGAAGTACGCAGACATCTCGAGGAACGCTTCGAGGCGTCGCTGGGGGTTCTTTGCGACGTTCTCCAGGATGTCGCGAACCCAGCCCAGGAACGTGTCGGTCATGGATTCGTCGACGCCGAGGATGAGTCCGATCACCCGTGCCGGGATCCGCTGGGCGTACTCGACTGCGGCATCCACGTTCGTGCGGTCGCCGAGCTCGTCGAGGTAGCGCTCACACAGGCCCCGGGTGATCGGCTCGTATTCCTTGACCATCGCCGGAGCGAACGTCGGCAGCATCGTTCGGCGCACCGGCGTGTGGATGGGCGGATCTGATCCGATGATTGACCGGGGAAGATTCGGGTCGGTGCGGTCCTCGAGCGTCGGGAACACCGAGCTTCCTAGCGACGAACTGAGGCTCGGGACATTGCCGGCGGCCTCGATGACTGCGGCGTAGCCGGTGACGAGGTGAGCGCCACCGCGCTGCGTCGTGGTGTGCACCGGGCAGCCCCGGGCCTCGGCCCAGTGAGGGAAGGGATCCTCAACGTAGGCCGGGTCGGCGATGTCGAAGTCACCGAACAGGAATGGCTCGGCAGTTGCGTCCGTGTTCATCGTGCCCCTTCAGATGGGATTGGCCGACGGTACCAGAGGCACGATTCGCGGGGATCGATTGGATCAACTCGCAACGGGCATGCCCCGTCCAGGGCCGCCTCGTCCGGCTGCGGCCGATGTCGGCGTTTCCCGAACGGGGCCCCCAGGGCGTCGGAGTATTCCCGAACGGCTCGAAGCGTTTCCCTACGGTCGAAGCAGATCGGAGCCCGGGGTCGTCCCCCGGCGGTACGCTGACGCAACGAGAAGCTTGCCGTCCTGGATCCCGAGGACCACCGAGGAGCTCGCGTCCTCCTCGAGCCTGGCTTTCACCTGGCCCACCGAACCGGCAGCGCCCGTCATGTCCGCCCGAAAGCCAGCCGTGTTCTCGAAGCCCCATCCCTTCAGCTGGACGCCAACACCGATCGCCTGAGGATTCTGTAACGGCGTCCGCGCGGCGGTCTGCGGCGCGTCGGCGGCAAGGGCCGTGGACGGAAGGAGAAGAAGGGCTGCCGCAAACGCAGCTGGAATTATTCGGGCTCGCCGAGTAGGGCGCTTGGTCGTGCATGGCTCTTCTTTGGTGCACATCGGTTTCTCGTTCCCTGGTAGTCGTGACTGGTGGCGTTGGCCGGCCGCTGAGAGTCGACCGTGACGGCGGGGAAGCCGTCGCAACCACTGTGGGACGACCCTCTAACGACTCACTAACGGGGTCGGGAGCGGAGGGGGACTGCCCGTGCCCGTTTCGCCGACGCATGCCAGGCATGCAGGCGGCGGACCCGATACCGGCATCCGCGCAAACGTGCGCCCGTCGCCCGAGAGATCGGGAGATCGGCCGTCGCCGACGGGAAGCGTCCGGATGTTACGTCATGCACTTTGGTATGCTTAGTGCATGACAACGCAACTTGCGATTCGGGTCTCGGACGAACAGATGGCTGCAATCGATCGGCTCGTGCCGGAGGTGCATGGGACCCGCACTGAGTTGATTCGTCGGGCGGTCGAGCTGTATCTGTATCGATTGGAGTGTGAGCGCGATTCGCAACGGTACGCGGAGTTGCCTCTCACCGCTGACGAACTGTCAATTTCGTCGGCGGTCAACTGGGCGTCTGCTCCAGCATGGTGAGAGGCGAGATTTGGTGGGCAGCCACGCCGGGCGGTGATCGACCGGTGCTCGTGCTCACACGTGACCCAGTGGCTGATCGTATCGGCAGCGTCGTCGTAGCACTATGTACTCGTACGGTTCGGGGCGTCTCGTCCGAGCTCCCTCTTGGTCTAAGCGATGGAATGCCCGATCAGTGCGTCGTCACCTTCGACAACTTGCACACCATCGACCGCAAGAACTTCCGTGACCGCATAACCCAATTGTCAGCGAAACGGATGGATCACGTCTGCGACACCCTCACCCGTTCTCTTGGCTGTGTCTAAGCCCGACGCGGATGGCAGCGCTGACATCGCCGTCGTGCACGCATACGAGTCGATCAGGTTGTGTATTCGCCGTTGATCTGGACATAGCCGGCGGAGAGATCGCACCCGGCGAATTGACGATGCTCTTCGCGACCCGCTTCGCCTGCGCGTCGTCGCGTGACCGATTGACAGTCGAGCACATGGTGAGCAGAACCCTCGAACGATCCGCTAACCGGCCGCGAACGCCGCCTGGGCCACGACGCACGGGAGCCGGGCGGCTCAGCCGTCGACCAACCCGGACGTCACGACGGTGACGCCGGGGCTGGTGAACTCGCCCATCGCCGGAAGTGCTAACGGCAGATCGTCGAGGGAGATCTCCCTCGTGATCATGGGCGCGAGATCGAGCGCGCCGGTGGTGATGAGTGCGAACACCTGGCCGAAGCGTGACGACGAGAGACCGTGCGCTCCGAGAACCTCGAGTTCATCGCGGATCACCCGGCCGATGGGAAGATCTGCGGTGGACGACGGAAACAGACCAATCTGTACGTGTCGCCCGAGCGGTCGCAGGCCGAGGATCGACGAGGACAGCGTCGCGACATGCCCGAGGCAGTCAACGGACACGTGAGCACCCCCCGTCCGCTCCTGCACCGCCCCGGCGACATCGGACACTCTCGACGCGTCGACCAGATCGTCCGCGCCCATAGCTTTCGCCAACGCAAGCGCTCCCTCGCTGACGTCGACGGCGACGACATGGGCGCCAAGGGATCGGCCGAGGGCGATCGCCGCGAGTCCGACACCACCACAGCCGTGCACGCAAAGCACCTCGCCTGCGGCGAGGCGTCCGCGTTCGACGACCCCTCGATAGGCGGTCGAGACTCGGCACCCGACCAACGCGGCGAGGTTGTCGGCGACACCGTCGGGGACCACGACGGCATTGACATCGGCGAACGGAATCGTGGTCAGGCCGGCGAACGCACCCCACCGGGTGAAGCCGGGCTGTTCCTGGTTGCGGCAGACCTGGTGCTGCCCCGCCCGGCAGGGCGCACATCGACCGCACCCGCACACGAACGGCGACACGATGCGATCACCGACGGCGACGCGATTGACCCCTCGACCAACAGCGACGACGCGTCCCACGAACTCGTGACCGCCGACATGGGGGCACACGATGTCGGGGTCCGTTCCGTGCCACCCGTGCAGATCGCTCCGACAGAGGCCGACCGCCAGAACCTCGACCACAACTTCGCGTGGCGCAACATCCGGGTCGGCAACATTCTGCAGCGTGATCGGCCCGCCGAAGCGTTCGTACACCGCTGCTCTCATGGTGAATGGATCAGATCGGGCACGGCGAGGACTTCGCAGAACTCGTCACCAGCTGCGGAGCAGCGATCAGGTTGTGTATTCACCATTGATCTGAACGTATCCGGCCGACAGGTCGCACCCGTAGACCGTGCACGACGCATTTCCGGTCATGAGGCTCACGTTGATCGCCACATCAGCGCCGGTCATATAAGCGGCGAGACGTTCGAGTCCGAGCGCGTCGACCTGTGAGGGATAGACCTCCTGCGTACCGAAGCGGATCACGACGCGGTCGGGACTGATGTCGCTGTCGCCCTCGCACTTGCCGATCGCCATCGCCACCCGGCCCCAGTTCGGATCGGCACCATGCACGGCGGTCTTCACCAGCGGCGAATTGACGATGCTCTTCGCGACCCGCTTCGCCTGCGAGTCGTCGCGTGAGCGGTCGACAGTCACGGTCAGGAGCTTGGTCGCTCCTTCACCGTCTCGGGCAATCTGCTTCGTGAGCGAGAGCGCGACACGTTCGAGCCCTTCGGCGATCGCCACCCGGTCGACGAAACCGGACTCGCCGTTCGCCATGATCGCCGCCGTGTCCGATGTCGACGTGTCGGTGTCGATCGACAGACAGTTGAACGTCTTGTCGATCACCGATTTGAACAGCGGGCGCAACTCACCGGGCGACAGGCGAGCATCGGTGAAGAACAGGGCAATCAGTGTCGCCATGTTGGGCTCGATCATGCCGACGCCTTTGGCGATGCCGACAATGCGGGCCTGCTGATTCCCCTCGCCCACCGTCTCGTAGGCCACCTTCACAACGGTGTCGGTGGTCATGATGGCCCGCGCGGCGTCGGTCGCGTTCGTAGATGCGAACGGGTACGACAACGAGTTCAAATGGGCGCGGATCTTGTCCATCGGATAGGGACGGCCGATCACCCCGGTCGACGCCAGCACCACATCGTAGGGGGCGCAGCCGATGGCGCCGGCCACTGACTTCAACACCTCTTCAGCATGTTCCGCCCCCACGCGCCCGTTGGCCACGTTGGCATTCTTCGAGATGACGCAGAAGGCCCGCACGGCGCCGTCGGCGACCGACCGCCGGCTCAGGTTTACGCTCGGACCGGCGAAGCGGCTCTGGGTGAAGGCACCCGCACCCGAGGCGGGAACGTCGGACGCGATGATGCAGAGATCGTCGGAGTCGTCCTTGATCCCGATGTTGGCAACGTGCACGGTGAATCCCCGAGGCATGGCGACAGCGGGGACCGATACGGGAGACGTCTTCGTCATTGTCGTAGTCTGACCCAAGCCGAGCGCTGCCCGTCGGCACGTCGGCCCTGCCTATTCCCTTTGGTCGCGAACCGTGCGAGGGCCGGTAGTCGAAATGGAGCCGTTTCCGAGGAGAAAAACCGTAGGGTCCCCCTTTCGACGGGAGTGGGAATGCCCAGCGAGTAACGTTGACGGCCTATGTCTCACCGCATCGACATTGAACTCACCAGTCAAAACGGCGAGGTCTGGACCTGGCGCGCCGCTGGCGCGAAGCAGCCCAAGGGCAGCGTGGAATCATCCGTCCTGTACCCCGGCGCCGGGGTCGGTGACGTTATTCGCGCCGAGGCCGAGCGGTTTCTCGACGGCCTCAAGATCGTTTCGGTGATTCCCCCCCGACACGCCGGCATGGCCAAGGCCGAGACCATCGAGGTCCGGGCCAAGGAGATCGAGGGTCCTCAGGTCCGGGTCCAATACGCCGAGGGCGGCCGTGGGCGGCGTGACGATAGCGACCGCCGTGGACCGCGCCCCGACCGTGGACCGCGTCCTGATCGCCCGTCTCGCGAACGCCCGGCAGGCGACGCTGGACGCCCCGATCGCACCGATCGCACCGCCCGACCCCCCCGGGCCGATCGTCCGGACCGTCCCGATCGTCCGGCGCGTCCAGAACGCCCCGAACGCGCTGAACGAGCTGACCGCGCTGACCGCATTGACCGTCCGAAGCGTCTCTCGGCCGGTCGCGCCCACCGCGATGCCCTGATCGACTCCCTGACCCCCGAGCATCGTGTGATCGCTGATCAGCTGTTCCGCGGTGGCATTCCGGCCGTGCGCCAGGCAATTATCGACCAGAACGCCGCTCGTCGGGCCGCCGGTGAGCCAGAGGTGCCGGGTGCCGCCCTTCTGGCGCTCGCCGAGGACCTCCTCCCCAAGACCCGTTCGGCCGACTGGTGCGATCGTGCCGAAGCCGCCCTGGCTGCGGGTTCCTCGACCGCCATGCGCGATCTCCGGGCGCTCGTCACCCAAGCCGACTCCGTTGCCAAGGACGACGCCGGCCGGGCCATGTCAGGGCGTCTGCGCGACGCCATGAACGGCCGGGTCGACGGCGACCGCAACGCCTGGATCAACGAGATCAGCGAAGCCACTGCCGCGGGCAAGCTCGTTCGTGCGCTGCGGCTCACCACCAAGGCGCCCGACCCCGCAGCGAAGCTTCCGGCCGAAGTCCAGGCCCACCTCATCGATCAGACCAACCAGGCGCTTTCGCCCACCGCCAGCAGCGACCTGTGGGCAGCCCTCATTGCCGCCGCCGCGGAAGCTCCCTTCCGCCGCGACATCGTGCCGGTCGGCATTCCCGCAGACGCCTCGGAGTCGCTGAAGGAGACAGCAGCGCAGGCCTCGAACCGCATTCCAGCGCTCCTCAAGGTGCTCGGCCTGACCATGCCGCCGCCGCCCCGGCGCATGTCGCCCCCGCCGCCGCCCCCTCGCCCACCGGCACGCCCGGCCGTTTCCGTTGCTGCGGCGGAGTCGACACCAGCGGCCTCCGACGCAGCCCCGGCCGAAGCTGTCACCGGCGAGGTTGCGGAGGCCCCCGTCGAGACCCCGGCCACGCCGGTCGAGACCCCGGCCGCGCCGGTCGAAGCGGCGATTGTTGACGCACCCGTCGAAGCAGTCACCGCCCAGGTCGCGGAGGCCCCCGTCGAGACCCCGGCCACGCCGGTCGAGACCCCGGCCGCGCCGGTCGAAGCGGCGGTGATGCTGTCGTATCCGGGGACCGTCGCGTCCACCTGGCAGCAGGCGGGGCGATCGGGCCGGCGCGGGTCGACTTCGGCCGCGGTGCTCGTCTTGAACTCGACGCCGCTCAATCAGTACATCGGGCGGAATCCCGAGTATTTCTTCGGCGCCTCCGCCGAGGAAGGCCGGATCAATCCCGACAACCTGCACATCCTGATCTCGCACATCAAGTGCGCCGCGTTCGAGCTGCCCATCGAATCCGATGAGACGTTCGGGACGGAGAATCTGGTGGAGATCCTCGGCTTCCTCGAAACTCAGGGGTTCGTGCACAAGGCCGGCGAGTCGTGGCACTGGACGCACGAGAGCTACCCCGCCGACACCGTCTCGCTGCGCAGCGTGTCGTCCGATA
>JANOHI010000014.1:0-3308 GCA_031406385.1 Acidimicrobiia bacterium
GCTTGCGAACCGTCGGCTCGCCGGTTGGCTTCCATCCCATGTCGAACCTCCGCGAAGTGCCGCCCGATACCGCCGATACGCATCCGATACCGGTGCACGGGTTCCGATACATTCCCGATACATTGGCCTTGGAAACGGCAGAAGCCCCCGCTTTTGCGAGGGCCTCCGGATCGTATCACCGCTGCTCAGCGGGCATATTCGCTTGGCGCGTTCGGAGGGATTCGAACCCCAACCTTCTGATCCGTAGTTACAAGCGATGGGTCTCGGCACGTCTCAGAGCCCCTGTATTTGTTGGGTTGTGGCTCGTTCAGTCTCGGTTAGTATCGTCGGATAGTGAACAAGATAGTGAACACACCTTCTGACCAACTGTCAGATGCTCCAACCGCCCGGAATCCGCTTCGGAAGAAGGCGAAACCGGCACGCCGCGCAAAGGGCCTCGGCGCGATCAAAGAACGCGGAACCTCCTTTCTTGCCACGGTCGACCGATCCGAGGCGGGCCAGCCCCGCCGCCAGGTGTCCAAGACGTTCACCAACAAGACCGACGCCCAAGCGTGGATTCGTGGCCAACTCGGTGAACGGGAACGGGGCATCGTCGCTGCGCCACCAACGTCGACCGGGGCCTACCTGCTGGCGTGGCTCGACGGGCCGAACGTCACCAACCTCGCCCCGTCCACGCAACGCCAGTACCGCCACGTGGTCGAGCAGTACCTCGTCCCGACCATCGGCAAGGTTGGCATGAACAAGCTCACTCCGACCCGCATCGGAACAGCGCTCGCTCAACTGGCCAAGCCGGGCGCAGTACCGCCAGCGAAGTCCGGGCGGACCCGCATCGATGACACCCTCGCACCGCGTTCGATCAACCTGGCCCGCTCGACACTGCGCTCGGCACTTACCGCCGCCGTGCGGGATGGGCTCATCGCCTCGAACCCGGCAAGCGCTGCGCCGTTGCCGTGGAAGAAGGGGACGATCCGCCCGCAACCCCGACCGTTGACTGACGCCGAACTCGACGCCCTCGGCCCGCACCTACTCACGCACCGTCTCGGGCCCCTCGTCCGGCTCGCACTGTCGACCGGTCTCCGGGAAGGGGAACTCCTCGGCCTCCGCCTGGTCGATGTCGACGAGGACGCCCAGGTACTCCGTGTCGAAGGGTCGCTCACGAAGACGATGGCCGGGCGCTTCGAGCTGACCGCCACCACGAAGACCGGTCGGGGCCGAGCCATCCCGATGGGAGAGGTTGCCCTCGACGCACTTCGCGCCGAAGGACGTAAGCGCGCCTACGAGCGGCTTGCTGCGGGACGACTGTGGTTCGACCATGGGCTTGTGTTCGCCTCGCCGGTTGGGACACCGCTCGGCCCCCGCAACGTCTTGCGTGCCTGGCACGACCTCTGTGACGCCGCTGGCATCGATCGCCGACCGTTCCACCATCTCCGGCACTCCGCCGCCACGTACCTCTTGACCGGTGGGCTCCCGATGGAAGCGGTCTCGAAAATCCTTGGTCACTCGACCCTTGCCGTGACGTCGTCGACCTACGCCGAAGTCCGCGACCGCCTCACCGCCCCCGCCGCATCCATCCTCGACAACGCACTCGGAAAGGCCATGCACCATGCCTGAACCCAAGCTCTACAGCAAGCTCCACAAATACTCGACCGATCGGTTCACTGGGTGGGTGCTCGACCCGAGGGATATCGAAATCGCTTCCGAGTTCAGCCGCCGTGACGATCGGAGATGCCTCATTCACTTCGATTGCATGAAATGCAGAGACAAGGTGCCAATCGCGTCACTTAACGACGACTACGTCACGACTGGCGTCATGATGCCACCCGACACGATCGAGGGCCGTTCGATCGCCGAGGGCGGTCCGCAGTACTTCCAACCGACCGGTGGGTTCCGCACGATCGCATACTTCCTTGGTCAAGCGATCCAACCAGACGAGGAGAACTACGCCATTGCCCGAGCGTTCGGGAACCATGGCGCGATGCTCACGCAGGACGGCCGAGTGCTGAGAACCACGGCCGAAGTCAACGCCTTCTACAAAAGCGAGGTGGACGCAGGTCTGCGCAATCGAAGGCCGCCGATTCCTGCCGACGAACGCACGGTCCGCTATTTCATGCCCTTCGAGGAGAGCGGAGAGGTCGAATTTCGTATGCGCGCGAACGTTCCTGAATACCTGCCGACTGAGTGTCTCAAGCACGGCCTTGCCGCGATTCCCACCGTCGCCTTGAGGAACAGACTCCAAATGCTCAGGGCTGCGCACCCGGACTGGGAGAACGCGCAATTCGAGCCAGTTACGGTAAGATGTGCACCGAGACCTTCTGCTCGTAACTGAGACGGAAGCCAATTCGCCGGACGGCCGGTCGTCATCCCGCACCCTGAGAGGCAGGTGCACAGACCCCCGAGGGGTTCTGAACTGCCATCTCCGCAGGAGTGCACAATGTCCGCAAACGTCCACGGTCCGATTCAATCGCGACCACACCAGCTCGCCTATTCCGTTGAGGAAGCGAGCGCCGCCGCCGGGATTTCCCGGGCGGAAACCTTCCGGCTGATCAAGTCCGGTCGGCTCCGATCTCTAAAGATCGGTAGACGCCGTCTCGTAATGGTGACCGATCTCGAAGCTTTCCTCACCGACCTCGTCGGAGAAGCGGCATGAACGCGACGAACGGGCCCGAAGGCCCGTCCGACGACACCAACGCTAAGCGTACAGAAGATCGCCTCAACCTGTTCACCGAACTCGCTATAGCGAGCAACCGTTACCGCCTCGTATCCGCCAAAGCCCGCAAGGCACGGCTCGAACGGGACCGCCTCCTCGCAGCGATCGAACTCGACCAGACCCGCGGAACCAAATGAGGGCGTTCCCGTCGCGTGAGGAGATCCTCACCCGTGTCGACCTCGTCGAACTGCTTGGTTCGCTCACTCAGCTACCGGTAAAGGTTCGGGGGAATCGTGGCCAGTCCGCTTGTCCCTCGTCGACGCACGCGCAGACGGGCGCGACGCCGCCCGTGTCGATCGACCTTGCCCGGGGTTTGTGGAGCTGCCACGGATGCGGGGCGGGTGGAACTGCGATTGACGCCCTCATGGTTGCTGGTGACCTTGACCGCGCTGGGGCGATGATCGCCGCTCGCACGCTCGCCGGGCTCTCTGTCGACGACTGGCCCCTGCCTTCTCCGCCACCTCGACTCGTCGCCCCGACACGCCCACCGGTGGCCCTCACGCCGCTCGACAACGCCGCCGTTCGAAGCGGCGCGTACGCCGAGTCGCGACGCTGGCGGGTCGAAAATCTCGAGCGTCTGGGCGGCCACCACGCCCGGGAC
>JANOHI010000071.1:0-5831 GCA_031406385.1 Acidimicrobiia bacterium
CGGATACAAGACTGGTGAGGGCATCGATCCAATCCTGTGGAGCCAGGCCCACCCGCTCGAGGACGCGCTCCGGTCCATGGGAGTCGTCGTCTGGGCCATGGTCGAGTTCGAAGCGGATGACGCCCTAGCAGCAGGTGCCGCCATTGCCGCCCTCGATTCCCGTGTGGAACAGGTACTGATCTGCACGCCGGACAAGGATCTCGGTCAGTGCGTGCGGGGGAACCGAGTCGTGCAGTTCGACCGGCGCAAGCGCGAGATCCTCAACGACGCAGCTATCCGAGCCAAGTTCGGCGTGGATCCAACCTCGATCCCGGACTACCTCGGCCTGGTCGGTGATACCGCCGACGGCTACCCCGGCCTGGCGGGATGGGGGGCGAAGTCCACCGCAGCCGTGTTGGCCCGCTACGCCAAGCTGGAGGAGATCCCGCTCTACGCCGGCCAGTGGGATGTGCCCGGTCTGCGTGGTGCGCCGAAGCTCGCCGCCACGCTCGTCGAGAACATTGCCGATGCCATCCTCTTCCGTACGATCGCAACGGTGCGCCTCGACGCGGTCACAATTCCCGGCGGCGTCGACGAACTCGAATGGCACGGTCCAACACCCGGGTTCGAGGCTCTGGCTGCATCGATCGACGCCCCGAACCTGTTCCGCCGCGCCACCCACCTGGCCTCACGCGTCGGCGGCTGACACCACCGGCGCCCGCCGGGTGTGAAGATGCTGTGAAGATCGCCACACCGAGGAACCCGACGCCCGATCCGCTTCGTCAAAGGAGCCATGAACATGCAATTCCTCAACTCATCCACCCGCCGCCGCAGCTTGCTCGCCATCGGTCTCGCGACCGCCGGCGCTCTGAGCCTGGCGATGGCCAGCCAGCCCGCAGGAGCCAACGTGTCCGCATCGGAGTCCGCGAAGTCTTCCGGTCGCACGATCATCGTCGACGGCACCGGACGCGTCGCGGAGACGCCGGACCGCATGATCCTGAACCTCGGGGTCGAGACCCGCGCGGCTCGGGTCTCCGACGCGCTCAAGGCCAACAACGACTCGGCGACCACCGTCAACAAGCTTCTCAAGTCCAAAGGAATCGAAGCCCGCGACATCCAGACGAGCGGATTGTCGATCTACCCCCAGTTCGACACCTCCGGCCGTCGCATCACCGCCTATCAGGTGAACAACTCGATCACGGTCATGATCCGCAAGCTCGACACCTCGGGGGCGCTCATCGATGAAGTGGCCAAGGTCGCCGGAGACGCCATCCGGATCAACGGGCTTTCCTTCGGAATCGGCGATACCTCGAAGTCACAGGGACGGGCCCGGGAGCTCGCCGTGGCCGACGCCAGGACCCAGGCCGAGCAGCTCACGAAGGCGGCCGGCGTGAAGCTCGGCGCGCTGCGGACGATCCGCACATCAGCCGAGACGAACATTGGACCACAGCCGCAATTCAAGGTCTCCGAGGCGAGGTCGGCCGATGTCCCGATCGAGGCCGGGAGCTACGAGGTCAGCGCGTCCGTCCAGCTGGTCTACGACATCAGCTGACCACTGACGGTTGCTTCGGGTCGCGTCGGGTCAGCGGGGTTGCGTCGGGTCAGCCGGGTCGCGTCAGCCGGGTCGGCCGTGATGCGGCAGAACGCCTCCCAGCGGCGCTGGGAGGTGTTCTGCCCCCATCTATGGGGGCAACCTCTCTCCGACGAGTCAGTTCGCTCAGGGTGTGCGGCACCGGTAGGTTCTACAGCCCATGGATTTCCCGATGACGACGCGTTTGGCGCAACTCGAAGAGCGCCGCCAGCAAGCCCTCAACGCCGGATCCGAGCGTTCCGTCGATCGTCAGCATGAAAAGGGCAAGCTGACAGCGCGCGAACGCATCGCCCTGTTCCTCGACCCCGACAGCTTCGTCGAGCTCGACATGCTCGCCCGCCACCGGGCTCACGGCATGGGGATCGAAGCGGACCGCCCCTACACCGACGGCGTCGTGACCGGCTGGGGGGAGGTCAACGGCCGCAAAGTGGCCGTGTTCGCGCAGGACTTCACGGTGTTCGGCGGCGCACTCGGTGAGGTGTTCGCCGAGAAGATCCACAAGATCATGGATCTCGCCTCTTCGGTCGGCGTGCCAGTTATCGGGCTCAACGACTCGGGTGGCGCCCGCATTCAAGAAGGCGTGGTGTCCCTCGCGTCCTATGGTGCAATCTTCTTCCGAAACGTGAAGTCGTCCGGGGTCATCCCCCAGATCAGCGTGATCATGGGCCCGTGCGCCGGTGGCGCGGTGTACTCGCCGGCCATGACCGACTTCATCTTCATGGTCGACAAGACCAGCCACATGTTCATCACCGGTCCCGACGTGGTCAAGACGGTGACCGGCGAAGACGTGAGCCTCGAAGAACTCGGCGGCGCATCAACCCACGCATCGAAGTCGGGCGTGGCCACGTTCGTCTCGCCCGACGAGCAGACGTGCCTCGAAGATGTCCGGTTCCTCCTGTCGTTCCTTCCATCGAACAACCTGGAATCGCCGCCGCACACACCGACCGACGACGACCCCGAGCGTCGCTGCGATGCCTTGCTCACCATGCTTCCCGATTCACCCAACCGTCCATACGACATGAAAAAGGTCATCCGCGAGGTCGTCGACGACGGAGAGTTCTTCGAGTACTTCCCGAAGTGGGCCGCAAACATCGTCTGCGGCTTCGCCCGTCTCGACGGCAACCCGGTCGGCATCGTCGGCAACCAGCCGATGGTCATGGCCGGCGTGCTTGACATCGATTCCTCCGAGAAGGCCGGCCGCTTCGTCCGGACGTGCGACGCGTTCAACATCCCACTCGTCACCTTCGTCGACGTACCCGGCTTCATGCCTGGCACCGACCAGGAATATGGCGGCATCATCCGTCACGGCGCCAAGCTGCTCTACGCCTATTGCGAGGCGACCGTGCCGCGGATCAGCATCATCACCCGCAAGGCCTACGGGGGCGCCTACGTGGTCATGGACTCCAAGTCCATCGGCTCCGACCTTTGCTTCGCCTGGCCATCGGCCGAACTCGCCGTCATGGGGCCCCAAGGCGCCGTCGGCATCGTCTACAAGCGTGAACTCGACGCCGCTTCGGACCCGGTCGCCCGGCGGGCCGAACTGGTCGAGGAATATACCGAGCTCTACGCCAACCCATATGTGGCGGCGGAGCGGGGGTACATCGACGACGTCATCGACCCCGCCGACACCCGCAAGATGCTCACCCGGGGGCTGGCGTTTCTTCGCACGAAGAAAGAAGAGCTGCCCAAGCGCAAGCACGGGAACGTCCCACTGTGAGCGCGCCCAACTCCGCGGTTGCCTCGGTATCACCGACTCCGACCGACGACGAGCTCGTGGCGATCACGGCTGCCCTGGAATTGGCCTGGCCGCGCCCGGTCGTGCTCATGGCCTCGGGACCCCGAACCTCCACGCCCCCCACCTGGCGCTTCTCCGGCCGCTGGTGGAACAACCATCCCCTGACGAGCCGTCCTCGCCCGTAATCGACCGGTCCGCGCAGAGATTCGGCGAAGCGCGGACCACGGCGCTCGACAGCGACGACAACAGCGCAGCCAGCCCGTGGTGGCCTCGCTGGCCCGCGCGGTTCCGTCGGGCTCGTGCGACCCGTTGCGCGAGCCCGATGAACAAGCAGCGGGTCAGCGAGCCGCGGTCCATCGGCCGATGCGCTCCGCGGCGTCGCGCACATCGTCGAGTGATCCGGCGTAGGAGAACCGGATGAACCGGTTGCCACGAACCGGGTCGAAGTCAATTCCCGGTGTGGCCGCAAGGTCGAGCTCGATGAGCCACTGCCGGCACAGACTCCACGAATCGTCGGTCAGGTGGGACACGTCGGCATAGGCATAGAACGCACCATCGGATGGTGCGATGTCGGTCAGTCCGGCGAGGTGGAGTCCGTCAAGCAGAACCCGCCGCTTCTCGGCGAACTCGACGACCCGGGCATCGAGTTCGTCGGCACAGTCGAACGCCGCGAGCCCGGCGACCTGTGAGACGTGGGGGGCGCAGATGTAGAGGTTCTGGGCGAGACGGTCGATGGGCTCGGCGAGCTCGGGCGGAGCGACGATCCAGCCGAGCCTCCATCCGGTCATGCCGAAGTACTTGGAGAAGCTGTTGAGCACCACGACATCGTCGGTGTGCGAAAGGATCGTCGACGCAGGGGCGCCGTAGGTGATGCCGTGATAGATCTCGTCGGCGATCAGCGTGATCCCGAGGCGATGGCAGGCAGCAACGACGTCGGCGAGATCGGCGTCGCTCAACTGGGTCCCGGTCGGATTCGACGGCGACGCAATGATCAACCCGTCGAGTGCGTTCGCTCGGTGCGCGCTCTCGATCGCTGCGCCGGTGAGCCGGTACCCGGTGTCGGGACCGATCGGAATGCCCACCGGGATGCAGCCGAGCGCGTCGAGCGTGTTGCGGTAGGCGGGGTATCCGGGCTCGGTCACGCCGACGCGCGAACCGACGTCGAAGCAGGCCAGGAACGCGAGAACGAAACCGCCGGACGCTCCGCCGACGACGCTCACCTGGCGCGGATCGACCGCAACCGCGTACCACTCGTCATAGTGGCGGGAGATGCGGGCACGGAGCTCGGGAAGACCGGGCGAGGTCGTATACCCGAGCGCCCGACGCTGTAGCGCATTCGCTGCAGCATCACGGGCCCCGGCCGGCGCACCGCCGCTCGGCTGGCCAACTTCGAGGTGTAGGACGCGATGACCCTCGGCTTGGCGAGTCTCGGCGAGCGCTCCCATTGCCATGGCGTAGAACGGCGGAACCTGCGAACGCATCGACACCCGAGCCATTCGCCCACGGTAGGGGGGTTCGTTCGAACATGTTGGAGAACACCTCCTTGCGACCCTCGGAGGTGTTCTGCCCCCATATCTAGGGGCAACCTCTCTCCTGGCGAGCGGCAGGCGCGGTCAGGACGCGAAACGACCCCGGGTGCGGTGGGGGGAAACCACCGGCCCGGGGCCGTTCACGCCATCAGGATGCTCACGCCGGGGGGAGGAGCACCTTGTCGATGACGTGGATGACACCGTTCGACGCAACGACGTCGGCGGTAACGACGGTGGCGTCATTGACCATGACCTTGCCGTCGACGATCGTGATGGCAACGGTCGGGCCGGCCACCGTGGCGACGTCGCCCGCAGCAATATCGGCGGCCATGACGGTGCCCGGAACCACGTGATAGGTGAGGACCTTGGTGAGAAGGGCCTTGTCGGCTCCGAGGGCGGCGAGGGTGTCGGCCGGCACGGCGGCAAAGGCCTCATCGGTGGGTGCGAAGACCGTGAACGGACCTTCACCCTTCAGGGTTTCGATGAGGCCCGCATCGGTCAGGAGCGTGGCCAGGGTGGTGAAGCTTCCGGCAGCAACGGCGGTGTCGACGATGTCCACGGGAGCAGCTGCGGCAGCGGCTTCGGTCTCGGCGGCAGCGGCTTCGGTCTCAGCGGCAACGGCTTCGGTCTCGGCGGGCGCCGCGGTCGTGTCGGCAGAGTCGCTGCCGCAGGCAGCCAGGCCGAACGTCAGGGCGATGGCGGCAGCAGCAACAGCTGCACGGGTTCGAGTGATACGCATTTCGGGGGGCTCCTTGAGAACAGGCGTCGAGGTCGGGATGACGTCAGGAGATACTCCGGACCTACCGGACCAGGCGTATGACGGGGATGCCAGCGGATAACGTGACGTCTGTCACGTCATTCACCCGCCGAGTACGTTCTTGTCCGTGCCGGACGCCGGCGCTTTATCCTGAAACCAGGAATGAGCTACCAAGTAGCTGACGCTGCCGAGGCCCACAAATCAAGAACAATAGTTGGTGCCAAGTTGTTCATCGTCGAC
>JANOHI010000081.1:0-1088 GCA_031406385.1 Acidimicrobiia bacterium
CTGCTCAGCCTTCCGCCGTTGCTGTTCATCATCCTTCTGATCTCGGTGCTCAGTGCCAGTGCTGGCAGTGCCGACTTCGGGATCGAACAGGGCCTGCAGTCAAGCGTAATGAAGGTGTCGCTCGCCCTGGCCGTGCTCGCCACGCCGTCGCTGTTCCGCGTGGTCCGTGCCAGCACGATCCAATACGCCCAGCGTGAGTTCGTCACTGCGGCGCGCACCATGGGGGCGAAACCCGCCCGAGTGCTCGTTCGGGAGATCCTGCCCAACGTGGCCAAGCCGCTCCTCGCCTTCGGGCTCGTCTCGGCCGGCGGCGTCATGGTGATCGAAGGTTCGCTGTCGTTCCTCGGCATTGGTGTCGGTGCTGGCACGGGCACGTCGGCCTGGGGCAAGATGATCCAGGAAGGCGCGAGTTCCCAGGATCTTCGCGTTCAGCCGAACGTCGCGTTGATTCCTGCTCTCGTCCTATTCCTCACCGTCGTGTCCCTCAACTTCATCGGTGACAAGTTCCGCGAGCGCCTCGAAGTGAAGCAGGGCAACATCTGATGGACCTGCTGATTCCGTTGTCTTTGGCTGTTCGTCCATTCCGTCTTGCCCCCATCACACGTCCGATCACCACGACAGGGCCCCGTTCATGACGTCAACAGATACTGCCCACGCCGCCAAGCCGCTGCTAGAGATCCGCGATCTCGTCACCCATTTCAAGACCGACCGCGGCGTCGTCCAGGCGGTCAACGGCGTGTCGTTCATCCTCGGCGAGGGTCGGACACTTGGCGTGGTGGGTGAGTCCGGTTCCGGGAAGTCAGTCTTGTCTCGTTCGATCATGAATCTGCTTCCCAAGCGGGGCGTGATCCGTGAGGGTGAGGTGATCTTCGACGGGCATGAGACCTCCAAGCTCGACGCCAAAGATTCTCGCAAGCTCTACGGGGTCGGCATGGCGATGATCTTCCAGGATCCGATGACCTCGCTCAACCCCGTGGTGAAGATCGGCCGCCAACTCACCGAAGGCCTACGGCTGCATTTCGGGGTCGACAAGAAGTTCGCCATGGAGACCGCCGAGGAGCTGCTGCGCTCCGTCGGCATACCGGAGC
>JANOHI010000102.1:0-25728 GCA_031406385.1 Acidimicrobiia bacterium
CACCACGAGGGCGGCGACGAATTTGGGAACGGCGAGAACGCTGCTGGCCACACCATGGAGAAGAAACAGATCGTCGAGCAGCAGCATGCTGGTCGCGATCGCCCCTCGAGCGAGAAAACGAGCGGCCTTCGGACGCCCGACATGATGGGCGAACCACGCTGACCAGCCGGCGGAGAGCACGGCGACCGACCACGCCAGCACCCCCAGCTGGGAGATCGCACCGTTGTACCAACGCGGGTCACCGCCGCTGAAGGCGGGATCGAAAAACAGCACCTGCGGATCAGTGCGTTGGGCGGCAACCGCGAGTATGACCAGGCCGCCGAGCCACACGACGCCGAGCGGAACGAGAACCGGGCCGGGTGTGTTCCAGGACCTCCGAGGGGGACGTCCCCCGGGCGCGGTGGTCCGACCGGTCATGTTTCTTCCATCGGCTGACCCCGTTGCGTGCTGAAGTGACCCGCCGGGGCAGCGGGCGGGTCGGATCTATTCCGCCGAAGCAATCAGTGCGATCTCGACCTTCCACTCCGGTCGGGCGAGGGCCGGAACGACGATCAGGGTGGACGCCGCGCCATGGCCGCAGAGCGCGACATCGCGAGCCGCCATGACCGGGCCGAGTTCGTTGCCGAGCACGACGTAGGTGGTGTAGCTGACGGTGTCCTGGAGCGACATCCCTGCTTCGGCGCAGATTGCCGCCAACGACCGCCATACCTCGGCCGCCTGCTCTCCGACCGTGTCGGCGATCGAGCCGTCGGGTCGGGTTGCCACGGTGCCTGCGGTGTGGAGCACCCGCTCGCCCGCAGTGACAACAGCGCCGTGGCTATATGCCGCAACGGGCATGGCGAGCGATGATGGATTGATCAATTGCGGCATCACCTCACCGTAGCGTCGTCGGTGCCCCTCGTATCCGGCCTCCGATCGAGGTGGCCGACGTGGCCGACGTGGCCGGCTGCGCTACATCGGTGACATCGTCCGCAGAGCCTCAAGGAACATGTTGTTCTCCCGCGGAGAGCCGACGGTGACACGCACGCCGTCACCGGGGAAGGCCCGGCTCACAACACCGTGGCGTTCCAGCGCCGTGAACAGTTCGACAGTGCGTTCGCCGACCGGCAACCAGATCAAATTCGCCTGCGAATCGGGAACTTCGAAGCCCAACGAGCGCACTTCTCGAACAACCCGAGTTCGTTCGGCCCGGATCATGGCGACCCGTTCGGCGAGCTCGGACTGCGCCACCGGCTCGAGCGACGCGACCGCTGCGGCCTGGCTCACGGAAGTGATAGCGAACGGCGCGGCAACCTTGTCGAGCGCGGCGATCACGGCCGGCTGGCCGATGGCATAGCCGACGCGAAGGCCAGCCAAGCCGTAGGCCTTCGACATCGTTCGGCTGATGAGGAGGTTGGGGAACTCATCGATAAGAGTCGCGCCGTTCACTGTGGCCCCGTCGTCGATGAACTCGGTATACGCCTCGTCGAGCACCACGAGTACGTCGGAACGAACCGCCGACACAAACGTGCGCAGCTCGTCCTCGGTCGCAACGGTTCCAGTGGGGTTGTTCGGGTTCGCGATCAAGACTACTTTCGTATGTGGACCTACGATCTCGGCAAGGGCCGAGAGATCGAGCGCATGATTCTTGAGCGGCGCGGTGACATCGGTCGCGCCGACGGAGCGCGAAAAGATCGGGTACGCCTCGAACGAGCGCCAATTGAACGCCACTTCCGCGCCCGGCCCGGAGAAGGCATTCAGCGCCTGGAGGAGCACGCCCGACGATCCGGCCCCCGTCGTCACCCGATCGACCGGAACATCGAGGAAAGCAGCGAGCGCCTGACGAAGGGCGGCGGCGCTGGTGTCGGGGTAGCGGTTGATTTCGGATGCAGCTGTGGTGATGGCGGCGATGACCGACGGGAGTGGCCCGAACGGGTTCTCGTTCGACGAGAGCTTGGCGGCGAAGGGCAGCCCGTATTCGGCCATCGTCGCTTCGGCTGACTTTCCCGGCTTATACACCGGGAGGCCATCGAGCTTCTCCAGAGGCGTCGGGACGGAACGGTTGGTTGTCATGCGACGATCAGCCTTTCGCAGGTCGCCAGCTGACGCCAAGCAGCGCCGCTCCACCGAGGGCACCGCCGAGACCGATGACCGTGCCGACCCATTCGTCCAACGAGATGTCCAAGGCGTTGTCGAGCGAGTACCGGCCGGCGCCCGTCATCGCCAGGAAGAGGCCGACGACAGCGAGCATCATCACGTACTCCCAGCCCTCGCCCTTGTTGAAGATGAAGAACCCGTTCTTCCGGTGGGAGACGATCCCGGCCACCAGCATCAGGCCGACGAACGCGGCGCCGGCGAAGGGCGTCAGAAGTCCGGCCGCAAGCGCCAGACCGGCGCCGATCTCGGTGAAGGCAGCAAGTCGGGCGTGCACAGCGCCGGGACGCATGCCCATCGATTCGAACCACTTCGCCGTTCCCGCCAAACCCCTGGTCTTGTTGAGCCCGTGGTATGCCATGGTCAATCCGGCTGCAGCGCGAAGCATGAGCAGGGCGAGATCGGCTTCGTGCATAGGAGGGGCAGTCTTGCAGAACGTGTTCCGGGGGTGGTCGCGGTGCTCAGGTGATCAGGGTCTCGTAGTGACGGACGCTCTCCAGAAGGCTCGTCCGCAACAGATAGGCACGACGTCGGTCCGGATCGGTCGCTGTTGCGATCATGTCCTCGCGGTAGGCGGCCCGCTCAGCCGGGTCGGTTGCCGAAAGGCGTGCGTAGTTCCCGTGGGTAGTGGCCCGCACGTGATCGACCGAAACGCTGCGGCGCCACGCCGCCACGCGGTCGAGTTCGTCGGGGCCAGCGTCGCCGCTCCACTGTCGGAGAAGCGTCTTCACGAAGAACCAGGAGTCGTGCACCCCCGAGTTCATGCCCATTCCACCCAGTGGGTTGTTGATATGCGCGGCATCACCGGCCAGCAGAACCCGCCCGACCCGGTAGGTCTCGGCAACTCGCTGATGGACTTTGTAGAGCGTCGTGTGCAGCACGTCGTAACCACCGGCCACAGGTGCGATGCCCTGCAAACGTGATTGGACACGATCGGTTTCACGGGCCTGTTCGTCCGTCTCACCGTCGCGAATCGGGAAGAGCGCGCGCCAGGCGTGCGGTGTGTTGAGCAGCACGAGGTATTCGTGCGGGTCGGCGATGTAGTTGACGTGCGCGAGGTCCGGGAGGAGCCGTCGGAAATTGTTCGTGGTCGAGGCGACCAGGTAGCGGTCTTCGTACGTGATGCCATCGAAGGCGACGCCCAACTCGCGCCGCACCGCCGAGTGGGCTCCGTCTGCGCCGATCAGCCACTGCGCGCTCAGCCGTTGCGCACCGGCGTCGACGTGGACCGCGTCGTCGCTCTGGCGAACCGATGAGACGGGCGAGTCGTAGATGATTCGGACGTTCGGGAACGACTGCAGCGCCTCGACGACCAGCGGGGTGTACTCCGACTGCTGTAGCTGGATGCGGAACGGGAACGGGGTGATGTCGGCCAGCTCGGTCATGTCGAACGACGCCACCACGCCGCCGCCACGGTCCCGGAACTGGAACTCCGGTGCCTTCAGACCGCGGCGCACGACCTCGTCGGCGACACCTAGCTCGGCCAGGATCTCCAGCGTCGGCGCATGAAACGTCGACGCCCGAGACTCGGTCGATAGGCCGGGCCCATCCGTGACAAGCACCACGGAGCGTCCCGCCTGCCCCAACGCGAGCGCCGCACTCAGCCCGACCGGGCCGGCGCCGGCGATGATGACGTCGAAAGGGGTCGCCATCGGTGTCTAGAACTCTTCGAGCAGGCGACCGAAGCCACGTCGCTGATCGTTGACCCCGAAGGTGCGCAGGGCGTGCCAGAGCGTGGCGGTGTTGATCGCAATGACCGGCTTGCGGAAGAACTTCTCAGCCTCCGCGGCAAGTCGGACCATGGAGAGATTGGTCCCGCATTGCACGATTGCGTCGCAGTCTGAAACGTTCATGTCGTTGAGGACGGTGACCAGCTCGTCCTCGGTGACCTCGGCAATCGCCGTGGCGCTCGGGCACTTCAGGCCACGGCTCTTCACCACGTCGAAGCCCGCCTCTGTGAAGTAGTTGGCCACTTCCTTGTCGGCGATCGGCTGGTAGGGAGTAAGCACGCTTATCTTCTTGGCCCCGAATCGGTTGAGGACCTCGCGGCACGCCGTGGCCCCGGTGGAGCAGGGAACACCGCCGGTGTAGCCGTCGATCCGGGCTTCGAAGTCGCGGTTTCCGGCGAGACCGTTCCAGAATGTTCCGGCAGACATGCCCATCACGTAGTAGTCGGGTTTGCAGGTCTTGACGCTCGCCACCGCATCGCCGACGTTGTTCAGCACCTGGTTGATCAGGTCGAGGAACTCCTCGTCGTTCGACAACGCCGGTCGATCGATCATGAAGCGCCCGGCGTGGATGGTGACGCCGGGCGGCGCAAGCATGTTGAAGTCGTGCTCCACGACGGTGTTCGTCGACGGCACGATGGCGGCGAACTTGGCCCGGTATCCGGTCACATCAGGCATGGGTCGACCTCTGGCTGCGCTTCGGCGATCCGCGGTGGATTTGTCATGGCGGGACACGGTATCGCTCGACGGGCTCCGCCGCCCACCACTCGGTACCATGTCGGGTATGGCCGATAGTCCCGCTGCACCCGCGCCGACATTGCGTGTCGGCGCCGCCCAGTTCTGCGCCGGAACGAGCGTCGAGGAGAACCTCGCCACATGCCTTCGCCTGATCGATGAGGCGGCGACGCATGGAGTCGAAGTGCTCGTCCTTCCGGAGTTCTCGAACCACGCCGCATGGTATGACAACGCCATGCATGCCTGGGACGTGGCCGTGGCGATCGACGGACCGTTCGTCAGCGCGGTCGCAGCCAGGGCAGCACAGCACCGGATGCACGTGCAACTGAACGTAAGTGTACGTACTGATAAGACGCCGGGTGGGCCTCTCACCACATCGAACCTGTTGCTCGGACCCGATGGCACGCTCGTCGGCCGCAGCGACAAGACGGTGCTCATGGGCAACGAGAACACGTACTTCACGAAGGGTTCCAAGCCGAACCCGGTCCTGGATCTCCCGATCGGACGGGTCGGCCTCTATGCATGCATGGAAGGCGTCATCACCGAACCGGCGCGGGCACTCGTCGTGCGAGGCGCGCAACTGCTTCTCAACTCGCTGAACTCGTTTGCCACCGACGAGGCGTCACTGCACATCCCGGTCCGAGCCGCCGAGAACGGGGTGTGGGTGGTTGCCGCCAACAAGGTCGGTCCGATCGTGCCGACCTTGAAGCTGGCATCGGTGGCCGAGATGCTGAAAGTGCCTCCGTCAGCGCTGCACGGCGGCGGAGAGAGCCAGATCGTCGCACCCGACGGAACCGTTGTGGCAAAGGCCTCTCCCGACCGGGAGGAGATCATCGTCGCCGACATCGCCGTGATCGCCGGTGTCAAGGGCGCGACCCTTCGGCCTGACGGCACGGACCGGCTCGGCATGCGCCGACCGGAGCTCTACGGCCGTCTGGGAGAGGACCCAAAGTTCCGGACCGCTGTACCGACTCATGCCTCGGCGGTCGTGGCGGCGATTGCCGTACCGAGGGGTCCCCAGCCGTCGGCCGTCGCCGATGTCGTGCGCCAGGCGGTCAAGGCCGGAGCGCGTCTCATCGTGCTCCCCGAGCTCTGCGGTCTCTTCGAGCAGGAAGACGTTCGGGGCCTCGACACGCGAGCGCTCAGCGATGCGATAAGCGATGCGGTCAGGATGGCCGAGCAGGAGGCGTTCGCTGTTACGTCGTTCCCGATCGACGGGGCGCATGTGGGTGTGGTCATCGGCTCGGCGGGCATCGTCCACCGCCAGCTTCAGTTACATGCATCTGCACGACAAGCAGATTGGTGCCTTGCCCTCGGCTCATCGGTCGACTGGATCGACCTCCCGTTCGGGAGGCTTGCCGTGATCGTGGGTGACGACCTCGTCGTCCCGGAGGTCTCCCGGCTCGCTGCTCTGGCCGGCGTCCAGATCGTCGCTGCGCCGATCTCGATCGCCGAGCCTTGGGAGGTCACGCTCGGCCTGGCGGAACGGTCGGCCGAGAACCGGATATGTCTCGTGGCCGCAAGCGCAACACCGGGTTTCGAAGCCGGGATGCTCACCTCGCTCCCCGCCGGCATGACGTTGTGGGCCGAGGGGCGCGAGCGTCCATTCGACGGTTCGATCAACGTTCCCGACATCACGGTTGCCGGATTCGGCCCGGGGATCACCACGATGACTCTTCAGCCCCAGAACGCCGCCAACAAGGTGCTGTCGCGCAACACCGATCTCCTCGACGGGCGTCCGTGGCACATCGCCGGGCCGCTCACGACCTCGCCGGCTCGCTGAGCCCAAAATTGGGCGTTGGGCTCAGCGCGGCAGGGCAAAGCGGCGGAGGATTTCTTCCCAGTGGTCGAGTCCGGGAACTTCTCGGCCGTCGACTTTGGCGGCTTCATCCGCCCGGCGAAGTTCCAGCGCATCGGCGGAATGAGGTGCCGCTTCGAATGCCGCTCGTTCGTTGTCGTTCATGTCGCCTCCTTGCAATTCCAGGGTGTACACGCTCTCGGGAGAGAGGGTCGATCGATACTCGGGGTCAACGGTGACCAGGTAGCGCTTGGCATCAACGTGAAGCTTCACCAGTGACGCAACGCGGTCCCCGAGTAGCGGTCGAATAATCTCGGCGCCTACGACACCGTGCATCTCTTCCGACGCGACGCGATGCGCGAGGTCATGAACCAAACCGGCGACCTGCAGTTCGACGTCGTCCGGAAAGCGCTGCTCCAATTCGTGGGCGCACTGGAGCCCGTGCTCCTTGACGTCATCGCGAAGAACCTCAAGGAGCCAATCAATCGTCCACCCGGCCGGGGCAGCTGGGACAACGTCAGGTTCGAGGTCGTGCGTCATGCGGTTCTCCAGGATCATGGGGCGGTGATGGCGGATGACGGAGATGAGAGTACGGAAGCCAGATGAATCACGGGGCTTCGCGTGCGGTCGCCGCGGCAAATAGCGGGTGAACGGCAGTCCCTCGGGTGTTCGTCATGGGTTCACGTGACTGACCTGTCGGGTCTCTCTGCGCGTCACCGCCACACATCATGGTGGGCCACGTCGCCGACTCCGACACGAACATCGAATCGAATCGAATGGGGATCCATGCCGCCCAACTCTCATCGCCACGCTCACGTCGCCCGTGCAACCGACATGCTCCACCCGGTGTTCGCCGCATCTGCTTGCGCGGCGATCGACGCGCTCGCGCACTGCCTTTCGACCATGACTCGCGCCGAACTCGAACGCGATACCGGCTTGGGCGCCGACGGCACGCCGACCATGCTTCTCGACCGGGTGGTCGAGGCGGCAATCGTCGAGTCGACGGCACCCTTCGGGGTCAATGTGCTGTCCGAGGAGATCGGATTCGTCGACCGCGGCTCGTCACTCACTCTCGTGGTCGACCCAGTGGACGGCTCGGCGAACGCCGCCGCAGACGTGCCTCTCTCGTGCTTCAGCGCCGCGCTGGCCGACGATGATCGGTTCGTCTCGGCGGCCACGGTGTGGCTCGAGACCGGCCGGACGTGGGCGGCCGATGCCTCAGGCGCGCCGCGGTCCCCCGGTCGGTGGGCAACGACCGGTCGAACGGCTCTCGACGGAGCTGCGGTGTCATTGCTCCGGCCGCATCCGCGAAACCGGGATGCATGGTGGCGCGTCACCGAACGTGCTGCGCGCATACGAATCCTCAGCACGACATGCCTCGAAGCAATGCTCGTCCTCCAGGGGTCAACCGATGCGTTCGTCGACGCCGGAAGCGACACCCACCGTCTCGTCGACCTCGCCGCGGCGGCCGTGCTCCTTCCGCTCGCCGGCGGCGTGGTCGTGGACGTGCACGGACGCACCATCGAGTTCGACACCGACCTGACGAAACGATGGAGCGGGATCGTCGCGGCGACGCCCGAACTCGCCGACGAGATCGCCGCCGCCGTTCTGGGAGCGTAGGTCGGGTCAGCCGACGCGGCGCCCGGCGCTGAAGACGCTGTTGACCACCGGCACGCCGTCGCGGAGCGCAACCCGCACGAGATCGGCGCGAAGACCCGGAGCGATCCGACCGCGATCGTGCAGGTGCACGGCACGGGCCGGGCCACCCGTCACGAGCCCGATCGCCTCCGCCAGCGGAAGCACCCCGCTTGCGGCTAGGACGAAAGGCGCATGCAGGAGCGAGTACGGGACGTAGTCACTCGTGACGATGTCGAGCACACCGGTACCGGCGAGGTGCGCGGCCGCAACGTTTCCCGAATGCGAACCGCCACGGACGATGTTCGGAGCACCCGCAGCCGTGAGCATCCCGGCGGCCCGGGCGCCGCGGGCAGCGATCTCGCTCGTGGGGAACTCGGAGATCGTGACCCCGCTGCGCACCGCGAGGTCGATGTCGTCGAGGGTTGCATCGTCATGGCTCGCAAGCGGGAGTCCACGCTCCGTCGTCATCTTCGCGATCCGCTCCCAGTTCGGCATGGAATGCTCGGCCTGGCGCGCCTGGAGTCGTTCGATGTGCGTGTCGATGTCGACGTCGACGCCACCGGAGTCGGTCCGATACGGCCGGGTGGAGCTTCGGTAGTGATCGAGGTCGCGGTACTGACGACCGCCGGGCGTGTGGTCCATGAGGGACACCAACGTGAGGAGCGGGTTGTCGACGAGGTCCTCGAACAGGCCAGGAGTGCGGGCGTCGGCCACCTCGCAGCGATAGTGCAGCCTGTGATCGATGCGGTTGGCTCCACTCATCTGCGCGCTGGTGATGGCGTCAAGCGCTTGGCGAAGGATGTCTGACCGGAAGCCGTCACCACCGAGGTCTCCGAGACACAGTGAGTCGAGCACAGTCGTGATGCCACTGGCCGCCAGCATTGCGTCGTGCCCCGCAACGGCGGCAGCCGCCGGCCAGACCGACTGCGGACGCGGACGCAGATGCCATTCGAGCGCATCGGTGTGGATTTCGATGAGCCCCGCGAGGAGGTAGTCCCCGGCCCCATCGATCGCCGACGCAACGCCGGACCGCCCTTCGCTCACCTCGACAATCATCCCGTCCACTACCTGGACCGAACCGAAGACGACCGCGTGCTCGAGGACCACGTCAACGTTGGTGATGACGAAACTGTTCATCGCTGGCTGCCTTTGGCGTGGTTTGATGCCGAAGGATCGGAAGCGCCGACGGGAATCGGATCAACCGTGAACACTCGTGTGGCAACTCGTTCACGCACGGCCGGGTCGTGGAAGATCCCGACAATCGCTGCGCCGGCAAGACGAGCTTCGGCCAGGAGCTCGACCACCACGTCGCGATTTGCCTCGTCGAGCGAAGCTGTCGGCTCATCAACGAGAAGAATCGGGTGCCGCGCCGCGAGGCCCCGGGCGACATTTACCCGCTGCTGTTCCCCGCCGCTGAAGGTTGCGGGGGCAAGCGCCCAGAGGCGTTCGGGAACATTGAGGCGCCGCAACAGTTCGGCCGAGACTTCCCTCGCTTCTTGCGAGCTCCGCCCCTGCGCGACGACGGGCTCTCCGACGATGTCGATCGCCGGGACACGCGGGATCACGCGGAGGAACTGACTGACCCAACCGACCGTGTGTCGCCGGATGTCGATGATGGCTGACGGCTCCGCCGTGACGACGTTGGTGAACCCTTCCCCGTGGCGGATCCAGACTTCCCCTGCGGTCGGCTGATAGTTCGCCGCGAGGCAGCGCAGCAGCGTCGACTTCCCCGCGCCGGAGGGACCGGAGAGAGCAACGCACTCACCGGCCTCGACATCGAGGTCGACTGACTCGAGCACGTGGAGCCGCGCACCGCCCTGGGTGTAGAGCGTGAACGTCTTCGAAAGACCGCGGACGGCGATGGCGGTCGTGCCCGTCACCTTCGCCGGACGGGACGTTCCCGAGGAGGACGGATCATGGGTGAGCAGCGCAGCGTTCATGGCACCAGTACCGAGGAGACGAGGAGTTGGGTGTAGGCATGGCGCGGGTCGTCGAGCACTCGATCCGTGAGCCCGTGCTCGACGACGTCGCCGCCCTGCATCACCAGCAGACGATCTGCCAGCAATCGGGCGACCCCGAGGTCATGCGTGACGATCACCGCGGCAAGACCAAGGTCGTGGACGAGCGACCGAAGCAGGTCGAGGAGGCGGGCCTGCACCGACACATCGAGGCCGCCCGTCGGCTCGTCGAGGAAGACGAGCCGGGGCCCGGGGGCGAGCGTGCGGGCAATCTGCAGCCGTTGCTGCATCCCGCCGGAAAACTGCCGGGGAAGGTCGTCGACACGATCGGCGGTGATCTCGACCCGGTCGAGCCAGTCCGTCGCCGCGGCCCGGAGTGATCCGTAGTGCCGGGTTCCGAGGTCCATCAGGCGTTCGGCGATGTTGGCACCCGCAGAAACGCGCATGCGCAGCCCGTCGCGTGCGTTCTGGGTCACAAACCCCCACTCGGTGCGGGCGAGCCGGCGGAGCTCGACCTCGTCGGCGGTCGTTACTTCCGTCGAATGGCCGGTGCGGTCGAGGTAGTGGATCGAGCCCTGGACCCCTTGCAAGCGACCGGAGCAGGACGCGAGCACGGTGGTCTTGCCGGAGCCGGACTCCCCGACGATTCCGAGAACTTCCCCCGGGAAGAGATCGAACTCGACGCCCCTACACCCGACGCGCGAACCGTAGAACTTGGTAAGTCCGCGTACGGAGAGCAGCGGGGTCACAGCACCGACTCCGTTGTCGATGCGGGCGACCCGGCGAGGTTGGTTTGGCACTGATAGGAGTCCGAACAGGCGAAGAGACGGGTTCCGAGGTCGTCGACGATGATCTCGTCGAGAAAGGTGTCGGTGGCGCCACACAACCCGCAGGGCTGGTCCCAGTGCTCGATGGTGAACGGATAGTCCTCGAAGTCGAGGCTGCGCACCTTCGTGTACGGCGGCACCGCGTAGATCCGCTTCTCGCGACCGGCACCGAAGATGGCGAGCGCCGGCGAGCGGTCGAGCTTCGGGTTGTCGAACTTCGGGATCGGCGACGGCGACATCAGGTACCGCTCGTCGACCATCACGGGGTAGCTGTACGCACTGGTTACCCGACCCTGTTGCGCGATGTCCTCGTAGAGCCGGACGTGCATGAGCGAGTAGTCGGCCGTTGCGTGGAGGCGACGCGTTGTCGACTCACGGGGCTCGAGGAATCGAAGTGGCTCAGGGATCGGGACCTGGAACACGATGACCTGTCCTTCCGTGAGCGCCATCTCCGGGATCCGGTGGCGCGTCTGGATGATCGTCGCTTCGTCGGTGCGTTCGGTGGTGGCGACACCCGTGGTGCGGGCGAAGAACGACCGGATCGAAACCGCATTCGTCGTGTCGTCGGAGCCCTGATCGATCACCTTCAGCACATCGTCGGGTCCGATGACCGCAGCGGTGCATTGGATTCCACCCGTGCCCCAGCCGTATGGCAAAGGCATCTCCCGGCTGGCGAACGGAACTTGATATCCGGGGACGGCGACCGCCTTCAAGATCGCCCGCCGGATCGATCGTTTGGTCTGTTCGTCGAGATAGGCGAAGTTGTATCCGGTCGCCACACCGGCGGCGCTCTCGCGGGACGTGTCCGGCGCGTTCATCGGGCGTTCGCCTTTTCCCAGTCGTCACGCAGCCCGCGGACCATGACGAGTTCCGACTGGAAGTCGACGTAGTGAGGAAGCTTCAGATGCTGGACGAATCCCGACGCCTCAAGGCTGTCGCTATGACTGACCACGAACTCGATGTCCTGTGCAGGTGCCTCGCCGTGCGACGCTTCTCCGAGTTCCTCGGCGCGCATCGCCCGATCGACGAGCGACATCGCCATCGTCTTGCGCTCGGCTTGTCCGTATGCCAGCCCGTAGCCGCGGGTGAACTGCGGAGGCGTGCTGGCAGATCCCTGGAACTGATTGATCATCTCGCACTCCGTCACGTCGATCTCGCCGATGACGATCGGGAAGTCGAGCTCGTCGGGAACGATGGAAACGTCGACGCTGCCGATCCGTATCTCGCCGACGAACGGATGCGTCGACCCGTAGCCGCGCTGGGTCGAATAGGCCATGCCGAGCAGAAAGCCCTCGTCGCCACGCGCCAGCGCTTGAAGGCGAACAGGACGCGCTGCCGGGAACGCAAGGGGTTCACGGGTGAGGTCAGTGGTGAGGTCATCGGACTCCGCAGCCGGGTTCGGCTCCATGAGGCCTTCACGGTCGAGCACATCGAGCACGTGCGGGAGGGGCTCATCGAGGGCGGAGACACCTTCGGCGGAAACGGGCGGCTCGGCGCTTGTCGATCGATCGAAGTCGATGAGTCGATGTGAGTAGTCGAACGTGGGTCCGAGGATCTGACCACCGGGGATGTCCTTGAACGTGGCCGAGATGCGGCGTTCGACCCGCATGGACCGGGTTTCAAGGGGGACGCTGACACTCAGGCGAGGCAAGGTGGTCCGGTAGGCCCGCACGAGAAAGACGGCTTCGACCAGATCGCCCTGCGCCTGGATGATCGAGAGTGCTGCGAGTTCCGGGTCGTAGACCGAACCTTCGCTCATCACCCGTGACACCGCGAACCACATCTGGTCGATGACTTGTTCGACCGCAAGAGTGCACGAACCAGGTCGTGGACGACGCTGCTCGTCGAGCAGTCGGTGGGCGTTGGCGATCGCCGCTTCGCCACCTTTGGTTGCAACGTACATCAGGCCTCCTGGAGGGCGGGTATTCGGTCGATTCGGGTGGACCTCGGGATGCCGACGATGTCGCGACCAGCGATCAGCAGCAGATCGACACCGATGGGAAACCGGGCGTGGTTCTTCGCAAGTTCGTCCCACAGCGAATCAGTGAATCCTGCGGGCGAGACCCTGCGTGGCTCCCGGCAGCCAGGACCATCGAGGACAGCGGTGGCCCCGCTGATGAAGTCGTCGACGCAAACGATGATCGTGGTCGAGTCCTCCGGTGACATCGCCGACCCGGCCGAGAACGAGCTGATGTCCGGAAGTTCGTCGACCGCAGCGACGTAGGCGAACGCAGACGCGCTGTGGAAAGAGGCAAACCGCGCCCCGGAGTGGAAACGGAGATAGGTGCGCGTGCTTTCGCTGACAGAAGGCGACGCCCACAGGGGAGTGTCGCCATCGACGAGCGCAAGGAGCATCGCAAGCGCGCCGACCGGGATTCCCACGTCGGGGAGTTCGACGTCGATGGTGTGGACAATGCCGGGATTGGCGAGCGCATCGAGCGCAGTCCGGAAGGCGATGTGCGCGCCGAGCACGGGATCGGCGAAACCGCCGGCGAACTTCGGCACCGGCACAGAAAGGGACGATCCTGGATCGGCAGCCATCAGTTGCCCCGAACCATCGTGAGGAACTGAACCCGGGTCGCTTCCGTCATCTGGGTTCGGACGGCTTCTTGATCCCGCCTACTCCGACGAAGAGGCTCGATCACCTCAGCGAGAACGGCCGCTTGGTGTGGCCCCTGCAGGAGAGCATCGATCACCGCAACGCTCCACGCATGCTCGGTGTCGCGGCCCCGTACGTACCCGACACCAACGCTCTCCCCAACTTGGACAACGCAGCGAGTGACCGTCATCTCACCCAACCCGAACGGTTCACCTGTACCACCGACCCTGCCGGTGACGAGGGTCAAGCCAACCTCGGGGCGCCTGAGCTCAACGACGCCAGGAGCGAATTCTTGAAGGAACCGATTCCCGACCGTTGCGAGGATCTTCGGGTCGGCACACGAGAGCTCCCGGATCCACGACCGACGGATCTCTTGACGTTCTTGCTCTTCTGCCATTCGATGAACGCTATCGGCATGACCGGCTCATTTGGAGCACGATCTCCGAATATTCACCTGCCGTACTTCCGGTAAACGGCGAGCGAATTGTCCATGTCTAAGGACCGGACGACCGCCGCTATACATGAGGACCGGAGCATTGCGGGCGCCGTCCGAACGTTGGACGACATTCATCCGGCCGTCAGAAGCTCGTCGTCCGCGGTTCACGGTCGCTACTTAGGTTCCTCACCGTTCTTCCACGATCAAAGGATCCGGTGTCAGATGAAACGAATCTTCCAGGCAACCATCGCCACGGCGGTACTCGGCGCCGTCGCCGTATCCCCAGCCATGGGTGCCACCAAAGCCGCAGCCGGAAAGACGTGCAAGACCGTCGGCACGAACTCCGGAAGCCTCACCTGCACCAAGCAGGGAACGAAGAATGTTTGGAGGGCGACGCCACGCCCGACCGCGGCCCCGACCACGGGAGCCGCACAGCCCGCCCCCACAGCAGCACCGGCTACGACGGCAGCACCCGCAAAAGAAGCAGCGTGGCCCGACCGTCTTCGCCTCGCCCCGGTTCCCGCCGAGAACGCGTCTTCCACGGTGACGAGCTGGACGCCCTTTGCGAAGGCATTGGAAAAAGAAATCGGAATTCCCGTGGAGATCATCACTACAACCAGCTATGCCGGCGTTACCGAAGCACTGGTTGGCGGACGCATTGACATGGCGATGTATGGCCCGTTCAGCTACTACTTGGCGAAGGCTTCCGGCGCAAAGGTTGAGCCAATTGGTATCTATGTAAGCCAAATCGGCCGCCCGCCGGTCTACTACTCCGTACTCGTCGCCAAATCGAGCCGGTCCGACATACGCACGATTGCTGATGTCAAGGGTAAGAAGGTCTGCTTCGTCGACCCGCAGTCGACCTCTGGCTATCTCTACCCATTCCTCGCCCTCATCGACGCTGGCATTGACCCGGAGAAGGACATCACGGCGATCTTCGCCGGGGGCCACGACCGTTCGGCGATCGCCGTGAACAACGGTACCTGCGACGCTGGCTTCGCGTTCGAGAACATGGTGTTCCCGTTGAGCCCCAAGGAACCCGCCACGTTGACCACCCGAGGCGTTCTCAAAGACGGTGACCTCAAGCTCATACAGAAGTCCAAGCCCATCCCGGAGTCGCCGCTCGCAATCCGGACAGACCTCCCGGCTTCACTCGTCGCCAAGGTGAAGACGGCAACGCTCAACATCGACGCGCTCTACCTGCAGGCCAACAAGCTGTGTCCGGCCGCCTCACCGCGATGCGGAATCTTCGGGGCGAACGACAGCGACAGCACCTTTGTCCCTGCAACCGACTCGTTCTTCAACGACATCAAAGTGCTCTGCACGAACCCGGTTGCCCCGAAAGCGTGCAAGCCGGCCTGACGGCTGCCTGCAATGAGTGATTGAACGAGCAGACGATGAACACCAACGTGACCGTGCGCCTTCGCAGCGTCAGCAAGTATTTCGGGGGAGCCGCCCCCGTAACAGCGCTCGACGGTGTCGACCTCGATATCCACGGTGGTGACTTCGTTGCCTTGATCGGCCTGTCTGGCTCGGGGAAGTCGACGTTGCTCCGACATCTCAACGGGCTCCATCGTCCAAGCTCTGGGCAGGTCGAAGTACTCGGCGTCGACGTGACGGCGGCGAATGGGGCTGATCTACGCGCCCTTCGCCGCCGCGTCGGGTTCGTCTTTCAGCAGTTCAATCTTGTGCAGCGCACCACCGTTCTCGAGAACGTCCTCACAGGATCGCTCGGTCGGTTGCGCGGTCCGCGCTACAGCGTCGCAATGTATCCGAAGCAATTGCGGGCCGAGGCTGCTGCGCATCTCGACCGTGTCGGGCTCGGCGATCGGCTCTTTCAGCGTGTTGGCACGCTTTCGGGAGGTCAGCAGCAGCGTGTGGGTATCGCCCGCATGTTGATGCAGGAGCCCGAGCTCGTGTTGGCCGACGAGCCGGTGGCCTCACTCGATCCCGAAGCATCGAAGTCGGTCATGGATCTTCTGATCAGAATCTGTCGAGAGGACGACCTCACCGTTATCTGCTCGCTGCATCAGTTGGATCTTGCGCTGGACTACTCGACGAGGGTCGTCGGTCTCCGTGACGGCGCGAAGGTACTCGACCGGCCGACGAGTTCGATCGACACGCAGGAAGCGATGCGCGTCTACCGCGAGGTCGGCGCCACGGACGCCGAGATGGCCGAGGCCGATCTCGCACTTGCCCGTCGGGGTCAGGTTCTGCCAGCCGTCGAGCTGGCAGACGCCGGAGCCCTCGGCGCATGACCGCTCCGGTCATCCAGCCGGCCGGGGTGGAAAGAAGGCTCAGTGATCCATGGACGGTTAGCCGGATCGTCCGGATCGCGCTGATCGCAGCGGCCATCATCGGCGGCTTTGCCTCACTCCGCTTCCTGGAATTCAACCTGGTCGAGATGTACCGAGGAATCGGGCGCTCGGGATACCTGGAAGCGGCGTTTCCCCCGAAGTGGGGCGGCGAGTTCCGGTCATCACTCTCCGCTCTTTGGCGGACGATGCTCATGGCCGCTGCCGGCACCGGACTCGCGGCAGTGTTCGCGTTCCCTGTGGGTATCCTTGCCGCCCAGAACCTCTCGCCGCATCCTACGGTCCGGGCCGTGGCCCGGGGATTCATTGTCTTCTGCCGAGCGACGCCTGAACTCGTCTTCGCCGTGGTCTTCGTCCTTGTGGTGTCGATCGGTGAGAAGCCGGGAGTCGTCGCACTCGGGCTTCACTCGATCGGCATGCTCGGAAAAATGCTCGCCGATCGGCTCGAGGAAATCGACGAGAAACCCCGGGAGGCAGCTCTTGCGGCTGGAGGGAGCCGCTGGCAAGCGATCGCAAACGCAGCGTTCCCCCAAGTCATCCCGAACTTCGTGAACGTCACCGTCTACCGCTTCGACATCAACCTTCGAGCGGCCGCAGTGATCGGTCTCGTCGGAGGCGGAGGCATCGGCCAGCTCATCGCGGGCAATCTCCAGAACCGACTTCGCTATCCGGTCGGTTGGGCCCAGGCCCTGCTGCTCGCCGTTGTGATTTTGGTCGTGGACATGCTCTCAACGAGGTTGCGGGGTGCGCTCGCCGGAATCGAATCGAGAAATGTGACAGAGCTACGCCTGTCTCAGCAGAAGGCGTTGAAGAGCGGCGCACGATCACTCCGCGCTCCTTGGACGAGAGACCGTGTCGTGACATCGGCGGCGAGTTGGTCGATGGTGGTGATCTTCCTCTTCAGCATGTACGAGATCGGTCTGACGCCTTTCGAAATCGTCCGGATGCTTTGGGGTGCGATCGGCGAGCTGCCCCGCTATGTGCCACCGTCGTTCAATGACGTGAGCTACCAGATCGCCCGCGATGGCTCCCAGGCGCTGAACTTCGATGCATATCGCGCTGCCGTGATCGACACCATCGCAATCGCTACCGGTGCGGCGTTCATCGCAATCGTGCTTGCCGTTCCCACCGGATTCCTCATTGCTCGGACGACCACCAAGAGCGCCCAGGTGAGCGGCATCGTCCGCACCCTTCTCGCATCGCTGCGGGCGCTTCCCGACCTAGCCTTGGTCCTGTTCCTGACCTCACTCGTCGGTCTTGCATCACCATTTCCCGCTGCCGCAGCGCTTGCCATCGGCCTCTTCGCCTTCCTGGCCAAGCTCATCGCGGACGACCTCGACGGACTCGGCAGCCACGCGCAAGAAGCGCTCCGAGCTGCCGGAGCGACCCACCGTCAAGAAGTCATTGGTGGCGTTCTCCCCGCTGCCGTTCCAATGCTCGTCAGCCACTGTCTCTACGCCCTGGACATCGCCGTTCGTGGAACGCTGCTCCTTGGCGTCTTTACCGGAGTCGGGATCGGTTGGGTCTTCACGCAGACCAACTTCCTGCCGAACCCATATCCGGCCATTGCCGCTTGCGTGTTGACAATCTACGCGCTCGTCGTGCTGATCGAGGCGCTCGGCCTGCTGGTGAGAAGGTACCTGATCTAACTCCCCAACGGTGGGCGCGCACTTCACCGAACGGCTCGGAACGGAAGCTCGACGGCGTCTTCGAGCCCCTCCGCCCCGACATCAGGCAGGGCGCCTCCTGGGGATCCCCATGAGGCGTTCGACGGTCACGACGATGCCGACGCGGGCACGGTCGACGGCACCGTGGCCGGGGTAGCGGAGCCGGTACCGCCGGTGCGCTTCCTCAATCCCGTCGGCGTCGTCGACGATCCGCGTCTCGCCCTCCAGCGTGAGCCATCGACTTCCGTCAACCTGGCTGAACGCGCCCCGGCTCCCGGCCCGGATGTTGCGGACCTTCACGCTGTCTCGTCCCCCGATCGACCAAGCCAGGCGAGTCTGCGGGTCGTAGGTGAAGCCGACACCGACGACATGCAGGGTTCCGTCGGGTCGTGTCGTCGACAGCAATCCGACGTGGAACTCTTCGAGAAACGGCATCGTGTCCGGGTGCAGGTTGTCGAGGTCTTGGGTCAGTCGCATCTTCCGCACCGTAGTGCGAGGCGGCAGCGTCGATGGTTCGCTCACCACCAGTCGCATCGCGTCAGACTGTGGTCATGAACCGACGGAACCGGAACATCCTCTTCGCCTCCTGCGCCGCGTTGCTCGCCACGGCCATAGCCGGCACGGTGTTCGCTGCTCCGGCAGCCACCGCGGCAACCACGGGGTCGATGATCCGGACGGTCGACTTCCGGAACGAGCCGTGGGATCTCGACGACGGAGTCATTGCCGATGTCCGGAACGGGGAATGGGAGACCGGTACCGACGGCACGGGCGACCGCCGGTCGTTCCAGATCGTCGACGTTGACCACGGCGACATCGATGGAGACGGCACCGAGGAAGCAATCGTCACGACGAACGAGAACACCGGGGGAACCGGTCAGTTCTCCGATGCGGTGGTGTTCCGCTGGACCGGCAAGGGCCCGGTGCGGGTCACCAGCCATGGTATCGGCGACCGGTCCGACGGCGGGATGTACAACGTCGTGATCATCAGCGGCGTCGCTCGCATCGAGCGGTTCACCAACGGCGAGGGGGCGTGCTGCCCAACGGAGGTCTCCACCTATTCGGTGAAGCTCCGCAGAAACAAGCTCGTCACCGCGAAGCCAACCACAACGCGCGCATACATCGTGCTGGCGAGCGAAGGCGACACGCCGGCTCCGATCAAGTTCCTCCGGGGCGGGAGCGGTGCGGCCATCGAGGGGTCCATGGGCGCTGTCGGAACGTTCGACGCACGCAAGGGGCAACGGGTGACGATCACCGTGTTGACGTCACGCTACGGATCCAAGTCGCTCCCGATGAGGCTGCGTCAGGGCACGACCCTCCTCGCCCAGGTGAACGGGGGCGCGTCGCGCACCGTCGTTCTGCCAGCCAGCGGGCGGTTCACTGTCGACGTCGTCGGCACCGACCCACAGGGCTTCTCGGCCGCCGATCTCTCGATCCGCTGACCGCAAGGTCGTGACGCGACTCCCAGGTGGCCGGACGGCCGGTCAGCCGCGCGACGGGCTGAGCGACACCGGAACCGGACCGCCCGACGGGGCCGACACGGCATCGGCACCGTTCGCGGCGTGATAGCTCGATCGAGTGAGCGGCGACGCCTCGACATGGGCGAACCCGAGCGACTGACCATATGCGCGCAGATCATCAAACTCTTCGGGGGTCCACCAGCGAACGACGGGCAGGTGCGTCGATGTGGGACGAAGATACTGCCCGATCGTAAGGATGCTCACACCAACGCTGCGGAGATCGACCATGGCCTCGCGCACCTCGTCGGAAGCTTCCCCCAGGCCCACCATCACGCCCGACTTCGTGACCAGCCCCGCGGCGGCCGACCGGGAGAGGAGCGCAAGCGAGCGCGCATACCCCGCGCTCGGACGCACTGCGCGTTGCAGCCGGGCGACGGTTTCAAGATTGTGATTGAGCACGTCGGGTCGGGCATCAACGATCACCTGGAGCGACGACGCCGACCCCTTCAGGTCGGAAATGAGCACTTCCACGCGAGCGCCCATCGACCGGTCACGAATGGCATGAATGCACTGCGCAACATGGGCTGCTCCCCCGTCGGGCAGATCGTCGCGAGCGACCATCGTAAGCACCGCGTGAAGAAGCCGCATACGCTCCACGGCATCGGCCACGCGGCTCGGTTCGTCGGCATCGGCGGCGAGTGGCTTGCTGGTATCGACGAGACAGAACCCGCAGGCCCGTGTGCACCGCTCGCCCAAGACCATGAATGTCGCCGTGCCGGCGTTCCAGCAGTCGAAGATGTTCGGGCATCCGGCCTCTTCGCACACCGTGACCAGCTTCAGGTCGGCGACGGTCTTCTTCAGCGCCCGGTACTCCGGACCCATGTTTGCCTTGACCCGAAGCCATTCCGGCTTGCGTTCCGAGATCATAAGCGCGCGTGATGTCTCAACCCCGGCCTGTTCGAGTCGACCCAGCGCCTTCGAACCCGGCCCGGCGCCACGCGAAAACGGCGAGAGATCGTCGGGGCGCTCACGCCACACCACGTCCGCCCGCGTGAGGCCGGCGGCCGCCCACGGGGTCGTGCCAGCCACTGCGGCGACGGCGTCGACGACCTGTTTCATGGAGGCGTCGATTCCTTCGGCGGCGAGCGACGTGACCCCAAGGTCGGCAATGCCGCACGGCACGATGTGCTCGAACATCGTGAGAACGTCACGATCGACGTTGAGCGAGAACCCGTGCATCGACCGTCCGCGGCTGAGCCGCACGCCAACCGCAGCAATCTTGCGGGGCGACACCGACGCCGGCGCGACCCACACGCCGTTCTTGCCACGGACGCGGCCGATGTCGGAGAGCCCGAGCGACACGCACGTGTCGATGACGAGTTGCTCGACCGCCGTGACGTAGGCCACGGTATCGGCCATCCCCCCGCCGCGCTTACCGGCAACCGTCAGGACGGGATACCCGACAAGCTGACCCGGACCGTGATAGGTAACGTCCCCGCCGCGGTCGGCGGTAACCAGCGACGCGCCCACGGCGCTCGGTTCGACGAGTACGTTCGCCCGGTCAGCACGCACGCCGAGGGTGTAGGTCGGCGGGTGTTCCAGCAACAGCAGGTGATCCGCCGTGCCGCGGAACAACGCTCGCTGCAGGTCAAGGGCCTCTTCGTAGGGCACCCGGCCGAGCCACCGGACGTTCAGCATCGGGTCACGACCACCGGCGCTCGTTAGAGCTCGGCGCCCCAATCACGGGTTTCGAGGTTTTGCTTCACGTCGTGCAGGAAGCTTGCTGCATACGCCCCGTCGAATGCTCGATGGTCCCACGACAGGCCGATCATGCCCATCGGCCGGATAGCGATGCTCTCTTCACCCGACGAGTGTTCGACGACCACCGGCTTCTTCTTCACGCTCGTGATGCTGAGGATGCCAACCTGGGGCTGGTTGATGATCGACTGCATGAGGTCGACGCCATAGCTTCCGGCGTTCGAGAGCGTGAACGTGCCACCGGAGATGTCGTCGGGTGTGAGCTTCTTCGACCGGGCCCGCGAAGCAAGATCGCTGATGTCGCGGGCGATGGCCCGCAGGCGCTTGCCGTCGGCGTCGCGGACCACCGGCACCATCAAACCGTTGAAGTCGAGGTCGACGGCGATGCCGAGGTTCACGGTGTGGTGCACGACGAGTGAGTCGCCGGCCACAGAGGCGTTCACGTGTGGATACACACGCATGGCGTCGACGACCGACCGGGCGATGAACGGCAGGTACGTGAGCGAGAAGCCTTCGTCGGCCTTGAACGCCTCCTTCTTGGCGGCCCGGATGCGGTCGACAGACGAGAAGTCGACCTCGATGGCGATGAAGGCGTGGGGCGACGTGGCGAGCGACATGACCATGTGCTCGCCGGTGCGGCGACGGATGTTGTTGAAGGCGACGAGCTCGTCGCGGGCCCCGAGCCGGGGGGCAACCGCGGGCACCGACGCAGCGGGCGCGGCCGGTACCGGCGCTGCCGGTGCAGGTGACGGAGCTGGTGCTGCAACAGCAGGTGCGGGCGCGGCCGGCAAGGCGGCGGCCGGCGCGGCAATCGGCGCAGCGGCGGTCGGGGCCGGGGCGGGGCCGACGACTGCGGCCTCGACAATCACGGGGGCCGGCGCGCTGGGAGAGGCCGCAGCCGCCTGTCCGGCGGCAACCCGGGCGTCGATGGCGTCGAGCACGTCTTCGCGGGTGATGCGCCCACCCGCGCCCGTGCCATTGATCGTGGCCGGGTTCAGGCCGTTCTCGTTGATGAGCTTGCGTACGACCGGGGACAGGACCTTGTCCATCCCCTCGGCCGAGCTGGCCAGGGGCGCTGTCGGCGGGGCCGGTGCAGGGGCGGGCGGCGGCGCAGCGGGGGCCGGCGCTGTCGGCGGGGCCAGTGCGGGGGCGGGCGGCGGCGCAGCGGGGGCCGGGGCAGGCGGCGGTGGTGGGGGTGTCGCGGCCACCGGCGGCGCAGGCGGCGCTTCGACCACGGGCGCGGGGGCAGGAGGGGCGGGAGCCTCCGCCACGGGGGCCGGAGCGGGCCCGGGCGCCGAAGCAACCGGAGTAGTAGCACCCTCGTCGGACGAGATGACCGCAAGCACCGTGCCGACATCCACGGTGTCGCCTTCGGCGATGCGGATCTCGGCGAGGAAGCCCGACGCCGGAGACGACACCTCGGAATCGACCTTGTCGGTGGACACCTCGAAGAGCAGCTCGTCGCGCTCGACCCGGTCGCCGACCTTCTTGAACCACTTCGTGATCGTTCCCTCGGTCACGGTTTCACCGAGCTGGGGCATCGTTACGTCAGACATGGTTGGGCTTTCGAGAAGGGAACGGAAATAGGTGGTGAAGCGGGAGAGAAAGCGGCGGATCAACCGTTGAGCGGGCGACCGAGAAGGTGGAGAAACGCCTCGCCGAAGGTCTCCGAAAGCGACGGGTGCGGCTGGATGAACGAGGCCACGTCGTCGACCGACGCCTCCCAGTTCACCGCGAGGTAGGCCTGCCCGAGTTGCTCGGTGACCCACGGCCCGGCCATGTGGACGCCCAGGATCTGGCCCGGTCGACCGTCGGCGTTTTTCTTGGCGATGACCTTCACCAGACCATCCGTCTCACCGAGGATCTGGGCCCGGCTGTTACCGATGAATCGTTCCTTGGCCACGACGACATCGTGTCCGGCGGCGATTGCCTGCTCTTCCGAGAGGCCGGCAAAGGCCACTTCCGGATGGCAATAGATGCACCACGGCACCCGGCTGTAGTCGATCGGGAAGGCAACTTCGCCCAGGATGGTCTTGATGGCAATGATCGCCTCGGCGTAGCCGATGTGGGCGAGTTGCGCCGTGGGAACGAGGTCGCCGACGGCGAAGACATTGGGTGCAGTCGTGCGCATGAACCCGTCAACCTCGACAAAGCCCCGGTCGGTCACGGTGACACCCGTTCCTTCGTCGAGCAGTTGCTCGATTCGGGGGCGGCGACCGACGGATACGACCACGGCGTCGACGGTGATCGACTCCGAGTCGCCGAAGTGCACGGTCGTGGACAGGCCATCGGCCGACGCGGAATGGCCGGTGACCCCAACCCCGAGACGGACGTCGATCCCGCGCTTCTTGAACGAGCGAGCGACCACATCGACCACATCGACATCGCAGCCAGGGAGCATCTTCGGCATGGCCTCGAGGATGGTGACCTTGGTGCCGAGGTCGCTCATCGTCGACGCGAACTCACAGCCGATTGCGCCGGCACCGATCACAACGGCCGAGCCGGGCAACATGTCGAGATTGAGGAACTCGTCGCTCGTGAAGACCAGACGTCCGTCGGGTTCGAATCCCGGGATCGTGCGCGGCACGGAGCCGGCGGCGAGGATGATGTTGGTCCCGGTGAGCTCGGTGCCGTCGGAGACCTTCACGTGGTGGCCGGTGTGCAGCGTGCCGGTGCCGTTGATGACCGTGATCTTCTTCTTCTTCATCAGGCCGGACAGGCCCTTCCAGAGGTTGTCGACGATCGACTGCTTACGGGCCTGACTGGTCTTGAAATCGACCTTTGGCTCACTGGACATGATGCCGAACTTCGAGGCGTGTGACACGGTACGAAATACCGCAGCCGTCTCCAGGAACTCCTTGGCGGGGACGCAGCCACGGTGGAGACACGTCCCACCCACCTTGTCGCGTTCTACGACGGCGACGTTGAGGCCCGCGGCGGAGCCGTACAGCGCTGCGGCATAGCCACCAGGGCCACCACCGATGACGACCAGATCAAAGTGCTCTGCCGTAGGACTCACCCTCTCGAAAACGAACCAGGGGAGACGCTACCAACGACCGGCGACATGGAACGCCGAAAGGACGACCGACCGGGCGTGTCCTCGGTCTCCCACCGGTTGTGGGTCAGTTCACCGCGTTGGGTCAGTTCACCGCGTTGGGTCGGGATTTGTGCGCCCATGCGATCCAGCCGACCCAACGCGTCCAGCCGACCCAACGCGTCCAGCCGACCCAGGAGGCGCAGCAGGACGAGCGTCGGTCCGGTAGTTGTTGCCGTCCGCTACCGTCACAAGCGGATCATCCACCGAACTGATCATCCGACGAACGCCCGGAGGCTGCCATGTCGACAACGAAGTTCCTTCTGCCGGAATCCGATATCCCCCGGTCCTGGCTGAACATCGTTCCCCACCTTTCCAGCCCGCCACCCCCGGCGCTGCATCCCGGAACCCTCCAGCCGGCCGGGCCCGACGATTTCGCCCCGCTGTTTCCGATGGACCTCATCATGCAGGAGGTCTCGATGGACGCCGCCATCGAGATCCCCGACCCCGTGCGAGACGTGTACAAGCTGTGGCGGCCCACTCCCCTCTACCGTGCCCACCGGCTCGAGAAGGCGCTCGACACCCCGGCCCACCTCTATTACAAGTACGAGGGCACCTCACCCGCCGGTTCGCACAAGCCGAACACTGCCGTGCCCCAGGCCTATTACAACGCCAAGGCCGGGGTGAAGAAGCTGACGACGGAGACCGGAGCCGGCCAGTGGGGCACGGCGCTGGCATTTGCCTGCGCCCAGTTCGGCCTCGAGTGCGAGGTCTGGCAGGTGCGAGCGTCGTACGACGCCAAGCCCTACCGCCGCCTCATGATGGAGACGTTCGGCGCCACCGTGCACCCGTCGCCGTCCACGGTGACCAACGCCGGGCGCCAGATCCTCGCCGCCATGCCCAACACGCCGGGTTCGCTCGGCATCGCCATCTCCGAAGCTGTCGAGGTTGCGGCCAGCTCCGGCGACTCGGTCCGCTATGCGCTCGGGTCGGTACTCAACCATGTGCTGATGCATCAGACGGTGATCGGCCAGGAGGCGCTCAAGCAGTTCGAGATGGCCGGCGAATACCCCGACGTGATCTTCGGCTGTGTCGGCGGTGGCTCGAACTTCGGCGGGCTCACGTTCCCGTTCCTCGCCGAGAACATCGCCGGTCGGGCCAAGACCCGCATTGTCGCCGTGGAGCCCACGGCATGCCCGTCGATGACGAAAGGTGTGTACGCATATGATTTTGGCGATACCGTGGGTATGACACCGCTGATGAAGATGCATACGCTCGGCAAGAACTTCATCCCTGACCCGATTCACGCCGGCGGCCTCCGCTACCACGGCATGAGCCCGCTGGTCTCGCACATCTACGAACTCGGGCTCATCGAGGCGATTTCTAAGAATCAACTCGACTGCTTCGCTGCCGGCGTCCAGTTCGCCCGCACCGAGGGCATCATCCCGGCTCCGGAGCCGACCCACGCGCTGGCGGCCATGGTCGAGGAGGCGCTGCGGTGCAAGGAGTCGGGCGAGTCGAAGGTGATCCTCACCGCACTGTGCGGTCACGGCATGCTCGACATGGCCGCCTATGAAAGCTACGTACACGGACGATTGGTCGACTACGACTACCCCGCCGAGGCGATTGCCGCGGCACTCGTCGAC
>JANOHI010000427.1:0-1069 GCA_031406385.1 Acidimicrobiia bacterium
GCATGGCGGGTGAACTCGGCGGCGAGTTGGGCGCGACCGCTGAGTCCGAGTTTGCGATACACGTGCGCAAGGTGGGTCTCGACGGTTCGCCGCGAAATGTAGAGACGTCCGCCGATCTGGGGGTTCGTCAGGCCTTGGGTCGCAAGTTCGCTGACTCGCTGCTCCACGTCGGTGAGGGAGTCCCATCCCGACGTCGGCCGTGCCGTGCGCATGTGGGTCGGCCGGGCGTTGAGTGATTCGAGGGTGTGGGTGATACGGGCGATGTCGTGTTGCGCTCCGAGCTCGACTGCCGCTGCCGCGGCCTCGCGAAGGAGCGCGATGCGTTGTTCGCGGTGGCCGTTGGCTGGCAGAAGGCTCGCTGCGTCTTCGCACGCCTCGGCGAACAGCGGCAAGAACGGGGAACCACGGAGCAGGGAGACGGATTCGAGAATCGGGGCCGGGTCGCGGTCGAGAAGGCCGCGGCATTGCCGTGCCACCGCGCGAACTGACATCACGGGCGTGCGTTCGGCGTGAATCTCAATCGCCGCCACGACCTCGGCAGCGAATTGCTGGTCGTCCTGGGCGACCGCCAGACGCGTGAGGTTCGTCACTCGGTCGCGTACGCCGAAGAACTGGCGAATGGCCGCCGTCTGTTCCCAGACAGCCTTTGCGAGTGCGAAGGCCGAGTCTGGTTGGGCAGTTGCTACGAGCAGTTGCACCTGGCTGTCCATCAACCAGTCGGCGCCGAAGAGAGAGCCGCCGGCAAGTCGAGCCGCGCCGCTCGCGAGTTCGGTGCTGGCGCGCTCGATCTCTCCGCGTCGCAGTCGAATTCGCGCCTCGAGGGCATGAAAGTAGAGGATGAAGTTGAGATTTCCGGTGTCGTCGACAACGGCGCGTCCGGCCTCGATCGCCGTCAACGCGTCGTCCCACCTTCCCGTGTAGAAGTACGCACTGGCCGCAGCCGTGTAGAGCAACGGGATCTGCGACATGGCACCACGTTTTTCGTATCGCATCTGCGCCTTGGCGACAAGCCTGAGTCCCTCGTCGATCTCGTCGATCACGATGTGCACAATTGCGAGCGTCGAGTCCG
>JANOHI010000182.1:0-14472 GCA_031406385.1 Acidimicrobiia bacterium
CCAACAGGCACAACCGAGCTGAGCGCATCGTCTCGTAGCCGATGTGGCCGGGCTCCTCCCGGGCGACCAACAGGCACAGCGAGCTGAGCGCATCGTCTCGTGGCCGATGTGGCCGGGCTCCTCCCGGGCGACCAACGGGCACAACTCCGAGAATCGGTGTTGACTCGTCGGGGTGAACAGCATGCAGCCATGGCAGGGTGACCAGTGTTCGCTGGTCGACGCATATCGAGCGGGTGAGCGTTCACCGGTCGAAGAGGTCGACGCGGTGTTCGCGGCAATCGAATCGAGCGACCTCAACGCGTTCTCGTTCCTCAACCCCGACCACGCTCGTGCTGCGGCAGCGATCGCCGACGTGTCTCTTCCGTTCGGTGGTGTGCCGCTGGGTGTGAAAGAACTGTCGAACGTGGCCGGCTGGCCAGCGACCGAGGCGAGCGTCCCGTTGCGTGACCACGTGGCGACCCAGACGTCCACGATGGTCACCCGTTTGATCGACGCCGGTGCGGTTCCGGTCGGACTCACCACCTCGTCGGAGTTCGGCGGAGTGAACCTCACCCGAACGCTGCTGAACGGCGCCACACTCAACCCCTGGAACACCGAACGCACGCCCGGTGGGTCGTCGGGCGGTTCATCGTCGGCCGTTGCCGGCGGGATCCTCACTGCCGCGACCGCCGGAGATGGCGGTGGCTCTATCCGCATTCCCGCTGGCTTCTGCGGACTCGTCGGCCTCAAAGTCACGTACGGTCGGATTCCGAACGGTCCGAGTGCCGAGATGGGCAACCTGACTGCGGTCCCCGGGTGCGTCTCGCGCAGTGTCCGCGACAGCGCTCGTTGGCTCGATGTCACGAACGGCCCGGATCTTCGAACGCCTTTCGCGCTCCCGCGCGTCGAAGGATTCGAGGCGGGTCTCGGTTCGTATCGTGACGAACTCCGGGGACTGCGGGTCGGGGTCATCGCCGACTTCGGCGGCGCCTATGTGAACCCCGTTGCGTGGGATTTGATACGCGCGCTTGCTGGCGATCTCATCTCCGAGCTCTCCCTTCGCGAAGTCGACGTCGTCGCCCAGTTCCCGAGCATGGGCACGGCGTGGTCGCTTTCCGGTCTCGTTTCCATACGCGGCCAACTCGGCGATCTCTGGCCGGCGTGCGCCGACCAGCTCACTCCGGAAATGTCGTACGGGCTCCGATGGGCCGAGGGCCGGTGGGACGCCGCTGCCGCGTACAAGTGTGAGCAGCGCCGCGTCGCCCACAACGAAGCGATGGCCGACATGTTCGAGCAGTGCGATCTGGTGATGACGGCGACCAACCCTGACGTCGCATTTTCGGCGAACGGACCGCTGCCATCGGTGTTTGCCGGCCGGGAGGTCGGAGGTTGGAACAACGGACGCTTGACCGCCCCGTCGAACCTCTACGGCAATCCGGCGATCGCCATTCCGGCCGGTGAGGTCGATGGTCTGCCCGTGAGCCTGCAAATCCTGGCTCCGCACCATCGCGAAGCGCTCTTGCTCGACATCGCGTATGCCGCCGAGCGCATCCGGCCCTGGCCTTTGGTCGCACCCTCCAGCTGATCGCCGGCCGCTTACCTCGAGCCCAGTCCGTGGGTGTGGGCCTCCGGCGGAGGGATTGACCCGGGCTCGCGCACCTCGGCCATGGCGCCCCACAGATCGGTTGCGTTCGGCGGCCCGATGAAGTCGCGCTGGACCACGCCGTACGAATCGGCGATCACCACCGTCGGGACGGCGTCGATGCCGTAGCGCTTGTGGAGGTCCTTGTCGGTTTGGTAGTCGACGATCTGCACACTTACGAAGTCGCTCGCGAGGACTTCGCATTTCGTTGCGGTGCTCGCGCACGCGTCACAAGTTGCCGAGGTGAACGCCACCACGAGCCATGGCGCATCAGGCCGGGCGAAGTCATGGCGGTCGAGCTGTGCCGGCGCGGCCCACGCGGTTTGTGTCGGAGGCTCGGGCTTTCGGCGACGAAGGACTTGCGCGGCGAGGACGGCGAGCGCGGCAACGACCACCGAGATGAGGACGGTGGTGGTCATCTCTCACCCATGGGTGGACACGTCGGAGGATCCGAGAAGGCAGTCGCGAATGATGACGGCCATCTCATCGACGCCTTCGAGGATGCCGAAGTGCGTGCGTCCCGGAAGTCTGAGCAGGGTTCCCTTCGGCGTCGCCGCGGCAGCGAGCGGAACGATGCCTTCGAAGTTCCCGGCCTCCTCGCCGAGACCGTAGGTCACGTCACAGCCGAGCTGAGGGAGTCGGTTGAAGATGTCGGTCACCGACGCGCTGAACAGTGCTGCCTCGGTATCGGGTGAGCAGACCAACCCGATCTCGGCGTTGCCAGGGTCGTCGACGACACCGGTCGGACGGAATCCCCAGTACACGTAGGCCTCGACCACGGAGCGGTCACACCGGCCGAAGGGCGGTTTCTTGGCGAAGTTGGCGATCGCCACGTCGGCACTCGCAAAGGTGCGCCGACGGCGCCTCGTGAGCACTGCCATGGGGTTGTCCGGCCAGGTATCGCCCGGGTTCATCCCCGGCATCGGAGGGAAGACGACCGGCTCGTGGACGAAGACCGACCTGAACGTGCCCGGTCGGCGGAGCTCGGCTTCGAGCACGGCATAGCCGCCCTGGGAATGGCCGACGCCATACACGTCGCCACGACCGGCCAGGCCGAAGTGCTCCAACACCGAGACCAGCCCGGCCGCCACACCGTGCCAGCTGTGGTCGCCGTTGCCCGGGAGCGACGAGGCTCCCTGACCCATGAGGTCAACCCCGATGCAGCGGAACGACTGACGCAGGTGAGTGACCAGCGGGAGCCACACGTGGGCGTGGAGTCCGGTCGCGTGGGCGAGGACAAGTGTCGGACCGGTCCCGCCCCAGTCGTAGGCGCGCATGCGGATCCCGCCGGGTGCATCGATGACGTGCTCGACCTCAGGGAAGCTCAGCAGCAACGCGGCGGGGGAGGTGGGGTCTGACACGGGGAACGATCCTACCGACGCCCTGAAGTTCCGCCCTCAGACCGAGTCAGTTCATCGCAGGCGGTCGATCATCTGCTGGGCTGTGTGTGATCGTTGCCGGAGTCAGTTCATCGCAGGCGGTCGATCATCTGCTGGGCATTCCTGACCCCGAAGTCCTGCCAGCAGTTGTTCCACAGCACGTGGAGCTCGTCGGCAGACCCTTCCATCTCGCGCAGCTTCTTCGCCCAGGCGTCGAGTTCGGTGTCGTCGTAGAGGTACTGGAAACGTTCCGCCGCCGTGATCCCGCGAGCCTCCCAGTTTTCTGCGTTGTGTCCGTGGAACCGGACGACGGCAAGCGACGCGGTGGACGCCACGACGGGTGGGATCGACGAGGCGAAACCCTGCGGTTCGTCCACGCACACGAACGTGAGCCCGTTGGCTTCCAACCACCCGAGGGTGTTCTCGCACTGCTCGCCGGCGAGCCACTTCGCGTTCCGGAACTCGATCAGGCAGCGATAGGGCGCGAGCATCGCCACGGCATCGAGGATCCGGTCGCAGTGCTCGCCCTTCGGTCCGAACCAAGGCGGCCACTGGAGCAGGACCGCGCCGAGTCTTCCCGCCTCGTGAAGCGGACGGAGCGCATGGCGGAATCGATCCCAGCATTCGCCGAGGGCTTCATCGGTGAGGTGCTTGTCGTAGATGTTGCGCTTGTCGCGAAACTCCGGCTTCACCTCACCCTGGAGGTCCTCCCAGAGCGAATGGGGAAAGGTCGGGTGTCCCGTGAGCAGCGACCACGCCTTCACATCGAACGTGAAGCCGGCCGGCGTACGTTCGGCCCAACTCGCTGCCAGCTCCGGGGTCGGCGGGAAGTAGTACGTGGAATCGACTTCAACCAGAGGGAAACGGCTCGCATAGAACGCCAGGCGCTCGGCGGCCTTCATCGATCGACGCGGGTACCAGTCGGCGTCTTTCACCAGTGAGGCATCGGCCCACGAGCACGTGCCGACCAGGGTGCGTGTGCCCTCTCGCTCGATGACCGGACCGAGGACCTGCTCCTGGTGCTCCGGCGCAGTCGCCGAGGCAGACGCCGGGTTCACCGAAGCAGCACCGACCCGAGCATGACGCCAACGGTGAGCACGACCATCGGGATCACGTACTTCCCCCAGTCGTGCCACCAGTTGCCCGGTTGCATCGAGTTGGCCCCGCTCTTCGACATGCCACGGACCATCGATCCGATTCCCGATACGGCGCCTTCCACGGTCATCGTGTTGTGCTGCGGCACGAGGATCACCGCCTCGGTCTCGCTGCCCTCGTCGAGGTCGTCGAAGTCGTCGGGATTCTCCGGGTCGGGCTCCGGGTCGCCCGGTAGCCGGACGCGGATGACTCGTCCGTCGGCAGACTCGAACTGTGTGGCCATGCCACGACGCTACCCCCGGGTGGGACGATGCCGGCCAATCACTCGACGGCGTCCGTGCTGGGCGAGAGCCAACGGCTCACGTCCACGCGGATGAGGACGTAGGCCGGGTCGTTCGACGTGTCCCATTCGTACTTCTCGAGAAAGGCGGCATGGACCGCAAACGGGGCGTCGTCGAGTTCGAACAGCCCCGCCCGACCTTCGCCGGTCACCGGTCGGTTCCCGTCCTCCAGCGCAAAGCTGACGGCGGGTCTCGCCGCGATGATTCGTGCCTTCACCGAGTCGCGAGTGGTGCACAGCCAGATTGCCTCGTCGACCCAGACGAACCAGATCGGCGTCAGGTGTGGCCGGCCGTCGGCGCGCGTCAGCGCGATCCACACGTTCGCGTCGCCGGTGAGTCGTTCGGCCCTCGTCGCCATGGAGTCGAACGTACCGGATACCTTGACGGCATGGATCTGCCGGTGATGCCGCCCGTCGCGCCAATGCTCTCGAAGCCGATGGGTGAGCTCCCCGGCTCCGACCGCGACGGGGAGACCGAATGGCTCTACGACCCGAAGTGGGACGGCTTCCGGTCGATCGTGTTCCGCGATGGCGACGAGATCGTGCTCGGTAGCCGCAACGAGAAGCCGCTCACGCGGTACTTCCCCGAGCTCGTGGAGGCATTTCGTCTGGCGCTCCCCGATCGCTGTGTGGTCGACGGCGAGATCCTCGTGGAGAACGACGGGGTGGCCGATTTCGATCTGCTCGGTCAGCGGATCCACCCGGCGGATTCACGGGTGCGCAGGCTCGCCGCCGAGACGCCGGCCCGTTTCGTCGCCTTTGATCTGCTCGCCCTCGGTGATCGCGACCTTCGGCGCGCTCCGCTTCGTGAACGACGTGCCCTCCTGAACGACGCGCTGGAAAACGCAAGCGCGCGTAGTAATGGCGTGGTCTGCGTGACTCCCGCGACCACGTCGCGGGTGGTCGCTGCTGACTGGTTTGTCCGCTTCGAGGCGGCGGGTTGCGATGGCATCATCGCCAAACGACTCGCCGATCCCTATGTGGAAAACAAGCGGACGATGATCAAGGTGAAGCATCAACGAACTGCGGACTGCGTTGTTGCCGGTTTTCGCTGGCACAAGCATGGCGGCATCGTGGGTTCGCTACTGCTCGGCATCTACAACGCGGAGGGCCATCTCAACCATGTGGGCGTGACTGCTGCGTTCACCGACGTTCGGCGGCGTGAGCTCGTCGCCGAGCTGGAACCGCTACGGAGCGACAACACGGACCACCCGTGGGCGCATTGGGCGGAGGTGATGGACGAGGCATCGGCAGCCGGGCAACGCGTGCCCGGAGCCGGAAGCCGATGGACGGGCAAGAAGGACCTGTCGTTTGTGCTGTTGCGTCCGGAGCGCGTGTGTGAGGTCGCGTTCGATCACCTCCAAGGGGATCGGTTCCGTCACGCCGCTACCTTCCGTCGCTGGAGGCCCGACCGCTTGCCGGAGACCTGCACCTACGACCAGCTCGAACCGGCCCCGCCGTGCACCCTCGACGACGTGATGGCTGCCGCCAACGAGGAGCAGAAGCACGATCAGCTCGAACCGGCCCCGCCGTGCACCCTCGACGACGTGTTGGCTGCCGCCAACGAGGAGCAGAAGCTGTGACGTTGCGCACCGCCACGGTTGACGACGTCGCGACCATCGGGGAGCTCATCTCGGGGCTGGCGGACTATGAGGGGCTGGCGCACGAGGTGGCGTGGACCGTCGACGAACTGCGCCAGCAGCTGTTCAGCGGCGCGAGTTCGACGAGGGTCACCTTGGCGGTTCATGACGCAACCGGAGAGATTGCCGGGTTCGCTCTGTGGTTCCCGACGTTCTCCACGTTCCGCGGTGACCACGGCATCTGGCTGGAGGATCTCTTCGTGAAGCCAGAGTTACGCGGCTTCGGTTACGGCCAGGAGCTCCTGGCATTCCTGCGGGCCTCGACCACCGGGCGGGTCGAGTGGATGGTGCTCGATTGGAACGAACCGTCGATCCGTTTCTATGACTCACTCGGTGCCGCCCCCGTGCCAGGTTGGACCCGATATCGGTGGGTCACCGACCCGTCGGCCGATGACCGATCACCACCGAACCCCTGAGGCGAACCCCTGAGGCGAACTGCTGAGAACTACCGCTGGGTCACCATCTCCATCAGGGTGGCGACGCTCGGCGTGGGCGAGCCGTCGTGCACGTACGAGGTGCTGACGCCGTGTGGATCAGCGTGCGCGTGGTCAGCGGAGGTCGGCGAAGGGGCCCTCGGCGGCGTCGGAGCGTCGACCTTGCCGGAGCTCAGCGCGGCGCCACTCATCTTGGCGTTCGGATCGCCCCAGTAGAGGCGCGCCGCCTTGGCCAGGGCGTAGGAGTCGAGGACCGGCTCGACGCCCTCGTATTCGGCGAGCGATTTCGCCATCTTGCACATGTCGTACGGGTAGTTGGCGCGTAGACCGATGGAGTCGCGCTCGAGGCACAGCGTGCGGAGTTCTTTCGCCGACTGGGGGAGGAGCTTCACCCCGAGCTTGACGGACACTCGGTCCAAGATGATGTCGAATGCCTCGGCCGTGACAGGACCGACGTACACCTTGTTCTGGATTCGCCGGAAGAACGCCTCGTCACCCAGGTCCTCGGGGGCCATGTTCGTTGAGAATGCCACCATGAGTTCGAACGGGAGACCGACCTTCGAACCGTTTGCCAGGGGCAGGTAGTCGATGCGCTTGGACAGCGGGTAGATCCAGCGGTTGAGGAGCTGCATCGGTGTCATCACCTGGCGGCCGAAGTCGTCGATCAGCATCATGCCGTTGTTGGCCTTGACGTGGAGCGGTGCCACATAGACCCGGCCAACCGGGTCGTAGGTCAGCTGGAGCGACGCCATCTCCAACTCGCCTCCGACCGTGACCAGCGGGCGCTTGCACGCGACCCACCGGCGGTCGAGCTCCTCGGGCTGCTGCTCGATCGGCTCGTGAATCGTCGGGTCGAACACGATGATGTACTGACCGTCGACGAGGATCGCGTGGGGCACGACGATCCAGTCCTTGAAGAGACGCACGAGGCGTTCGGCGAGGCTCGTCTTACCGGTGCCGGCCGGTCCGTAGAAGAAGATCGAGTGCTGTGAGTTGAACGCCGGGCCGAGCTCGTCGAGCATCTCCGGCTGAACGACGAGATCGCTCATGGCTTGCACCATCTGAGCCCGGTTGACCTTCAGGCTCGACTTCTGGAGCTGGACTGCCGCGATGTACGAGTCGAGCGCAACCGGGGCGATGCCCATGTACTGCGACTTCAAGTTGAGCTCCCGGGCGAACTCGCGGCCGAGATCGGTGAGGCAGAAGACGTAGTCGTTTCCCTGCATCGACTTCACGTCGATCAGCTTTCGCGAACGGCAGGTTTCGAACACCTCATAAAGGATCGAACCGCTGATGCCGAGCCAGCCGACGAGCTTCGTGATGCTGACGGTGTCTTCTTGAAACGTCTTGCGGAGGAAGAGCTCCGTCACCACGGTCATCGAGATGTCCAGCCGGTCGGGCGTCGACGGGGTGGAAACGTCCAGGTCACGGGTCACGGCGAAATTCATCGGGAGGGCATCGGAAGTGCTTGAACGATCGAGTGGCATGGGGGCCGAAATTGGTCCGAACGACCCAATTGCGGCACGCCCTGACCCGCTTTGATCGGACGCCACGAGGTGAGACGATGCTGAGATGAAAGATCTGAACAGCCGCGTCGCCGTGGTCACTGGTGCGGCGAGCGGCATCGGGCTGGCGATGGCGAAGCGGTTCGCCTCGGCTGGCATGTCCGTCGTGATGGCCGACATCGAGCAGTCGGCGCTCGACGCAGCGGCGGCGGAAGTTGCTGCGACCGGTGGAGCCGAGGTTCTGGCTGCGCGTGTGGACGTGTCCGATGCGGCGGCGGTCGAGGCACTGGCCGAGCAGACCTATGAGCGCTTCGGCGCGGCCCACGTGCTGTGCAACAACGCCGGCGTGGGCGGCGGCGGTGCTCAGTCGACGTTGACCGTGGCCGAGTGGAACTGGGTGCTCGGCGTGAACCTCCACGGCGTTGTCCATGGCATCGCGTCGTTCCTCCCGCGGATGATGGCGAGCGGCGAGGAGGGCCACGTCGTCAACACCGCGTCGATGGCGGGACACCTCGCCTTCGGCGGTATGGGGCCGTACAACGCCAGCAAGTACGCCGTCGTGGGGATCTCGGAGTCGCTGTTCCACGAGTTGGCCGGTTCACCCATCGGGGTGAGCGTGCTGTGCCCGGGGTGGGTCAACACGAGGATCGGCGAGAGCTCGCGGAACCGCCCGGCCGGCGTTCCCGAGCGCGTCGCCCGTCCGGAGGACCTGGCCAGAAGCGAATACGTCGCTTCGGTGCTCGCGGCGGGTCTCCCGCCTTCGGCCATCGCCGACCTCGTTCACGATGCCGTCGTCGACGAGACCTTCTGGATCTTCTCGCATCCGGAAATGCTGAACGGGGTCCGTCAGCGCACCGATGACATTCTCGCGGGACGCAATCCAGAGCGTGCCGACCTGCGGTCGCTGCGCACCGCAACAACCGATTGAGCATCCCCCTATTGGATCGTGTCGCTATGTGAAATCCATGTTTCGCGCCACGCCGAGGCCCGCTCTGACCAGGCCGAGCTGAGAGGACGCGCCGAGGGGCAGTTGACGTACGTCACATCCCGGGGTAGAAACGCCGGGCCAACACTTCGGCGCCGGCACTCCACGCCGCCACACAACAGAGGAACCAACATGACCAATGACGACCTCCGACGATCGCTGACCGAGCGCGAAAACCACTACGTCGACGAACTGCGGTCTGGTGGCCTCACCCGTCGTCAGTTCATGCGCCTTGCCACGGCCGCCGGCATGACCATTCCGCTGGCCGGCGTCATTCTCGGCGCTCCGGGCGCCGACGCCGTCACGAAGAAGAAGGCAGCCGTCAAGCGCAAGCCGCTTCTGAAGCTGAGCACCCTCGCTCCCGGCTCCAAGCTTGACCCGGTGATCATCAACAACGGCGGCGCCCTGCTTCTCCTCGGTATCGCCGGCGAGTACCTGGCCTGGGAGAACAACAAGGGAGTGCTCGAGCCCCGCGTGGCCGAGTCTTGGAAGCCGAACGCCGACTCCACGGTGTGGACCTTCAAGATCCGCAAGGGCATCACCTTCCATAACGGCAAGAAACTCACCGCCGACGACGTGGTCGCCACGTTCGACCGCCTCGCGGATCCGGTCAACAAGTCCAACGCGTTGTCCGTGTTCAAGGGCATCCTCGACAAGGGCGGCACGACCAAGGTCGACGAATACACCGTGCAGTTCCAACTTCTCCAGGCCGTTGGCTCATGGCCGAACCTGGTCGGTTCGACCAACTACAACTCCGTCATCTTGCCGAAGGACTATGCCGGCGACTGGGAGAAGACCTTCATCGGTGCCGGCGCGTGGATCATGGAGAAGTACGTCGTCGATCAGGGCGTCACCTTCAAGCGCAACCCGAACTACTGGGACAAGACCCGCCAGCCGAGCTTCGATCGCCTCCAAGTCACCCAGTACAAGGACGACTCCGCCCGTCTTGCTGCTCTGCAGTCGGGTCAGAACGATTGGGATGCCTTTGCGTCGGCCACCACCGCCTCGACGCTGCGCAACGATCCCAACTTCGTCGTCGGCCAATCGCCGGGTAACGGGCACCTGCAACTCCACCTCCGTTGCGACAAGGGTCCCTTCTCGGCGGACAAGCGGCTTCGTCAGGCCATGTTGCTCACCCTCGATCGCCCGGGCCTTGTTGCCGGCGTGCTCGACGGCTTCGGTATCGTCGGCAACGACTCGCCGATCGGGCCGGTCTACGCCACCTCCGACAAGACAACGGCCCAGCGGAAGAAGGACATCGCCAAGGCCAAGTCACTTATGGCCGCCGCCGGCAAGCCCGACGGCTTCGACGTCACGCTCTCCACCTGGGGTCGCGCCGACATCAAGCTGTACGCGCAGGTCGTGAAGCAGTCGGCCAAGGAAATCGGCATCAACGTCAACATCGACATTGCCGACGACGACGGCTCGGCGTACTACGACGACAAGCGTTCGCCGAGTTGGCTGAACTCCGACTTCGGCATCACCGAGTACGGCCACCGTGGTGTGCCGAACGTGTACCTCAACTCGGCCCTCATCTCCAAGGGTGTGTGGAACGCGGCGTTCTATGCGAACCCCGAGTTCGACGTTGCGGCCAAGTCGTACATTGCTTCGGGCGACGTCACGGTGCAAAAGGCGCAAGCGAAGAAGATCCAGGAAATCCTGCTCGAGGATTCGCCTGTCGGCTTCACCTACTTCGCCAGTGCCCTCGACGTTTCGAAGAAGGCGCTCACCGGCAACTACACCAACGGCATGAGCAACATCGAGACCACTCGAGCCAAGCTCGCCTAGGGCGTCTGATGGCCTGATGCCGTCGACACCTCAGCACTGACCGGACGGCCCGTCGCAACACCAGTTGCACGGGCCGTCTGGCTTCTCGAACCCATCGCTCGCGCCGAACGTCATGGCGCGAGTTCCACCACCACCTGCCAGGCCCCGGCCCGAAGCGAGTTCACCTGCATGACGCGTTTCCTCCTCCGCAGACTTCTCCTCGCCCTGTTCACCCTGTTCATGCTTTCGCTGCTCGTGTTCTTCGCAACGCACCTGCTCCCGGGTGACGTGGGACGCAAGATCCTCGGCCCCTTCGCCGATGCCGAGGCCATCAAGGCGCTGAACAAGGAACTCGGCACCGATCGTCCCATTCCCGTGCAGTACGTGTCGTGGCTCACCGACACGCTTCGTGGCGACCTCGGCCGGTCCCTCAACTACGACGTCCCGGTGTCGGAAAAACTCTTCACTGCGTTGGGCAAATCGGCCAAGCTCGGCGGGCTGGCGTTCATCCTCGTCGTGCCGGCCAGCATCCTCGGTGGCATCGTCGCCGCGCTTCGCCGCAGCAGGCCCATCGACCGGATCATCACCATCGGCGGGCTCTCCGCCGCGGTGATTCCGGAGTTCGTGTGGGCGGTGTTCTTCATCCTCGTCTTCGGGGTGAAGCTCAAGTGGTTCCCGGTGTCGGCCACGCCTCCCGAGGGTGCGGGGGTCTTCACGCAGTACAAGCACCTCTTCCTGCCGGCCATGTGCCTGGTGATGGTGCTCTTCGGCTACATCGCCCGCATCACCCGTGCCGGCGTGATCGAGGGGCTCGACGCCGACTACACGCGCACGGCCCGGCTGAAGGGCCTCGGGAACCGGGCCGTCGTGTTCCGCCATGTGCTGCGCAACGCGCTGATGCCCACGATCGCCGTCACGGCCACACAGATCGGCTACCTGCTCGGCGGTCTCGTGGCCGTGGAGCTGGCGTTCAACTACAACGGCTTCGGGCTGCTCTTGCTCGAGAGCGTCCGACAACGAGACTTCCCTCTCCTCCAGGCCTGCGTGCTGTTCACCGGAGGGATCTTTGTCCTCACCACCCTCCTCGCCGACGTGCTTTACACCCTGCTCAATCCGCGCATCCGACAGGCGGTCCTGAAATGACGACTATCGAGCAGGTTGCCCCGATCGGCCCGACCGACGGCCGCACGCGTGCCCAGGAGGAGGCCCGCTCGCAGCGACGCGAGCGGATCGCGCTCCTGCTCCGCAAGCCCTCGTTCCTGATCGGAACGGTGATCGCGGTGTTCTGGATCGCGTGTGCGTTCTTCGGCAACGTCATTGCGCCGCAGGATCCGTTCGTGCAGAACCCGCTCAACAAGCTCAAGGAGCCGTCATGGGCACACTGGTTCGGCACCGACAACCTCGGCCGTGACGTGTTCAGCCGGGTGATCGTCGGCGCTCGTCTCATCGTGTTCGTGGCGCTCGGGGCAACGATCATCGCCGCAATCTTCGGCACGATGCTCGGGCTCGTCGCCGGATACTTCAAAGGGATGGTCGACGAAGCGATCATGCGAACCGCCGACGTGTTCATGGCGATGCCCACGATCGTGCTCGCCCTGCTCATCACCTCGTCGATCAACAGCAAGTCGATGTTCATCGTGATGGGCATCATCGCGCTGGTCTTCACCCCGATCATCGCCCGCACCGTCCGGGCATCGGCGCTCGGTGAGACCGAGCTCGACTACGTCGCCGCGGCCCGTCTGCGGACCGAGAAGACGCCGCACATCCTCTTCAAGGAGGTGCTGCCCAACATCCTGCCGTCGCTGCTCGTGGAGTTCACCGTGCGGCTCGGCTATGCCGTGTTCGCCATCGCTACGCTGTCGTTCCTCGGCGCCGGCGCCAGCCCGGAATCGCCTGACTGGGGAACCCAGGTGGCGACCCACCGCGGCTTCCTCAACGGGCTCAACTGGTCAGCGACCGTGTTCCCGGCGTTGGCCATCGCCAGCCTGGCGATCGCCGTGAACCTCATCCAAGACGCACTCACGGAAGCCTTCGACCGATGAACCAGACAGCCGTGAACGCAGTTCCGACGCTCGCCTTCGAAGACGTCGAGGTCGCCTATACCGTGCGCGGCATAGACCGGCCGGTGTTGCGCAGCGTGTCGTTCGAGGTCATGCCGGGCGAGGCCTATGGGCTCGTGGGCGAGTCCGGCTGCGGCAAGTCCACCGCTGCCTATGCGGCGATGCGCTACCTGCCTCGCAACGGCAAGATCACCAGCGGCAAGATCAGCTTCGAAGGCCGGGATCTGATCACGATGAGCGTTGAGGAGGTGCGCAAGCTCCGCAGCAGCGCGATCTCCATGGTGTACCAGAGCCCGATCGCTGCGCTCAACCCGTCCCTTCGGGTCGGAACCCAGGTCGCCGAGGTGTTCACCATCGAAGGCGCGTCGAAGGACGACGCGATGGCTCGGACCGAGGAGGCGCTCACCCGGGTGCAGATCGCCGACGTCGGCAAGGTGATGCGGCGCTACCCCCACGAGCTGTCCGGCGGCATGGCCCAACGCGTGGTCATCGCCATGGCGCTCGCGACCAACCCAAGGCTGCTGATCCTCGACGAACCGACCACCGGTCTCGACGCAACGGTCGAAGCCGAAGTGCTCGATCTCGTCCGTGCGCTGCGCGCCGAGATGGGCACGTCGGTCCTGTTCATCAGCCACAACCTTGGCGTCATCCGGTCCATGTGCGATCGCGTCGGGGTGCTCTACGCCGGTCAACTCGTCGAAGAGGGCCGCACCGTTGAACTGCTCAACGAGGCCCGGCATCCCTACACCGTCGGCCTCCTACGATGCATCCCGCGGGCCGGGTTGCGCAAGGACCTCCACCGCCTCGACACCATCCCCGGAACCTTGCCGCCCCTCGGAACGGTCATGACCGGGTGCGTCTACGTCGATCGGTGTCCCATCGCCACCGACCAGTGCCGCACCGAGAAGCCGCCCGTCGTCGAGCTCGAGAACGGGCACCGGAGCCGCTGCTTCCATCCCGATCTTGCGCCGAACATCCCCCGGAACACCGAGATGCTCGAGATCACCGAGATCATGGTCGACCAGCACGACCCGGTGCCGCTGACTCACGACGAATCGCTCATCCAGCTGGCCGGCCTTTCGAAGACGTTTGGCAAGGACGACGAGACCGTCCGCGTGCTCAGCGACATCGCGCTGTCCGTCGCCAAAGGTGAGACGCTCGGACTCGTCGGTGAGTCGGGCTCGGGCAAGACCACCCTCGCCAAGGTGTTGCTCGGCCTCACCCATCCCGACGGCGGCAGCATCGTCCAGCTCGACGGCAAGGCGCTCGGAGCGTCCCTCGACCAGCGCACGCCGAAAGATGTCGGCGCCGTGCAGATCGTCTTCCAGAATCCCGACTCAGCCCTGAATCGCCGTCATGCGGTCCGTCGCATCGTGAGCCGGGCGGTCGTCAAGCTCGCCGGTACCTCGAAGGAGAAGGGCGCGGAGCGCTCCGACGAACTCCTGACGGAGATGCGCGTCGATGCTCGACTCCACGCAGCCAAGCCGGTCATGTTGTCCGGCGGTCTCAAGCAGCGTGTCGCCATCGCCCGGGCGTTCGTGAGCGACCCCGAGATCATCGTCGCCGACGAGCCCACCGGTGACCTCGACGCCAAGAACGCCAACGACACCCTGGAGCTCCTTCGCCTGCTGAAGCAGGATTTCGGG
>JANOHI010000216.1:0-11252 GCA_031406385.1 Acidimicrobiia bacterium
CGGCGGCTACGTCGACACGATGGGCTACGACCTCACCCTGACTCGACGAGGCCTTGAACCGACTGCCCGCGTCCTCGCTGCGGTGCGGGCTGCGGGATGGCATGTCGTGCACACGCGCGAGGGTCATCGCCCCGACCTCTCCGACTGCCCGCCCAACAAGCTGTGGCGATCGCAGGGCATCGGCGCAGCGATCGGCTCCTCGGGACCATGCGGACGCATCCTTGTGCGCGGCGAGCCCGGGTGGGAGATCGTGCCGGAGGTTGCACCACTCGACGGCGAGCTCATCGTCGACAAGCCGGGCAAGGGGGCGTTCTACGCCACTGACCTCGATCTCCTCCTGCGGCGCGCCGGCATCACGCATCTCGTCTTCACCGGCATAACCACAGATGTATGTGTGCATACAACAATGCGTGATGCCAACGACCGGGGCTACGAATGCCTCCTGTTGTCCGACTGCACGGGCGCCACCGACGAGGGGAACTACGCCGCCGCGCTGAAGATGATCACCATGCAGGGTGGAGTGTTCGGCGCGGTGGCACACTCCGACGACCTCCTCGTGGCGCTCGCCGCGAGTGCACCATGACGCTCGACATTCTGAACTGGACCATCTCCGACCATCGACGCGCTCGTGCATCGGGCGTGTCGGCCCGGGCGGTCATAGATGCAACACTCGTGGCCTTCGAGGAGCTCGACGACCCCGCGATCGTCATCGGGTCAACCCTCGCTGCTTTTTCGCGCTCCGAGGCAGATCGGCTCGACCGCGAAGACGCAAGCGGCTTCCCGCTCCACGGGATCCCGTTCGTCGTGAAGGACAACATCGACGTCGCCGGTGTTGCGACCACGTGCGCCTGCCCGTCGTTCGCGTACACGCCCACGACCGACGCCCTCGCTGTTGCGCGCCTCCGCGCCGCCGGCGCGATTCCGGTGGCCAAGACCAACCTCGACCAGTTCGCCACCGGACTCGTGGGCACGCGCTCACCGTACGGGACGCCCCGCAATCCGCGTCACCCGCATCTGGTCCCCGGTGGATCGAGCTCCGGTTCAGCGGTCGCCGTCGCCCGCGGCCTCGTGCCGTTCGCCCTAGGCACGGACACCGCCGGATCGGGACGCGTCCCCGCGGCAATGTGCGGCATCGTCGGCGTCAAGCCAACGGTGGGCCGTCTCCCGTCGCTCGGTGTCGTTCCCGCCGTCCGCCGGCTCGACTGCGTATCCACGTTCGCCCGACGTGTCGATGACGCTCGTCTCGCCGCCGACCTCGCATCCGGGCCCGATCCCGCGGACGCTTTCACGCGCCATCCCGCAGAGGCCGTCAGCGCCATCCGAAGGGTCGGCGTGGCGCGCCGAAGCGATCTCACCCCGCTCCTCGAGCCCGATGCCCTCGTCGCCTATGACGACGCGATCGATCTCGTTCGGCGTCTTGGTCTCGACATCGTCGAGGTCGACATCGCGCTATTCCTTGCCACCGGCGCTCTGCTCTACGGAGGAGCGTTGGTGGCCGAACGGACAGCGGCCGTCGGACCGCACATCGCCTCCGGGGCAGCCGACCTCGACCCGACGGTGCGCGCCATCGTGCTGGGCGGTGCGTCCAAGTCCGCCACCGAGGCCTACGAAACCGAGTACCTGTTGCTAGAACACCGTGCCCGATTCGCGCCGACATGGTCAACCGTCGACGCACTTCTTCTCCCCACCACGCCAGGCGTGGCGACGCTCGCTGACGTTGCCTCCGACCCCATTGGCGCCAACGCCCGACTGGGCACATTCACCACCGCGGCCAACCTGCTCGACGTTGCGGTGGTCTGCATTCCCGTGGGAACACGACCCGACGGTCTCCCGTCGGGCGTGCAGATCATCGGTCCGGCGTGGAGCGACGCGGCACTCTGCGACGTCGCCGCCGCACTGATGGGTGAGGCCGTCGATGCGACCTCGCTGCGGATCGGCGAGCAGAGCGTCGTCGTTGTCGGCGCCCACCTTTCCGGGATGGCGCTTCACCATCAGCTTTCGTCCCGTGGCGCGCGCCTTGTGCGGGCGACGACAACCGCAGCGAAGTATCGACTCTTTGCACTGGCCGGCACCGTTCCACCCAAGCCGGGCCTACGCCGGACCGACGGCGACGACGGCGAGGCGATCGCCGTCGAGGTGTGGGCCCTGGCACCGAGCCGCTTCGCCTCGTTCGTAGCCGACATCCCCCCGCCACTCGGGATCGGCAAGATCGAGCTCGCCGACGGCTCATGGCACAGCGGCTTCATCTGCGAACCCGTCGGCTTCGACGGGGCCAAGGACATCACATCGTTCGGTGGCTGGCGCGCCTACATTGCCGCGATGACCGCCGCGAAGGGGACGTCATGACCCATTCAATCGCCGCCCGCCCGGAGCCCGTCTCTTTCGATCAACGGACGACGGCGCTCGTCATCATCGACATGCAGCGCGACTTCCTCGAACCGGGAGGCTTCGGGGAGCTGCTCGGCAACGATGTCTCGCTCCTCCGATCGACCATCGAGCCGACTCGGCGCGTGCTCGACGCGTGCCGTGCCGCGAACATCACGGTGATCCACACCCGTGAAGGCCATCGCCCCGACCTCAGCGACTGTCCGCCCGCCAAGCTGACCCGCAACGGCGTGACGTTCATCGGCACCGACGGCCCTATGGGACGCATTCTCATTCGCGGTGAACGCGGACACGACATCGTCGATGAGCTCGCCCCTCAGCCCGGCGAGCCGGTCATAGACAAACCGGGCAAGGGCGCGTTCTACGCCACCGACCTCGAAGCCATTCTCCGGAGCCGGGGCATCACGACACTCGTCTTCTGCGGAGTGACGACGGAAGTATGCGTGCATACGACTGTTCGTGAGGCAAATGATCGCGGCTTCGAGTGCGTCGTGCTCGCCGACTGCGTGGGCTCCTACTTCCCGGAGTTCCAGCGGGTGGCCCTGGCGATGTTCGAGGCGCAAGGGGCGATCTTCGCCTGGGTCGCGGACTCTGCGCAGTTCCTGGCGGCTCTCTCTCCGGCCGGGAGCTGAACGTGGCGGCGCGGGCAGTTCGAGTCATCCCCCGTCGGTATCTCGACTCGATCGCGCTTCTCGCGCTCACCGCGGAGCTGGCCGAGGTCGACGGGGTCACCGATGCTGCGGTGGCGATGGCGACCCCGGACGGTCGAGAACGACTGCGCGAAAGGGGCTACGTCGAGAGCAGCATCGACGACGCCGGGCCCAATGATCTCGTCCTTGCCGTGACGGGTAGTGCGGAAGGATGCGACCGGGCCTTCGCCGCGGCAGCGGCCCGACTCGACCCGAATCGTGATGGCGGCGGAGACGGCCCGGTCGAGGCCGAGACACCGCGCACGGTCGACCAGTTCTTCCGGCGCGGCGGTTCGGCCGACATTGCCGTCGTGTCGGTGCCTGGCCGCTTTGCGGCGGCCACCGCTCGGATGGCAATTGCGCGGGGCATGCACACGATGATCTTCAGCGACAACGTGTCCGTGGAGGACGAGGTCACCCTCAAGATCGAAGGTGCCGCCAAGGGCGTCCTGGTGATGGGACCGGACTGCGGCACGGCCATCGTGAATGGCGTGCCTCTCGGGTTCGCGAACGCGGTTCGCCGCGGGTCGGTTGCCGTGATCGGGGCATCAGGAACGGGAATGCAGGAAGTGACGAGTCGCCTGCATCGCCTCGGTCTCGGTGTTTCCCACGCCATCGGTTGCGGAGGGCGCGACGTCACCGATGCCGTGGGCGCACGCACGATGGTCGCGGCGCTGTCGCTCATCGCCAACGACGACGACACCCGCGCCGTGGTGTTGGTGTCGAAACCGCCGGGGACCGCCGCTCTTCACCGAGTCGTTGAGTCGTGCGCGCCACTCCTCGCTCGTGGACTTCCCATTGTCGCAGCGTTCGTCGGTCTCACCGACGGCGGGCTCACGGGGACGGGGATTCACGTCGCCGATTCGCTGGCCGGGAGCGCGGACGTTGTGGCTCGACTTCTCGGATATCCGTCACCTGATGTGCACAATGATGGTCGGCGTGCTGGCTCTACGCGCGCTGAGGACCCAGCCATCAAGGTGACCGAGAGATTCCATCGACAATCCGACGATCGCGTTCTCATCCATGGTGCATTCTGCGGCGGCACATTCGCCAGCGAAGCCCACGCACTCCTCGCCGCCGCCGGAATCCATGAAGCCCCCGACGGGCATTCCTTGATCGACTTCGGCGACGACGAATACACCGTCGGCCGACCGCATCCGATGATCGATCCCTCAGCTCGCGACGCACGAATTCGGTGGGCCATGGACCAGCCGAGCACGAGCGTCATCCTCGTCGACGTCGTGCTCGGGCACGGAGCCTCCACGCACCCGGTGGAGGGTCTCGTGGCAATGGCTGCAGCGTCCGACGCCTCCTCCGACGGGCCGATCGTCATCGCCCACGTCTGCGGCACGGACGACGATCCGCAGTGTCGTCGCGACGTTGTCGAACAACTGCAGCGTGCCGGCATCATCGTCGCCGACTCCAACGCCGACGCCGCTCGCATCGCTGCTGCGTGCATCATCACGGAGCGTCATCGTGGCTGATCTGTCGAGCGCATCGCCGCGGGTACTGAGCATCGGTGTCGATGCCGTCGTCGAGGGAGCCCGCAGTCGTGCGACCGTGCATTCGCTCGACTGGCGACCGCCGCTCGATGGCGAAACCGATACCGCACGCCACAATGCGGCGCTGCTCGTCGAACCTCGAGTCGACACGGCCAACCAGTTGGCCGTGGATGCCGCACTCGCGGTCGACCCAATGGTGACCCGTGTACTCCCGGCCCGCGATGCGATCGCTGGTCTTGGTGACGGAGAACGCCGACTGCTCCACGCCGGACCGCCGATCGCTTGGCACAACATGTGCGTACCGATGCGCGGCGCTCTGATCGGGGCGACCCTTGCGGAAGCGTGGGCCTCCACGCCCGACGAGGCGACCCGTCTCCTTGCCAGCGGCAAGATCGCGCTCGACCCGTGTCATCATCACGGCGCCGTCGGCCCCATGGCCGGAGTGATCGGGCCGAGCATGCCCGTGTGGGTCGTGGGCGATCCCGCACGCGGGACGCAGACCTTCGCAACGCTCAACGAAGGGCTCGGCCAGGTGCTTCGCTTCGGGTCCTTCGGCAATCTCGTCCTCGATCGGTTGCGATGGCTGTCGGCCGAACTCGGCCCGACGCTCGACGCTGCGCTCGTCTCGATGGGGGGCATCCCACTCCGGCCGATCATGGCGCAGGCACTGACCATGGGCGATGAACTGCACAACCGCAACAGCGCAGCGACCGGACAGTTCCTCAAGCGAATCGCCTCCGCGATTGCGCTTGCGAGTTCCACCCCGGCAGTTGCCGCTCGGGCACTTTCCTTCATCGGCGGCAACGATCACTTCTTTCTGAACCTCTCGATGGCGGCCTGCAAACTCCGGATGGACTCGGCAAGTGGCATCGCCCACTCGACGCTCGTGACCGCGATGGCCCGCAACGGGGTCGACTTCGGCATCCGGGTCAGCGGCAGCGGCGATCGTTGGTTCACCGCTCCCGCCGCGATGATCGACGGCCTGTACTTCCCGGGCTACGGACCGTCCGACGCCAACCCGGATCTGGGGGACAGCGCCATCACGGAGACCGCCGGCCTGGGCGGATTCGCCATGGGTGCTGCACCGGCCATCGTCGGATTCGTCGGCGGCACTCCGCAGGACGCGCTACGTCACAGCATCTCGATGCGCGACATCACGATCACCGCCGACCCGATCTTCACCATCCCAGCCCTCGGATTCGCCGGAACGGCGTTCGGCATCGATGCACGAGCCGTTGTCGACACCGGCATCACGCCGGTGATCAACACCGGGATCGCCCACCGTGAGGCCGGCGTCGGCCAGATCGGGGCCGGCATCACCCACGCCCCCTGGGAATGCTTCCGCGACGCGGTCACGTACCTAGGAGCGTGAGCAGCGACAGACTTTCGTTCGCAGAGTCGCTCCCAGAGCGACCACGAGCACGAAAGTCGGGAGTGTCTCACCCTGCCCGCCAAGCTGCGACGACTCGCTTCCCCGAGTTCGCTCCTTCCCAGTCGCTGGGGGTCCGGCATGCGCACGTTCCGCTCCACGTTCGAGATTGATGCATTGCTCCGTTGTGTCGCTCGTCGGCAGCTCGGACTCGTTACCGTCGCCCAGGCCAATCGGATCGGCGCCGACAAGCACGCGCTGGCCCGCCGCCGAGATGCTGGCGCACTCGTGCCGGTGTTCACCAACGTCATGCGTTTGGCGTCAGTGGCAACGACGCCCCCACAACGCGCTCTCGCGGCCGGCTTGGCAATCGACGGTGCAACGATCGCAGGGACTTCGGCAGCGATCGTTCATCAGCTGCCCCTTCCGGCCCGCCTGGTGGCGAACCCTGCGACCGAAGCCGTCGTGACCGTCGGCGCGCAGAGAATCGTTCGAGTCGACGGGATTCGCGCCGTTCGTCAGACCGTCGAGTGGCCGAAGCATCGGTGGATGAGCGCGTATGTCACCACGCCGGCCGCAACGATCGTTCTCCTTCCCCGTTTCGTCGACGATGACATCGTCGAGAGATGCCTCGACCATTGCCTCGCTCACCGCCTCACCACGATCGAGGCAATCGCCGACGTTCTCCAGCGAGTACCCGCCTCGGCAGTTCGACGGCGAAAGTTGTTACTCACCCTGATCAACGATCGATCGTCCGGTGTTGGGCACCGCAGCAAGCTCGAGCAATCTGTCGCCCGCTGGCTGCAGGCTTGCGGCATCTCCGGCTGGCAACGCAACCTCAAGGTCGACGTCGGGGGCGGTGTTCGAGTCGAGGTGGACTTCGGCTGGCCTCAGGACAAGATCGCCCTCGAGGTCAGCCCGTTCTTCACCCACGGCTCGAGGGCAACACAGGAGCGAGACGCCGAGCGCCGACGCTTGCTCGTGAGCGCCGGCTGGCGAGTGGTCGAAGCAACCGATGCCGACCTGCAGAGCGCCCGATCGTTCGCCCGGGTTGTAGCGGCGCTTACCGCCCTCCTCGGCGAAGCCGGAGTTTGACTCTCGTTCACACAGTCGCTCACAGAGCGACCACACGAACGAAAGTCGTTCCGGGCCGGTACCGTACCTTTCATGAGCGGACCGCATGTCGAGGCCAACCCCACCGCACCGGGCATGCCCCAGCGCATGGTGGTGATCCTGCTCGACAGCCTCAACCGCCATCTCATCGGTCCGTACCGCGACCGGGCAACCGTGGCCGACGCGGTGGGCAAGGTCGCCGGCGAACGGTTCGAAACACCGAACCTTGATCGGTTCTCCAAACGCGCCACGCGCTTCGATCGGCACTACACCGGATCACTTCCATGTATGCCGGCGCGCCACGACATCCTTGTCGGCGCACTCGACTTCCTCTGGCGCCCATGGGGATCGATCGAGCTGTGGGAGCGGCCGATCACCGAGGCGCTGCGCCAGGGCGGGGTCACCACGCATCTCTTCACCGACCACCCGCACCTGTTCGAGTCCGGTGGTGAGAACTACCACGTCGACTTCACCGCGTGGGACTACCAGCGAGGCCACGAAGGCGACCCGTGGAAGACCCGACCCGATCCCTCGTGGCTCGGCACCCCGTCCTTCGGACGGGGCTGGACCGGCTACGACAATTCCCGCGGGTGGTTCAAGAGCGAGGGCGACTTCCCCGGACCGCGAACGATGTCGGCCGCATCGAGCTGGCTCCGCGACCACGCTGCGCATCACGATCGGTTCTTCGTGTTCGTCGACGAGTTCGATCCGCATGAACCGTTCGACACCCCGAACGACTGGGCCGACCGCTACGACCCGACGTGGGAGGGACCGCACCTCATCTGGCCGCCCTACAAGGTCGGCGGTGTGGCGAGCGGGGTGATCAGCCAGCGAGATGCTCGTCAGATCCGATCGTGCTACGGAGCGAAGCTCTCGATGATCGACCACTGGTTCGGCAGGATCCTCGACGAACTCGACGAGCAGAACCTCTGGGACACCACCGCGGTCATGGTCACCACCGACCACGGCCACTACCTCGGCGAAGACGATGTGTGGGGAAAGCCGGGCACCTGGATCCGCGAGACCCTCAGCCACACCCCTCTCTTGATGTGGTGGCCGGGGGCGCTAGCGCTCTCCGGCGGCTCGATCGACGCGTTGACCACCAACGTCGACATCCACGCAACGATCGCCGACGCGTTCGGGGTCAACGATCGCATCACCCATCGCACCCACGGGCGCTCGCTCGCACCACTGCTCAACGGGAGTGCCACGTCCATACGTGATCACCTTCTCACGGGCGTGTGGGGACGCGAGCTCCAGGTCATCGGATCCGACGGGACCAAGTACGCGCGTGCTCCGCAGGGCGCCAACGCTCCGCTGTCGATGTGGTCGAACCGCTGGTCGACGATGCCCGTGCACTCGATGCCCGACATGAGGATGCCACCGCCGGACCATCGTGCGGTGCTCGACCGTATGCCGGGATCGGATGTTCCGGTGATCCGTCAACCGTTCGCGGCCGGCGATGTCCTCCCCTTCTGGGCGTACGCCAAGTTCGACGGCAACCACCTCACCAATGTGGTCAACGACCCCTCCGAACGCGAGGACCGGGTCGGCACTGCGAAGGACGAGCGGGCCGCAGAAGAACTCCTGGTGCACGCTCTCGACCTGGTCGAAGCCCCGTCGGACCAGTTCGAACGCCTCGGCCTGCGCTGAAACGACCGTTCGGTCTCCGTCCGGCGTCAACCGCCGTCCCTGGCGTACCCGGTGCACGCGCAACACCCTGCGACGGCGCCATTTCCACGCCTCGGTCTGCGCTGAACCCCCGTTCGGCGTCAACCGCCGTCAAACCCATGCTCCGCGTTTACGATGGAGCGGCGGGTTTTCTGAGCCGATACCCCATTGGTCACGGCGAGAACTGCCCCCCTTCCCCCAACAGGAGCAACGCACCGTATGAGCAGCTTTATCGACTGGTTCGTCCGCTGGGGTGAACGTCTCGTTGAGTCACTCGGGTATCCCGGGCTCGCCATCATCATGTTTCTCGAGAACGTGTTCCCGCCGATTCCGTCGGAGCCCTTCCTCCTCGGAGCAGGATTCGCTACCGCCGACGGGTCGATGTCGCTTCCGTGGTCGATCCTGGCTGCGACCATCGGCTCCCTCATAGGGGCGACGGTGTTCTACTACATCGGGATTGCGCTACCGGAAGAGCGCATACGTTCGCTCCTGAGGCGATACGGAAAGTTCGCTCTGCTAGGCGAGGACGACCTCGACCGCGCATTGGCATGGTTCGTGGGACATGGTCGCGCCGTCGTGTTCTTCGGACGATGCATTCCCTTGGTTCGCACACTTATCTCTGTTCCCGCTGGGCTGGTCCGCATGCCACTCCCCCAGTTCCTCGCCTACAGCGCCGCCGGCACCGCACTGTGGAGCGCGCTCCTCATCGTTGTCGGACGCCTCCTCGGCGCCAGGTACGAGGAGGCGTTGGTCTACCTCGATCGGTTCCAGTACCTCGTCGTCGCCGTCGCCATGGTCGCCGTCGCTGCGTTTGTCGTCCTTCGCGTTCGAAGCCGCCGCCGAGCAGACGCCGCCGCCTGACCCGAACGAGGGCTCACGACACCGTTGCGAGCAACTCGCCGAGGCGAGCAACGTCGTCGGGGTTGTGCGGCGACGGTACCGACACCAGCAGCAGGTTGACGCCGAGTTCATCGAACCGGGCGATCTGGTCAAGCACCGAATCGGTGCCGTCGTAGCGCAGGAGATTCGACACCGTGATCGTCGACGCGTCACGCCCGATGTCGGCGCAATGACGATGCAACACCTCGAACTTGCGAGCGAAGGTTTCCGCGTCCAACGCTGGGGCATTCCAATGATCGGCCCACCGCGCAACGGCACGAAGGGTCCGCTGCTCGCCCTGACCACCGATGCAGATCGGCGGACGCGGTTGTTGCAACGGCTTCGGAATCAGGAGCGCATCGACGAGTTGATAGTACAAACCGGTAAAGGTTGTTCGTTCCTTCGTCAGCAGTGAGTCGATGACTTCGAGTCCTTCGTCGAAACGGTCGAAGCGCTCCCGCAAGGTGCCGAGCTCGATCCCGTAGGCCTTGCACTCTTCCTCGAACCAACCCGCGCCGAGCCCGATCTCGAGGCGACCGGAGGACGCGATGTCGATGGTGGCGATCATGTTTGCGAGGACACTCGGATGGCGATACGGCATCGCCGAAACCAGCAGCGCGCCCCTGATGCGCGAGGTGCGGGCCAGCAGCATCGCTAGCGCCGTCCAACCCTCCAGGCAGGGTTCGGTGGGCGCGGTGAACAGCGGATAGAAGTGGTCGAACAGCCACGCCGATTCAAACACCGGAAGCTCATCGGCCACCCGCCAACTGGCGTCGAGACGATCCCATGTCGTCTTGTGCTGAGCCGTGGAGAGAGCGAATCGCATCAACAGAATGTAGCCAGCCGGTCTGCGCATTCGTCATCGGTTGGGCACTCCCTGAGCCATCGCTGAGAGCCCCTGCGCGCCAACACGTAGGTCCGGTGAGAGGGTGGATTAATGATTTCCCGTTCGCGTTCGCGCACTCCGGTGGAGGGTTCGATGAACCTTCACCGTGCACGCCGGAGAGCCGCTCGCCGCGGAATGGTTCTCGCGACGTTGGCCGTCATGTTTGCGCCGATCGTCCACGTCGATGCCGCCGGCGCAGTCAGCGCCACGACCAGGAAGGTCGCAGCAGCCAAGAAGGTGAAGAGCCCGCTTCCAGTCATGAACGTCACCGACGTGAAAACCGGTAAACAGGTGGCACTGGCCCCATTGTTCGACGGGACCAAACCCATGCTGGTGTGGTTCTATGCACCGCATTGACCCGCTTGTGTCGGGGAGGCCCCCGGCGTCGAGCAGTTCGCTCGACAGAATCTCTCGAAGATCAACGTGATCGGTCTCGGCACGCAGGATGACATCAAATACGCACAGTCGTTCCGAAAGCGCACCAAGGTCACCACCGTCAGGCTGCTCTGGGACAAGACCGGGAAGTCGTGGAGAACGCTCGGCGTTCCGGCGCAACCGGCGTGGATGCTCATCGCCGCCGACGGCACCGTCCTCGGCACCGACCTTGGCGAGATTCCCTACGACGAGATCCTCTCCGAGATCTAGTGTCCCGAATCACAAGTCCGCTGCGGAATTCTCGGCCAGATTCCGCCGTGGCGGCGTCCTCGTCGTTGCGGTTGGACAAGGCAGGCGCTGCCTCCTGCGTCCTTGCCACAACG
>JANOHI010000254.1:0-24088 GCA_031406385.1 Acidimicrobiia bacterium
CGCGCTTGGCCAGCCCGACCGACGACCTCACCTCGGTGCTCATGCGTGCCGAGGTCGACGGGGAGCGGCTCACAACCAAGGAGTTCATCAACTTCTTCATTCTTCTGGTGTCGGCCGGGAACGAGACGACACGCAACGCCATCAGTCACGGGATGCGTCTGCTCACGCTCCACCCAGAGCAACGGACGGTCCTCTTCGACGACTACCAATCGTTTGCGTGGACCGCTGCGGAGGAGATCGTCCGCTTCGAGACACCGATCTCGAACATGTGCCGCGTGCTGACGCAGGACGTGGTGATCCATGGCGTAAAGATCGCCGCCGGGGAGAAAGTCGCCCTCTGGTATCCGTCGGCGAACCGTGACGCCGACGTGTTCGTGGGTCCCGACCGGTTCGATGTGCGCCGTCCGACGATCCCGCAACAAGTCGGTTACGGCGGTGGCGGTCCGCACTTCTGCCTCGGCGCCAACCTCGCCCGCCGCGAGATCGTCATCATGTTCGACGAGATCCGCCGCAGAGTGCCGGGGCTCGACATCACCGGTCAACCCGAACGCGCCATGCTGATGGGTCTCAACGCGATCAAACGCCTCGCGGCCCGAGTGGCCTGATGTCGACTTTCGTGGCCGCCCCCACGATCCAGGCCGTCGTCGTCGAACAGGGTGACGGCCGGACCGGTCGTCTCCGCGTGAGGACCTCGTCGCCCGACCCGACATCGTGTCGCTGTGGTGGCGAACGTGGCTCCACCGCCACGACACGGCCTCGCGCCAGACCATGAACGATGCGAGGTAATACACGGCGTCGTTCAGCCAGGTGGTCTTGAACGCCGTCCGGTGGCCGCACTCATGCCACCGTGCAGCGTGTTTGAGTGAAAGAACATCACGTCGCCCGGCTGCGCCTCGAAAGGCGCGCGATGGTCTCCCTCAGTCTCCAGTCGACGATGCGGCGTCGAGCTCGCTGAGGAACTTCTCCAACTCTTCCGGGGCAATGGGGACCAGGTTGCCCTTCTCGGGGAATCGGCCGGCGGCGACGTCGTCGCGGAATTCGGTGAGTGCAGCGACACGCTCACGCTGCAAACGCGCATACTCCGCCCGGAGATCTCGATACCGCTTGGCATGACGAGGGTAGTGACCGTCGTGGGAACCGAGGATGTCCTCGGCGAAGAGATACTGCGCATCGCAACCGGCACCGGCACCCATCGACATCATGAACAGCGAGGTCCGAGCCGAGATGGCCGAGGCAACCTCCGCCGGTACGACCTCGATCTCCGCCCCGAGGGCGCCAACCTCTTCGAGGCGCTTGATCTGATGGAAGATCTTCATCGCCCCTTCGGCGGTCTTGCCGACCGCACGGAAACCACCGGTCCAGGTGGCTTTCGACGGAATCAGCCCGACATGGCTCATGATCGGGAAGCCCTCCGCGGCCAGGCGCCCGATTGTCTCCAGGCTTGCCACGCAGTACATCGCGTCGATTCCCATCCGATACAGACTGGCGGCTTCGCGTAGGTAGTCGTCGGTGGTCACGAGGCGCCCGTAGTCAAGCCCGGTGATCATGAACGCGGTTGGTGCTGCGGCACGGATGCTGGGTAGCAGGAGATTGGATCCGGTGGTGACGATGTCGATCCCGGCTTCTTCGGCCGCTGCCGCCTCCTCAACTGTCCATGCCAGGACGTTGGTTCGCTGCACCTTGCCCTTCCCAGCGAGGAGGTCAGCAACCGTTGGTTTCGTTCGAGTCATCGTGCTGTCCAAAGTGTCCGTGTGCATCTCGTTGCCCCGTGAGCACCGAGATGCACGAGGCGGCTAGATCAGCGACGTGAAACAGTCGCCCACTTGCCGACCATCTTGTTGTTCAGCCAGCCGAAGAGCATGAACACGGCAACGCCCATGCCGGCCGAAAGGAACACAGCGGTGAGGAGGTTCTCGCCTTCGAGCCGGGCGGCATAGCGCTTGAGGAGCTGGCCGATTCCCACGTCGCCCTGGCCGAAGAAGAAGTCGCCGACGATGGCGCCGATCACCGACAGACCAGCCGAGATGCGAAGCCCGGCGAAGATCGCCGGCAGGGCAGCCGGGAACTGGATCTTGCGGAGTCGGGTGAGTCGACCGGCGCTGTGCAGGGTGAGCAGGTCGTGCATGCCCTGGTCGGCGGAGGTGAGCCCGAACAGGGTGTTGACGACGATCGGGAACAGCGAGATGAGCACGGTGACAAACACCCGTGAATTGAATCCGTAGCCGAACCAGAAGCCGATCAGCGGAACGATTGCAAGAATGGGCATCGACTGCAGCACCACCGAATAGGGAAACACCGCCCGCTCCAGCAGCTTCGACTGACTCATGAGGACGGCCAGCGCGGCACCGAGGGTGATGGCGATCAGGAGACCCCAGAACGCGACCTTGCCGCTTGACCACATGCCGCTGAACATCTCCGAACGGGCTTCGCCGTTCATGAACCCTTTCTGCCAGACGCGATGCGGAGGTTCGAGGAGGAAGCGACGGTCCGCGTCGAGGACCGCATAGCTCACGGTGTACCAGAGTCCGACGATGATCGCCCCGAGGAGCACCGGCGGAAGGACGATCGCGGCGACGCCCTCCCTCCGTTTCACCCCCGTGGGCGGAGCATCGTCGGGAAGGACCGGATCGCCGACCGACGACTGGTCGGCCATGGCCAGCGCCGCAGAGTCAGGGCTGAGGGTCGTGCTCATACGTGTGCTCCTCGAAGTGCGTGGCTGATCTCGCCGGAAAGCGCGGCGAACGCGGGGTCGAAGCGAAGCTCTGGTTGGCGCGGGTAGGCGAAGGGAACATCGTAGGTCGCAACAATGCGCCCGGGGCGGGCGCTCATGACGAGCACGCGGGTGGAGAGGAAGACCGCCTCGCTGATCGAGTGGGTGATGAACAGACCAGCAAACCGCTCCTGGGTGAAGAGCTTCAGCGTCTCCTCGTTGAGATACTCGCGTGTGATCTCGTCGACCGCGCCGAACGGTTCGTCGAACATCAGAAGCGGCGGCTTCAGGGTGAGCGTGCGCGCCAGCGAGGCCCGCATCTTCATGCCACCGGACAGCGATTTCGGGTGGTGCTTCTCGAAGCCCTTCAGGCCCACAAGTTCAATGGCCCGCTGGGCCTCCGCAGTGCGTTCGGGCTTGGACACGCCATGGAGCTCCATGAGCAGCTCCACGTTGCCCCGCACCGTGCGCCACGGAAGCAGGGTGGCATCCTGGAACACGTAGCCGATGTTCGAGCGGTCAAGTAGGCATTCACCGCCGGTTTCCTTGAGCAGCCCGGAGGCAATCTTGAGCAAGGTGGACTTGCCGCAGCCGGACGGCCCCACGACCGTCACAAACTCGCCCTTCCCGACATCGAAGGACACGTCGGAGATCGCCCGGGTGCCATCGGGGAACTGCATCGAGATGTTCCGGAACGACAACGTCGGTGTGGATGCTGCGTCCGCGGTGGGCGATGCGCTGAATGCCATAGTCACTCCCTGGTGGAGGTTCGGTCGGGGCGATGCCCATCATCACGTGTGACGGTAGGGCATCAGTGTGTCGAGCGAGTGTTTCCGTTGCGTTGCAACTTCGTTGAATCGTCGGGCCGAGTTGATTTGGGAGGCCGCGACGGGCATGATATTTGGCTTCATTGATAACATCAATGTCGTTGGTTGCACAACAGGTCCCGGGATGTTCTCATGTGCCGGACACGACGCACCTTCGCTAACCCGACCCCCACACAGGAGTGAGAATGCGCACCAGATCCACCGTCCTTGTCGCCGTTTCGATTGCCGCCATGCTGGCGTTGTCCGCATGCGGTAGCGATTCCGCAGATACCACCGCCGCACCCGCGGAGACTGAGGCAGCGGTCGCGGAGACTGAGGCCGCGGTCGCGGAGACTGAGGCGGCGGAGACTGAGGCCGCGGCGGCGGAGACTGAGGCCGCGGCGGCAGAAACGACCGCGGCTGCTGCTGCGGCGCCTGTCAGCTTGGCAGGTGACTGCCCGGAAAAGATCGTGATCCAGACCGACTGGTTCCCCGAGTCAGAGCACGGTGCGCTCTACCAAATGATCGGTACCGACTACAAGGTCGACGTTGGCAAGAAAGTCGTCTCCGGCAGCCTCGTCAATTCTGACGGCTCCGAAACCGGCGTTCAGCTCGAGGTTCGCACGGGTGGTCCGGCCATTGGGTTCCAGGGCCCGTCGGCCGTCATGGCGACCGATGCGGCAATCACCATGGGCTATAGCTACAACAGCGAAGCCAACGTGTGGGACAAGACCCCGCTGATCTCGGTCGTTGCTCCGCTGGAGAAGAACCCCCAGATCATCATGTGGGACCCCGAGACCTATCCGACGGCCAAGACCATCGACGATCTCGCCAAGCTCGGCGTGACCTTCAACCTGTTCAGCAAGGACACGATGCTGTTCTTCAAGGCCGATGGTCGTGTCGAGGACAAATTGCTCGACCCGAGCTATGACGGCGGACCCGCCCGCTTCATCGCTGCCAAGGGCAAGATTGCCCAGCAGGGCTTTGCATCCGCCGAGCCGTACTCGTACCAGTTCGAGTTCAAGGAATGGGGCAAGCCGGTCGCCTTCCAGACGTTCTTCGACGCTGGGTACCAGGACTACTCCCAGACACTGGGCGTGCGCCCCGGTGACCTCGACAAGCTCCGCCCGTGCCTGAAGAAATTCGTGCCAATGGTGCAGCAGGCCCAGGTTGATTTCATCAACTCACCCGAGCGCGCCAACGCGATGATCGTCGACGCTGTCGCCCAGTACAAGGACTTTTGGAAGTATTCGACGGACCTTGCCAACTTCTCGGTCAAGACCCAGAAGGAACTCGGCCTCGTCGGCAACGGCCCGGACAGCACCCTTGGCAACTTCGACTTCGAACGCCTCCAGAAGCACTTTGACCTCATGGTGAGGTCGGGTGGCTTCAAGGGCATCCCGGCTGGCTTCAAGGTCGAGGACCAGTACACCAACGAGTTCATCGACCCGTCGATCGGTCTGTAGTTCTCGATTCGAGGAGGGCCGGCGCATCTGCTCTGCGGGTGAGCCGGCCCTTCTTTTCGTTTCCCACCACCATCACCCAGGGTGCGCCATGCGTGGTCTCCAGCTTCCTGACTGCTCTGCCGAATACGTTGTTCCCGCCGATGCTGTCGCCGCATATCGCTGCGACGGCCATGTTCTGCTCCGCGGTGTTGCTTCCGCCGAGGAAGCGGCGGCGTTTCGACCGGTGATCGCCGCAGCGGCGATGCGTTACAACAACGAGCGTCGGCCGATGGCCGAGCGCGACACCTACGGCAAGGCGTTCATCCAGGTGATGAACCTCTGGCGCCACGATCCCGGCGTGGCCAGGTTCACGCTCGCCCAGCGCTTCGCCGGTATCGCGTCGACCCTGCTGGGCTGTGATCGGGTTCGGATCTATCACGATCAGGCCCTGTTCAAGGAAGCGGGCGGAGGACACACGCCGTGGCATCAGGACTCGGTGTACTGGCCGATCGACGGAACGCGCTGCGTCACGATGTGGATGCCGCTCATCGACATCACCCCTGACATGGGGGCAATGTCGTTCTGCTCGGGCACGAACAGCGCCGGTTCGCTCGGCGAAGCGGTGATCTCCGACGATTCCGATGCCCACTTCGTCGCCCTGGTCGCCGAACTGGGCCACCCGATTTCCACCCCGGTCCCGATGGCGGCCGGCGACGCCACCTTCCACGGCGGGTGGACCGTGCACAACGCGTGTGCCAACTCCTCCGGCACCATTCGCGAAGTGATGACGGTGATCTACTTCGCCGACGGGCTCACGGTGCACGAACCGGCGAACCCCTCACAGCAGCGAGATCTCCACACCTGGCTTCCCGGACTTGTTCCGGGTGATCTCGCAGCGTCGGAGATCAACCCTCTGGTGTGAGTCGACCGGCCCGGTGGCCGACCCGTTGCAACCGGGGAATTCCGCACGGGGAATTGCTCCCGGCTCACCAGCGGGCGAGACGGTGCGCGTCGATCGATGCCCGAACGCCCGACGATCCAGCCCCCCCGTTCGACGCCGGCTCGGGTCGGTAGGCGCTGTCGCAGAGAGCGGCGGCGCAGGCTCCGACGCTCATCGAGAGGGCCCGGAGGTCATAGCCGCCTTCGAGGAACAGCAGGAGACGGCTCGGTTCTGCCACCAGGTCCTGTGTTCGCCGGGTCAGGTCGGCGAAGTCGCCGGACGTGAGGGACATGTCGGCAAGGGGATCGTCACGGTGCGCGTCGAAGCCGGCGGAGACGAGCACCCAAGTGGGCGAGAACTCGGCCGCCGAAGGAGCGATCAGCGTGTCGAACGCCGCGAGGAACACGTCGCCCGTCGTCCCCGGGGGGAGCGGGACGTTGATCGTGTTCCCCGACGCGTTCGGCCCTCCGGTCTCGTGCACGGCACCGGTGCCGGGATAGTACGGGTACTGATGAAGTGACACGAAGAGCACACGGTCGTCATCCCAGAACACGTCCTGCGTGCCGTTGCCGTGGTGCACGTCCCAATCGATGATCATCACCCGCTCTCCCCTGGACGTGAGCTGCCTGGCGGTGATGGCCACGTTGTTGAACAGACAGAAGCCCATGCCGGCCTTTGGGCCGGCATGATGGCCCGGCGGGCGCGTGACTACGAGACCGGCCGTTGCCTCCCCCCGCACCAGCGATTCCGCCGCAAGCAAGCCGGCTCCGGCCGAGTGGAGCGCGGTATGCCATGACCCTTCGACAACCGGCGTGTCCTGATCCAACGGGCCTCCGCCTCGGGCGCACAGCGCCTCCAGCCGGTTGATGTAAGCGGGATCATGCACGGCCGCGATCTCTTCGAACGTCGCTGCCCGCGACGCCACGTCGTGGAACGCCTCGCCGAGTCCGGCGAGGCCCAGCCCGTGCAGGGCAGCGTCGAGTCGCGGCGAACTCTCCGGATGGTCACCCGTGTCATGGCGGTCATGCACGTGGTTGGTCACCACAAGGAGCGGACTGGGCGACGCGGCGTTCGTCATCATGTCCACTATGGCTTGCGCAATCAGCCGAGGACCAGGGCCGGTCGGCGGGACCATCGGCCCTATCGGGTCATGACCTTGTGCGCCACGCTGCATTCATGGATCGAGCTGCCGACCCGACCCCGCTCCGCTTGGCGTATACGGTGAGGCCGATCAGCCCTGACGATGCCTCGGCACTCAACGACTTTCACGAGCGCTGCTCCGAGCGCACCCATCGTCTGCGGTTCTTCTCCTCGCAGGCCCACCTGCCGCCCGCCATGTTGAGCTTCTTCACCAACGTCGACCACAAGGAGCGGGAGGCCCTCGTCGCCGTGCTCGACGGACAGATCATCGCCGTTGGCCGCTACGACCTGGTCACCGAGGATGCCACCGAGGAACCCACCGCCGAGGTCGCCTTCGTCGTTGCCGACGAATTCCAGGGGAAAGGCATCGCCTCGGATCTGATCGAACGTCTCGCCGACGCCGCTCGAAGCCGCTCGATCCGCCGGTTCGTCGCCGAGACGCTCAGCGAGAACACGGCCATGCAGGCGGTGTTTCGCAAGAGTCCGTACAACGCCGTGTTCAAGCGGGTCGTCGGTGACCCGTCAGTGATCCGGGTCACGATGACGCTGTAGCAGGGAGCACACGTAGCGGTTGGCCGTTCACCCGGAACCGCCGTACCGTCGTCGGCGTGACCGACATCCCGCGCCCCGCCGCCCCCGCCAACCCATTCGACCTCAACGGTCACGTGGTGCTCATCACCGGCGGCAACTCCGGGATCGGCCTCGGCATGGCTGAGGCCCTCGTGCGCGCCGGCGCCGGCGTGGCGATCTGGGGGACCAACGCCACGAAGAATACGGCCGCCGTCGAACGGTTACGTGCTCTCGGCGGCCAAGCTGAAGCATGGATCTGCGACGTCGGTGACGAAGCGGAGGTGGAAGCGGCCTTCGTCGCGACCCTCGAGAGGTTTGGCCGGGTCGACGCCTGCTTCGCCAACTCGGGTGTGGGCGGCTCAGCGCCGTCGTTCATCGAGATGACCGCCGACGAGTGGCATCGGGTTCTGCGGGTCAACCTCGACGGCGTCTTCTACACATTGCGGGCGGCGGCTCGGCACATGGTTGGGCGTGGTGGCGGCGGCGCGCTCGTCGTGACGGCGTCGCTCGCAGCGATTCAAGGCCAGGCCCGCGGCCAGCATTACGCGGCGACCAAGGGTGGCGTCATCTCGATGATGCGGGCGTGCGCGATCGAGTTCGCCCGACACGGCATCTCCTCGAATGCGATCCTCCCCGGGTGGGTCGAGACCCCGATGACGGAACGCACCTTCGCCTACGACCGGTTCCGCGATGCCGTGATGCCGCGCATGCCCTTTCGCCGGTGGGGGACCCCTCAGGACTTCGGTCCCCTCGCGGTGTACCTCGCGTCACCGGCGACGCGCTGGCACACCGGCGAAGTGCACTTGGTCGACGGCGGCTACTCGATCTTCTAGCCGGCTCTGTCGCGTTCGACGCGTGCTTTCAGCGCGCCGGCCTCGACGGTCGCAACTTCGCCCGGACCCGTGACCAGTTGATCCGGTCGAGCCAGGTGCCCAGCCGCATGCCGATGGTGAAGACGGCAAATCCTCCGAGGGCGTCGAGGATGAAGTGGTTCGCCGTGGCCACGATGGCCAGGAGCGTGAGGAGTGGATACGCCAGCAGGAGGAGCTTTCGCCGCCAGGTCGTCGCCCATGGCCAGAACGCCACAGCGCACCATGCCGCCCATCCGAAGTGCAGGCTCGGCATGGCTGCGAACTGATTCGACACCTGGGCGACCGGACCGGACTTGAAGTGCCACGGCCCGCCGATCACCTCGAGGGTGTCCACGTAGCCGTAGCGTTCGGGCAGAAGGCGCGGAGGCATCAGCGGGAAGAACTTGAAGCCGAGGAGCGCGAACCATGTCATCAGCGCAAGCCCGTTGCGGATCGACCGATACCGCCACGGGAGCATCCGGAAGCACCACACCATGGCCGCAATCGTGATGAGGAAATGGGCGGTGCCGTAGTAGCCGTTGAGGACCCGAATGAGCGGACGTGATTGCAGGAAGAAGTCCTGGATCGACTCCTCGTGGTAGAGCCCCATCCAACGCTCCGCTTGGATGACCCGCTTGGCGTTGGTGAACGCCTGTGCTTTCGCATCGAGGTTCGCTCCCTGGCTGTTGCGCACGAACCAGTACGCACCGTAGAGCAACCCAATGATCGCGGCCTCGTGGATCAGTCGGAGCTTCGGACGTGTCGGCTCGTCGGTAGGCGCGTCCTCGCGGAACCAACGCTCGACGAACTCTTCGTCGATCTCGGCCGATGCCGCCTGCGGCGCAGACGGTTCCAGCGGTTCCGGCTCAGCCGGGGAGACGAGGTGATCCGTCATGAACGGGTGCCAGCGTAGGGGAGTGGGTTCGGCGGGGCGGTGACGTTGCGACGCCACGCCCGTTTCGGGGTCGATGGAGACCGTAGGGCGCGCATCCGCCCTACATTCGGAGATGGCCGCAAGACTTCAGCGAGCCACCATTTCCTCTGGAGTTTCCGATGACTGCCCTTGCCTCGCCTCTGCTGACGCTCGTCGGTCAGCCGATTCTCGAATCTGTCCTGGCTGCGGCCCTGCGCACCGGCGGCGATTTCGCCGAGGTCTTTGTGGAGGATCGGGTGAACAGCTCAGCGCTCCTCGACGACGGGCGAATCGAAGAGTTGACCAGTGGCGCCGAACGAGGTGCCGGGATCCGCGTGATCCGCGGCGACACGACCGGATTCGCCCACACCGCCGACCTTTCCGAGAAGGGTCTTCTGGCGGCTGCCGAGGCGGCGAGTGCGGCTGCCCGAAGCGGCGCCGGGGGGACTCGGTCCGTGGCGCTCACCGATCGATCGCAGCCGCGGCCCCATCTCGTTGCCGTTGACCCCAACTCGATCCCGAAATCGGAAAAAGTCGAGCTTCTCAAGCGCGCCGACGCCGCTGCCCGGGCCGCCGGGTCGGCGATCCGTCAAGTGACCGTTGGGTACGGCGACGCCCGGCGGCGCATCCTCGTGGTGAACTCCGACGGCATGCTCGCCGGAGACGAGACCGTCCGGACGCGGTTGATGGTGCAGGCCGTCGCCCTCGGAGACACAGGCATGCAGACGGGTTACGACGTCGCCGCGAAAACACTCGGCTGGGAGATCTTCGACGACTATGACGTCGAAGAGATCGGCCGGAAGGCCGCCGGTCGGGCGCTGACGAAGCTTTCCGCTCGTCCCGCCCCGTCGGGGAAGGTCACCGTGGTCCTCGAGAAGGGCGCGGGTGGCACCATGTTCCATGAAGCGTGTGGGCACGGCCTCGAAGCCGACCTAGTGCTTAAGGACACCAGTGTCTTCCGGAACCGCGTCGGGCAACAGGTCGCGGCGAAGGGCGTCACGATCATCGACGACGGTTCCTATGCGCGCGAATGGGGCACGAGCGCGATTGACGACGAGGGCAACCCGACGAAACGCAACGTGCTCATCGAAGACGGCGTGCTCACCGACTACATGTGGGACCTCCGCCACGCCAAGAAAGAGGGCCATGCTCCGTCGGGCAACGGCCGCCGCCAGAGCTACCAGCACTTGCCCATCGTTCGGATGACCAACACCTATCTGCTGGCCGGTCTCGATGATCCGTCGGGAATCGTCGCGGGAACGGAGTCCGGGATCTACTGCGCCAAGCTCGGCGGGGGCCAGGTCAACACCGCCACGGGCGATTTCGTCTTCGGCATGGTCGAGGCGTATCTGATCGAGGATGGTCGCATTACCGAACCGCTGCGAGACGCCAACCTCATCGGCAACGGACCACAGGTCCTCCAGGCCATCGACGCCGTCGGGAACGACTTCGCCACGGGTGTCGGAACCTGCGGCAAGGACGGCCAGGGTGTTCCGGTGTCGGACGGCAACCCGACGCTGCGGGTGCAGGGGATCACGGTGGGCGGCACAGCAGCATGAGTGATCTGGGTGATCTCGTCCGCCGAGTGGTCGGCTGGGCGCAAGGAGATGAGCAGGTCGAGGCCTACGCCGCTCACTCCCGTGACACCGAGGTCGAGATCTATCAGGGTGACATCGAGACGCTCTCCAGCGCCGAGACGAGTGGCATCGGCATTCGCGTCGTGCTGCCCGGCCCGGAGGGGAGCCGCCAGGGGTTTGCCTACACCGGCGCCCTCGATGAAGCATCGATCCTCGCCACTCTCGTGGAGGCCCGGGATAACGCGTCGTTCGGGACTCCCGATGCGTTTCTCGGACTGACCTCGCCCGACGGCGTCGCCCCGACTGCGCTCGACATCTGGGATGAGTCGCTCGTGTCGTTCCCAACCGAAGCCAAGGTTGAGATGGCCATGGAACTCGAACGTCTCGTCCGGGCCGGCGACGCCCGCATCCGTTCGCTTCGCAGCGCAAGCTACGGAGACGGCCTCATCGAGGTCGCGATCGCATCGACGGCGGGGATCGACGCGTCGTTCCGTCGGACCGGTTGCTCCGTCGTGGCGTATGCCATCGCCGGTGCTGAAGACGACACCCAGACCGGGTTCGGATACTCGGTCGGCAGGGCCCCGGGCGGTCTCGACGTGGCCAAGGCGGCGGCGATGGCCGTCGATCGAGCCACGCGTCTGCTCGGATCGACCAAACCGTCGTCGCGACGCACCACCGTCGTGTTCGACCCCTACGTGACCTCGTCGCTGATCGGGATCCTCGGCGGGACGCTCAACGGCGAGTCCGTCCTGAAGGGCCGCTCCCTCTTTGCCGATCGCGTTGGACAAGAGGTTGCCGTCGCCGGGTTCACGCTCGTCGACGATCCGACCAACCCCGATGCCTACGGCGCAACGCCGTTCGACGCCGAAGGGCTGGCCACTCGGCGCATTCCCCTGATCACCGACGGCGTGCTCCAGGGCTTCGTCCACAACTCCACCTCCGCCCGCCGGGCCGGCCACGCCGCGGTCTCGACTGGTAGCGCCGTGCGTGGTGGGTTCAAAGGCACACCGGGCGTAGGTTGCCGGGCATTGACTGTTCGCCCTGGAACGATGTCGCGAGATGAGATCCTGGCGAACGTGGGCGACGGCGTCCTCGTCCAGTCGGTGAGCGGGATCCACTCGGGTGTCAATCCGGTGAGCGGTGATTTCTCCGTGGGAGCAGAAGGCCTGATGGTCCGCAACGGCGTGCTTGCCGAGCCGGTCCGGGAGTTCACCATCGCGTCAACACTTCAACGGATGCTGATGGACATCGTGGCCATCGGCTCCGATCTCGAGTGGCTCCCCGGCGGTTCGGCCGGCCTCACGCTGGCGATCCGCGACATGAGCCTGTCTGGATCGTGACCGTTCCTTCCGATTCGGCTGATCGGGCGGCGGTTCGGAACGCGGTTCGCCGTTCGACTCGAGCCGATCGTCGCGCTCTCGATCCGATCGACCGGGAGCGGCTTTCCGAGATCATATGTGCACATGTTGCCTTGAGCGATGAGTGGGTATCGGCGTCGACGGTCACCCTCTTCGTGCCGATGGTCTCCGAGGTCGATGTCTGGCCCCTCGTCGAGCGTGGTCGCGCCGATGGGAAAGTGATCGCCATCCCGCGAATCGTTGATCGGGCGGGTGGGATCATGACCTTCGATCGGCTCTCCTCGCAAGGACCCTCGTTGCTTGGTGATACGCGCGCGGATGAACTGGTCGACGGACTGTTCGGTATCCCCCAAGCCCGTCACGCTGATGAGGTCGGTTCGGACCAGATCGATCTGGTGATCGTGCCGGCGACAGCGGTGGACGAGAATGGCGACCGACTCGGTGGGGGAGCCGGGTACTACGATCGCTGGCTTGCGGCGGCCCGACGTGACCCTGCGCGGCGACCCTTTGCCGTCGGGGCGGTCTTCGCCCTGCAGGTGCTCCCGTCCGGCAGCTTTCCCGTTGAGCCGCATGATCAGCGGCTCGATGGATTCGTTACCGAGGACGGCCTCCGTCGCTGCCCCGAAGGTTGGGCGGTCGGCGCCTGAATGCCGTGAACACGACACCGCCAACCGGAAATCGCAGCGCCAACGACACGTGGCTTCGGCCGGCCAGGTGTGCGGGTGGCAAGCCGTAGTCTCGGGTCATGACTGATCATCCGTCCGCCGGGCCCCGTTTCGCTGCCGGTGCCGACCATGCCGGTGTGCATCTCAAGGACATCCTCGTTGCCCATCTCCGCGAGGGCGGGATCGAGGTGCTCGATCTGGGTACGCATGGCGACGCATCGGTCGACTATCCGGACTTCGGTGCCGCCGTCGCCGGCGCAGTGCTCGATGGTCGCGCCGATCTGGGGCTCGCCGTGTGCGGAAGCGGTATCGGTATCGCCATCGCCGCCACTCGGGCTGGAGCACGGGCAGCGACGGTTCACGACGTGACGAGCGCTCGCCTTGCGCGGCTGCACAACGACGCCAACGTGGTCTGCATGGGCGAACGGTTTCTCGGTGTGCAGGTGGCCAAGGATGCCCTTGACGCGTTCGTGGCCACGCCGTTCGAGGGTGGTCGCCACGCCGCCCGGGTCGCGAAGATCGAGGCGATCGTCCGGCCCGACTGACGACGGGCTAGCCCGACAGACGTCGCGTCAGCGCGGATCGGGTGGCGATGGCGAGCCCTCGGAGGCTGTCCAGGCCCGGAAGATGCTCGACGGATCGCCCGTTCACTCGGCAAAGACGGTAGCGGCGGCCAACGGATGCCCTCTTTTGTGCATCGCGGGCTGCTCGGCGACCACGGGTAGCCTTAGGGTGTGTCCGCTACCGCTCACGACTATCCACGCGACCCGGTGTTCGACCTGATCGACGCCGAACGCGAGCGCCAACAGTCCGGTCTTCAGCTCATCGCCTCGGAGAACTTCACCTCTGCCGCGGTCATGGCCGCTGTCGGCTCGGTTCTTACCAATAAATACTCGGAGGGGTATCCGGGCAAGCGGTACTACGGCGGCAACGCCATCATCGATGAGGTCGAGCAGATCGCTATCGACCGGGTGAAGGCGATCTTCGGGGCGGAGCACGCGAACGTGCAGCCCCACTCGGGGGCAAACGCAAACACCGCGGCCTATCTCGCGGTGCTCAAACCGGGTGACAAGGCGATGGGCCTGCGCCTCGACCAGGGCGGCCACATCACTCACGGCCTTCCGGTGAGCCTTTCCGGGCAGTTCTACGACTTCACGTCCTACGGTGTCGACGAGAAGACCGAGCGCATCGACATGGACCATGTGCGCCACGTCGCCCTTCAGTCGCGCCCCAAGCTCATCGTTGCCGGAGCCACTGCGTATTCGAGGATCATCGACCCGGCGGCCTTTCGGTCCGTCGCCGACGAGGTCGGCGCGCTGCTGATGTTCGACGCCGCCCACATCGCCGGCCTGATCGCCGGCGGCGTGCACCCGAACCCGGTGCCCTACGCCGACATCGTCACCTTCACCACTCACAAGACGCTGCGCGGCCCTCGCGGCGGATGCATCCTGTCAACGAAGGAGCTTGCGCCCGCCATCGACCGCGCCGTGTTCCCGGGATCGCAGGGCGGACCGCTCGAGCACGTCATCGCCGGGAAAGCCGTCGCGTTCGCCGAAGCGCAGCGTCCGGAATTTACTGTGTATGCCCAGCAGATCGTGGCGAATGCGAAGGCCCTCGCCGAGGCCATGCAGACGGAGGGTTTTCGGCTGTGCACCGACGGAACCGACAACCACCTCATGCTGGTCGACCTCCGGCCGTTCGACACAGATCTCACCGGCAAGGTCGCCCAGGAAGTGCTCGACCGCGCCGGCATAACGCTGAACAAGAACCAGTTTCCCTTTGATCCGAGGTCACCCTTTGTCACCAGCGGCTTGCGCATCGGAACGCCGTCGGTAACCACGCAGGGAATGACGGAATCGGAAATGCCGCTGATCGCCGGACTACTCGGTGAGGCGCTCCGTCGACGAGACGACGCCGACGCGATTTCCCGCATCGGTCATGAAGTGGCCGAGTTTTGCCGGAAGTTTCCCATTTCCTGATCGTTGCTGTCGTTCGGGCGACCCTGTTCGACTGACCCCAGACGACCGACGTAACGACCTAGTCAGCCACGACGGAACCCGGTGCTCGGCTACCTCACGATTGCGACGATTGCGGCGTTCGTCACGGCGGCGACGCTGCCCGTGGTGATACGCCTCGGCTACCACTTCCAGATCATTGCATACCCCGACGGCGAGCGGCGGCTCCACGATCGGGCAGTCCCCCAGGTGGGTGGCATCGCCATGCTGATCGGCGTCATCGTCGGCTTCCTGGTGGCGTCGCGAGTCGAACAGTTCCGTGAGGTGTTTGCGTCATCCTCGGAGCCGGTTGGTGTCATCGTCGGTGCCGTCGTGATCACGGCAATCGGATGCGTCGACGATCGACTTGATCTGTCTCCGCCGGCGAAACTGGCGGGAATGGTGCTCGCCGGCAGCGCGCTCTACGCGCTGGGCGTCACGCTGGATCAGGTGCAGGTCCCGTTCCTCGGAGCGATTCAGATCTCGCCGGACTTCACCGCTCTCGTCACCGTGCTGTGGCTCGTCGGGATGTGCAATGCCATCAATCTCATCGATGGTCTCGACGGCCTGGCTGCGGGAATTGTGGCAATCGCGTCGGTGGCGTTCTTCTTGTATTCGACCCGTTTGTTCGACGCCGGCTCCATCGACGGATCGAACCTCGGTCCGCTTGTCGCTGTTGTCGCGGGTGGTGTGTGCGTCGGTTTCCTTCCGTATAACTTCAGTCCGGCGCGGGTGTTCATGGGTGACGGTGGGGCATTGCTGCTCGGTCTGCTTCTTGCGGTGTCCACGTCGGTGGTCGGTGGGCGTTCAGTTCCCGGAGTCCCGATCCCGAACCAGACGTATTTCTTCCTCGCTCCGCTGTTCATCCCCCTCCTGATCCTTGTGGTTCCGATCGCCGACACGGCCCGATTGCTCGTCACGCGGACCGTACGGCGTTCGGGCTTCTCGACCGCTGATCGTGAGCACATCCACTACCGGCTGGTCGAGTTGGGGCACGGGCCGCGTCGAACCGTACTGATCCTGTGGTCGTTGACGACGATTGCGTCAGGGTTCGTTCTTGCGCCGATGTTCTCGTCGGGCCGCTGGCCACTCGTCCCTCTCGTTGCCCTTCTTCTTGCGACCATCGCATTCGCGCTGCTCCACCCCGATCTTCGGGCGGAGCGACGCCTGCGCAAGCTTGCGCCGCCGCCTACAGCGCCCGACGCCACCACATCTGTCTGACGGTTGTCTCGGCTCGACGGAACGTGCACGCGCCGGGTCGCCGGTGAGGGTTGCATGCGCCTGGGCGGTGCGGATCCGGCGGCGTCGAGCGTGCCCGCCGATGTATCCCGCTGATCTCGTGCTGTGCTCGGAACATGACCGCAGAGCGTGCAATGTCGGGCCGGTGGCGGATCGCCGCGAAGCCAGCGGAGCTGTTGGCGCTTGCCGATGCCTTCGAGACATATGCGCTCGCCATCGAGAGCGCAGCGTGTCGCTGCTCCTCATCAGCGCGCGTCTCTCCGATGGGACCCCTCCGGCTGGCCCACGGCGCTCGTTCGATCGAAACCGGTCTTTCGGTAACCGGCCGCGCTCTTGATGCGGCCGACCTGTCGCATCGTTTGCGGACGATGTCGTCGACCTTCCAAACGTCAATGCGCAGCCGGGCCCTTCTCACGCCGTCGGGAGCGGCCCGAAGGCTCGCCGGCGGCGCTACCCGCCGATTCCTCCGCATCGATGCCCGAGATCACGGTGCCGTCGTCGAAGTCTTCGGTGACCTCGAGCGTGCTGCGCACGTTGCGGTGATCGTCCCCGGCATGACGAACTCACTCGCCGACTACGACACGAACGCCCGCATCAAGGGACGTGACCTTGCTGCGGCGATGCAGGCCCGGAGTCCCGATGTCGCGGTGGTGTCGTGGCTCGGATACCGCACGCCGGACCTGAGCGTCCGCGGTCTCCTCGAAGGGGCAGGCTCAGGTCGCGCCAGAACGGGCGCCGGCGCCCTAGTGGCCGACCTTGAGCTGATCCGGCGAATGGCTCCCCGTTCCCACATCACGATCGTCGGTCACAGCTACGGATCCGTGGTCGTCGGCGAGACAATGAGATCGAACGAGCTCAACGACCGGGTCGCGGCGCTTCGGATTGGGGACGTGGCAGTGGTCGGGAGCCCTGGCATGAATGTGCCGATGCGGGCCTCGCTCGGGCACAGTGACATCGATGTGTGGGCGGCGAAGGTGCAGGGAATAGATCCGGGTCATCTGTCGGTGACTCTCAGAACCCGGTGGCGGGCGTTCGTTCCTCGGCGCGTCCCGCTGCCGTTGCCGCTGCCGTTCACCGGTTTGCCGGTCAGGGTGTCGGTCGACTTCGGGCCACCGCACCCGCGCGACGTGATTCCCTTTGCGCCCGTGCACGGGCGCGATCCTGCGTCGAGGGGATTCGGTGCACGGACGTTCTCCGCGGCGGGGGCGCAGGACCACGGGAGCTATTTCGCGCCCGGAACGCTTTCCTTGACGAATCTCTCCCGAATCGCCACCGGCGCCGACCCTCTGGCGGCCAAGAAGGAGGACGAGAACAGCCTCGTGGTTTCTCGGCCAGAACGGTGAAGAAACGGATCGAGCGAGTTGCGAAGCGTTCGGGGCGCCAGTACGCTTGTGATTGTATTCACAAGCGACTTGGCGGAACAGAGAGTTCGCCTCCACACTTGTGGCTCGCTGCAGGCCCCTCCCGCCCACGAACGAACGCTCCTGATGCTCGAACGCGACTTCCGACGCAAGCTCTACTCCGGCTACGCCGATGGAATGACGCGCGCGTTCGAACTCGTCGTCGCTCCTTTGGTCTTCGGTCTCGTGGGGTTCGGCCTTGACCGCTTCTTCGAGACCACCCCGCTCTTCACCATCCTCGCCGTGGTCATTGCGTTCGCCGGCACCGGCGTGAAGCTCTGGTACGGCTACGACCTTGAGATGCGCAGGCACGACGAGAACTCGGTGTGGTCCAAGCATTCCGCAGATTCGACTACTGAGGCCCGATCGTGATGGCCTCGAACTCCGTGCCCGCCAACGCCATGCTCAGTCCGGCCGGCGGCCACGGCGTGGAATTGAGCGTCGCCAAGGACATCGCCAAGCGCGCCGGTTTCATCGCCCCGGTCATCCTGCTTCTCGGATTCATCGGATGGGGTTTTGCCGGGGTGTCCTCCGTCGCCTTCGGCCTCGGGCTCATCGTCGTCAACTTCGTTCTCTCCGCCTGGCTGCTCGACACCGCGGCGCGGATCTCCGTCGCCTTTGTCATGGCCGCCGCGCTCTTCGGCTATCTGCTCCGTCTCGGCCTCATCACCATCGCCGTCCTGGCCGTCAAGGACCGTCCGTGGATCGAACTGATCCCCCTCGGCCTGACCATCGTCGTCACCCACCTCGGTCTGTTGTTCTGGGAGATGCGTCACGTTTCGGCGACGCTTGCGTTCCCCGGCCTCAAACCCAGTCAATCCCTCGTCAAGGAGTGATCCTTCCGTGAGCATCCTCGGAACAGTGTTTGCCGCAGCTGGTGAAGGTGGAGGTCTCGCCTTCCCGCCGATCAGCCATCTCCTGGAGTGGAAAAGCCTCTTCGGCACCGAGGGCACCTTCGCGATCAACAAGATCGCGTTGACGAACTTCTTCGCCGTCGCCGCCACGATCTTGTTCTTCTGGGCCGGGTCCCGGAAGCGGGCCCTGGTGCCGACCGGGATGCAGAACATGGCCGAGGCGTCCGTCGACTTCATCGAGAAGAACATCGCCGACGAGGTCATGGGCCACGAGGGCAGGAAGTACGTGCCGTTCCTGGCGACGCTGTTCTTCTTCATCTTCTTCAACAACATCCCGGGCATCATCCCGGGCTGGCAGATGCCCGGCAATGCCCGCATGGCCGTGCCGGCGATCCTCGCACTCATCGTCTGGGTGGTGTTCAACGTCGCCGGCATGAAGGCCCAAGGCGTCGGCCACTACTTCAAGGGAGCGCTCTTTCCGCCGGGCGTGCCGAAGGCGCTGTACATCCTGGTAACCCCGATCGAGTTCATCTCGGTGTTCTTGGTCCGCCCGTTCTCCCTCGCCGTCCGTCTTTTCGCCAACATCCTGGCCGGCCACATCCTCCTCGTCACCTTCGCCGTGCTCACTCACACGATGGTGACGGCCGACACCTTCGTCCTCAAGCCGATCGGCATCTTGCCGCTCATCATGTTGATCCTGATGACGGGCTTTGAGCTCGGCGTCGCCTTCCTGCAGGCCTACATCTTCACCTTGCTTGCCGCCGTCTATATCGGTGGCGCCCTGCACCCCGAGCACTAGACCGCTCGGAACAAGCTCGCGAGACATTCCGTCGCGAACCCCTAAGCAACACCACGTTTCACTCGCAACATCACGCAAGAACACCTCGTTCTAACCTCTCCAAGGAGCATTTCCATGAGCATCCTCCTCGTCCAGGCAGCTGAAGCCGGCCTTACTGCCGCCGAACAGAAGGCCAACGCTGCCGCCACCGGCGCCGGTCTGGCCTACGGCCTCGGCGCCATCGGCCCGGGCATCGGCATCGGCTATCTCGTCGGCAACGCCGTGCAGGCCATGGCTCGTCAGCCCGAGGCTGCCGGCATGGTCCGCACCACCATGTTCCTCGGTATCGCCTTCACCGAAGCCCTCGCCCTTATCGGCTTCGTCGTCTTCATTCTTCTCAAGTTCGCCTGATCGGCGAGCGGCCCCGGAACCGGAAGGAAGCCATGCGCTTCAAGCAACTCGCAGCCATCGGCGCACTGACGTTCGTCAGCTTCGCCGCACCAGTAACCGCCGCTCAGGCTTCGGTCCAAACTGCGGTCATCGTCACCGCCGCTGATCCCGCCAAGGAGTGCATCGAGGCGCTCGAACGCGGCGAACCGGTCGAGAACTGCCAGAAGTCGCCGAACCCGATTCTCCCCGCCACGGACGAGATCATCTGGGGCGCCGTCTCCTTCCTGGCGCTCTTGCTCCTGATGTGGAAGTTCGCCGTGCCGGCGATCAAGAAGACGATGGCCGCTCGCTCGGCGCGCATCGAGAGTGACCTCGCCTCGGCCGAGAAGGCCAAGGGCGATGCCGACACGATGATCGCCGAGTACAAGGCGAAGCTCGCCGACGCCCAGTCCGAGAGCAACCGCATCATCGACGATGCCCGGCAGCAGGCTGAAGCGGTCCGCAAGGATCTCATCGCCCGGGCCGAAGCTGATGCATCGGCCATCCGGGCGAAGGCCAGCGAAGACCTGAACGCTCAGGCGGACCGGTTGAAGGCGGACCTCCAAGCGCATGTCAAGGGCTTGTCGCTCGATCTTGCCGAGAAGGTCGTCGGAGCGAACATGAACAAGGAAACCAACGCGGCCCTTGTTGATCGCTACATCGCCGAACTCTCCAAGAACTAACCACCCGCTCACCAAGAACTGATTGCAAGGACTTCCATGAGTGCTCTCGCTGAGGGATACGCCGCTGCCTTTCTGGAGGTCGCGCGCGCCGAAGGTGCCGTTGGCGTCGTCGGTAACGAACTCGCCACCTTTGCCGGCGCTTTTGAGGGATCACCGGAGCTCCAGTCTGCGTTGACCGACAACTTCCTGCCGGTCGAGCGTCGGCAGACAGTCGTGTCGGAGCTTCTCGGCAGTACGAGCCCCGTCACCGCCAACCTGGTGTCGATGCTTGTCGGTGCCGGGCGGGCCAAGGACATTCCTGCGGTTGCGTCGGCATTTCTCAGCCGGGCCGCCAGCGAGCAGGGTCGGGTGTCGGGCGAGGTTCGCTCGGCCCATCCGCTCTCACTCGATCAGCAGGGGGCCCTCAGCACAGCGATCGAGCGGTCGACCGGCAAGAAGGTCGTCCTCACGTTCCTCGTGGATCCGTCGGTCATCGGCGGCGTGGTCACCACCATTGGAGACACCGTCATCGACGGCTCCATCCGCAATCGCCTCGAACAGCTCAAGGCAGCTCTCTGAGCTCATGCTCAGAAGCTCTGCACACTGACAATCAGTACACGTAGTACCCGCTTCACCTCTTTCGCCCGTCGAAACACTTTCGTAGGAGAACCCGGACCACCATGGCCGAGCTGACGATCAACACCGATGACATCACTGCCGCCCTGCGCAGGGGCCTCGACGGGTTTAACCCGCAGGTCACCCAGCAGCAGGTCGGTCGCATTCTCGAAGTGGGTGACGGCATTGCGCGTATCGGCGGCCTTCCCGGCGCTGGAGTGAACGAGCTGCTGGAGTTCGAGGGTGGCACCCTTGGTCTCGCCCTCAACTTGGACGAGGACTCGATCGGCGCCGTGATCCTCGGCGACACCGGCCACATCCAAGAGGGCCAGAGCGTCAAGGCGACTGGAAAGATCCTCCAGGTCCCGGTTGGTGACGGCGTCCTCGGTCGAGTGCTGAATGCTCTCGGTGAGCCAATCGACGGCAAGGGTCCCCTCACCGGCGACCTCCGTCAGCGCCGCGTGGAGATTCAGGCTCCGGGCATCGTGAAGCGCAAGCCGGTCAAGGAACCGATGCAGACCGGCATCAAGGTGATCGACGCCATGACGCCCATCGGTCGTGGGCAACGTGAGCTCATCATTGGTGACCGCAAGACCGGCAAGACCTCGGTGGCGATCGACACGATCATGAACCAGAAGGGTCTCGGCGTGAAGTGCATCTACGTCGCGATCGGCCAGAAGGGCTCGTCGGTGGCCGAGACCGTGCGTGCGCTCGAAGAGGCGGGCGCCATGGAATACACCGTGGTCGTGAACGCCCCGGCCGCCGACCCGGCCCCGTTTCAGTACCTTGCCCCGTTCACCGGCGCCGCCATCGGTCAGCATTGGATGGAGAACGGCGAGCATGGACTCATCGTCTACGACGACCTCTCGAAGCAGGCCGAGTCGTACCGTCAGATGTCGCTGCTGCTTCGCCGCCCACCGGGACGCGAGGCCTATCCCGGCGACGTGTTCTACCTCCACAGTCGGCTCCTGGAGCGTGCGGCAAAGCTCTCCGACGCCATGGGTGGTGGGTCACTGACTGCTCTCCCCATCGTCGAGACGAAGGCCGGCGACGTATCTGCGTACATTCCGACCAACGTGATTTCGATCACCGACGGCCAGGTGTTCTTGGACCTCGACCTCTTCAACTCCGGTATCCGCCCAGCCATGAACGTCGGTATCTCGGTTTCCCGGGTTGGTTCGTCGGCGCAGATCAAGGCGATGTCCGCAGTGGCTGGGTCGATGAAGATCGACCTTGCCCAGTTCCGCGAGCTCGAAGCGTTTGCGTCGTTCGGTTCCGAGCTCGACAAGGTGTCGCAGGCGCAGCTCGACCGCGGCTACCGACTCGTCGAACTGCTCAAGCAGCCGGCCTACTCCCCGCTGCGCGTCGAGGAGCAGGTTGTGGCGATCTTCGCCGGAACCCGCGGGTACCTCGACGACATCGAGGTGAAGCAGGTCGGGCCGTTCGAGGCGCACCTGCTCGAGGCCTTCCGCACGCAGCACCGCGACATCCTCGACGACATTCGCACCACCGGAAAGCTTCCGGAAGGCGATCGTCTTGGCAAGGCCATCGACGGCGTCAAGGCGTCGTTTGCGGCGAAGGGCTGATCGGCTTCGAGCCGACCAGATCATAAGCGCACCTAGGGAATGAAGGGACCATATCGTGGCCGGTGGTGAAGAACGAATCCTGCGGCGCAGGATCAAGAGCGTCAACAGCACGAAGAAGATCACCCGTGCCATGGAGCTCATCGCCGCCACGCGGATCGTGAAGGCGCAGCAGCGCGTTGCTGCTGCACGTCCCTATGCCGACCAGATCACGAACGTGATCCGATCGCTCGCATCGAGTGGTGCCGGAGCAGGCCAGCCGCTGCTCACCCCGAAGGAGTCGGTGAAGACCGTTGCCTACATCGTGTGTGCAGGCGATCGTGGACTCGCCGGCGCATACAACTCGTCGGTGATTCGTCTCGCCGAGCGGGCGCTCCAGGCTGACATTGCGCTTGGTCGTTCCTATGTCCTCATCGCCGTGGGCAAGAAGACCGAGGAATACTTCAAGTTTCGCCGCTACACCATCGATTCGTCGTTCAAGGGCTTCACCGACAACCCGTCGTATGAAAACGCCCGCGATATTGCCCGGCAGATCCAGGGCCGCTTCGACGCCGGCGAGGTCGACTCGGTCGACTTGGCCTACACGCAGTTCCTGTCCGCCGGTTCGCAGCGGCCCGTGCTGCGTCGCTTCATGCCGATCGAACTCGATGCCGGAGCCGGGTCCACGGGCGAGGGAGCGAGTGCCGGCTATGAGTTCGAGCCCGAGCCGAACGCCATTCTCTCGACTCTGCTGCCCCGTTACGTCGAGAGCCGTCTGTTCGCCGCCCTCCTCGATGCGGCCGCATCGGAGCATGCCGGCCGTCAGCGGGCCATGAAGTCGGCCACGGAGAACGCTGGTGAGCTCGTGAAGAAGTTCTCCCGTCAGATGAACACTGCCCGTCAGGCCTCGATCACCACGGAGATCATGGAGATCGTCGGCGGCGCCGAAGCTCTGAAGAACGCTTCGGCCGAGCTCATCCCGACGCAGACCCACAACCCCGATCTGTTCCAGGAGCGCGTTCATGATGCGCACCTGCACGGCTCGGCGAACAGCTGAACTGTCCTCTTCGCCACTCCTGTCCTTCCCTCGCACACCCCAGCACCTCCAAGGAAATCATCATGACGATGACCGAGAACACAAACCTCCTCGAAGGCCGGATCGTTTCGATCGCCGGTCCCGTGGTCGACGTGGAGTTCCCCGCCGGATCGCTCCCCGAGATCAATGACGCCGTGATCCTCACGGTCGTCATCGATGGAGTGACCGAGGAAGTCTGGGCCGAGGTCGCCCAGCACATCGGTGAGAACCGCGTGCGTGTGATCGCCATGCGCCCGACCGACGGTATGGTCCGTGGCGCCACGGTCCGCCAGCTCGGCCACGGCATCACCGTGCCGGTCGGCGACGTCGTGAAGGGTCACGTGTTCAACGTGCTCGGCGAGCCCCTCGACACCGGCGGCGCCCCCCTCGAAGGAGTCACCGAGCGCTGGGCCATCCACCGACGTCCCCCGGCATTCGATACCCTCGAGCCCAAGCGCGAGATGTTCGAGACCGGCGTGAAGGTCATCGACCTGCTCGAGCCTTA